>JANNEH010000022.1:0-23572 GCA_031378405.1 Synechococcales cyanobacterium OTE_75_metabat_409
GCCACCCCTGCCGAGTTGGCAAAAGCCCGCAGAAAATTACCTTGCTCCCAAGCCGATCGATAGTTGGCCAATGTCCAGACCTGTGGCCAATGCCAGCCAGTACTGACCGTTTCAGCCGTAGTAAAAGAAGTCACCAACACAATTACCACCGGCAGCAGCATGATGGCGGCACCAATGGTCAACAGCCCCAAAGTTGGCAGGTTTTTTCGACTCATAGAAAAGAATATAGCCTACTCAGAAAACTTCTTATACTTCTCCGGGGATTTCCCTCTTCTGCTAAGATGTTAAGGCTCAAGCATTAAGAAATATCTCGATTTAGTGCTAAGTTTGATGAATGGCCGAAGGCAACGCGATTCCGGCGGAGTCCAACCTCTCATTCAGCAAGATACCTCGGCACTAAATCACCGCAGCCTAAGGAGAAACAGAACCCATGTTGCAGACGGCAACCATCGCAGAAGAACTTGACTTTCATAGTGAAGCTTACAAAGACGCATACAGTCGAATCAACGCCATTGTTATTGAGGGCGAAGATGAAGCTCACGACAACTATGTTAGGTTGTCTGGAATGTTGCCCGAGAGCCAGGAAGAGCTAATCAAACTCTCCAAAATGGAGCTAAAGCACAAAAAGGGCTTTGAAGCCTGCGCCAGAAACCTAAGCGTGACAGCAGATCTGCCTTTTGCCAAAGAATTCTTTGCTATCTTGCACCAAAACTTTCAAACGGCAGCAGCAGCAAGCCAAACAGTCACTTGTTTGTTAATTCAATCATTAATCATCGAGTGCTTTGCCATCTCTGCTTACCAGATATACATTCCAGTCGCCGATGATTTTGCCCGCAAAATCACCGAAGGCGTGGTAAAAGACGAATACCTACATCTTAACTTTGGTGAAAAGTGGCTCAGCGCCAACTTCGCAGCATCCAAGGCCGAGCTGCAAGAAGCTAACAAGCAAAATCTGCCGATCGTCTGGAAAATGCTCAACGCAGTAGCCGCCGATGCCAAGATATTAGGGATGGAAAAAGAAGCCCTGATCGAAGATTTTATGATCGCCTATGGCGAAGCACTGAGCAATATTGGCTTCAACACCGCCGAAATCATGCGGATGTCTGCTTATGGCTTGGTAGGAGCTTAGCGCCCCACATCGACTGCTCCCACCACCCACCGCTAAAGTACATTGCCCATGTTCGGTCTCATCGGTCATCTCACTAGTTTAGAACACGCTAAAGCCGTAGCCAAGGACTTAGGGTATCCAGAATACGCCGACCAGGGGTTAGACTTCTGGTGCAGCGCCCCGCCTCAAACGGTCGATCGAATTACTGTCACCAGTGCTACCGGCCAGAAAATTGAGGGCTACTATGTGGAATCTTGTTTCTTGCCAGAAATGTTGGCCACCCGCCGCATCAAGGCAGCCATTCGCAAGATTTTAAATGCCATGGCACATGCTCAGAAACAAGGCATTACTATTACGGCTCTGGGGGGCTTTTCCTCAATTATTTTTGAGGAGTTTGACCTCAGCAACAACCGTCAAGTCCGCAATATCGAGCTAGACTTTGAGCGCTTTACTACTGGCAATACCCATACCGCCTATATTATTTGCCAGCAGGTCGAACAAGGGGCACAACAGTTGGGCATTGATTTGCACCAGTCTAAAGTAGCAGTAATTGGAGCTACTGGCGATATTGGTAGTGCCGTCTGTCGCTGGTTACAGGCTAAAACAAACGTCTCCGAACTATTGTTGGTGGCCAGAAACCAAGAACGGTTACAAAATCTGCAACAAGATTTGGGTGGTGGCCAAATCATGGAAATGTCTGCGGCTTTAGCTGAAGCAGATGTGGTGGTATGGGTCGCCAGTATGCCCAAAGGCATGGAAATTGAACCCGATAAGTTTAAGCAGCCCTGTTTGTTGATCGACGGTGGCTATCCCAAAAATTTGGGTAGCAAGGTGTCTCACCCCAATATTCATGTGATGAACGGCGGTATTGTAGAGCATTCTCTCGATATTGACTGGAAAATCATGAGCATTGTCAATATGGATGTACCGGCACGGCAACTCTTTGCTTGCTTTGCCGAATCGATGATTTTGGAGTTTGAAAAGTGGCACACTAATTTTTCTTGGGGTCGCAATCAAATCACCGTGGCCAAGATGGAGCAAATCGGTCAAGCTTCCTTCAAGCACGGTTTTCGGCCTCTGCTGTCCCTCATCAGTGGCTAATTAAAGAGGCTAATTAATCTTTCCGTTTCTTCACTTTACTATGACAGTCGATCGCAAACCCCTTCTCTTGGATTTTGAAAAGCCGTTGTTTGACCTCCAGCAACGGATTCAGCAAATTCGTGAACTTGCTGAAGAAAACAACGTCGATGTTTCTAGTCAAATTGAGCAGTTAGAAACCAAATACGTGCAACTGCAAGAAGAAATTTTTAGCAATCTTTCGCCTTCTCAGCGATTGCAGCTCGCTCGCCATCCGCGCCGACCGAGTACTCTAGATTATATTCAAGCGATCGCCGATGAATGGGTAGAACTACATGGCGATCGAGGCGGTAAAGATGATCCGGCCTTGATTGGGGGTGTAGCGCGGCTCAACGGCAGGCCAGTAGTAATGCTCGGCCACCAAAAAGGTCGGGATACCAAAGATAACGTAGCCAGAAACTTTGGCATGGCTGCCCCCAGTGGCTATCGCAAAGCAATGCGTCTGATGGAACATGCCGATCGGTTTGGAATGCCGATTTTAACTTTTATTGATACTCCCGGAGCCTGGGCTGGTTTGGAAGCCGAGGAATTGGGTCAAGGTGAAGCGATCGCCTACAATTTGCGGGAGATGTTTTTGCTGTCGGTGCCGATTATTTGTACGGTAATTGGCGAAGGTGGCTCGGGTGGGGCATTGGGAATTGGAGTCGGCGATCGACTACTGATGCTAGAACACTCAGTCTATACAGTTGCCACCCCCGAAGCCTGTGCAGCCATTTTGTGGAAAGATGCTAAAAAAGCCCCCCAAGCTGCGGAAGCACTGCGAATTACCGCACCAGACTTGAAAGGACTGGGGATTTTAGATGAAATTCTACCCGAACCTTGGGGCGGTGCCCATGCTAACTCGGTAAAGGCGGCTGAAATTTTGCGCGAAGCTTTGATTGCCAATCTGCAAGAGCTAGAAAAACTCGAATCTACTGAGTTACAAGAGCTGCGCTACCAAAAATTCCGTCGGATGGGTATGTTCTTGGGCGAGGAGTCTAATTAGGCTGTGTTATGATAACAATGCTTAACAAATTTTAATAATTCGTAAGCGAGGCTATTTTCAATGATCCTCGTCTACCTTTTCCCTTCATGGCGAACAAAACAGCGTTAATTACTGGTGCGAGCAGTGGTATTGGCAAAGCCGTTGCTCTGACCTTTGCGAAAGCAGGTATCGATCTGATATTGCTAGGTCGATCAATCGATCGATTACAACCCGTAGCCAATGCTGCTATGCAGTTAGGGGTTTCGGCTCGTAGTTATGAGTTAGACCTCGGTGATCTGGTGGCAGTTCGTCCTGGTATTGCCAAAATCGTCGCGGAGGTAGGTGCCTTAGATATTTTGGTGAACAATGCCGGTACGGCCTACACCAATCATTTAATGGATACACCTCTTACTGATTGGCAACGGATCATCGATCTAAATCTCTCTAGTGTGTTGCAGGTGATTCAAGGATCACTGCCCCACATGCGTCAGCAAAAATCTGGAACGATTATTAATCTGATCTCGGTGGCTGGTCAGCAGGCTTTTCCGAACTGGGGAGCCTACTCTGTCAGTAAATTTGGATTGGTGGCGCTGTCTAAAGCGCTAGCTGCTGAAGAACGGGTACATGGCATTCGAGTTACGGCCATTTATCCCGGCTCGGTAAACACCGCTCTATGGGATCGGGAGGGCGTAGATGCCGATTTTGATCGCTCAGCTATGCTGGATGCCGATACGGTGGCAGCCGCAATTCTCTACGCGGCGACGGCTCCGGCGATCGCCTGTGTCGAGGAGCTGACAATTATGCCCAGTGCTGGTGTTTTTTAAAAAACATCTTTTTGCCCAAATCTCTACCAAAATCTCGGACTATCTCACCACTACTTTTTATCTATTTTCCATGACTATACCGAACGTAAGACCCGATCGCAATACTACTGCTACTGGCGAACCAGCAAGAGTGAAACAAGCCGAAGAAAATCAAGAAGCTATGATGGCGGCAGTAAAAACCATTATTGAAGGCGTAGGCGAAGACCCCGATCGGGAGGGTTTGTTAAAAACGCCGAAGCGAGTAGCTGAAGCGATGCGCTTTTTGACCAGTGGCTATACTCAGTCGTTAGATGACATCATTAATGGGGCAATTTTTGATGAAGGGCACAACGAGATGGTACTGGTGCGCGATATTACTTTCTTCAGCCTCTGTGAGCACCATATGCTACCGTTTATGGGTCGTGCCCATGTGGCTTATATCCCTAACCAAAAGGTGGTGGGTTTGAGCAAGCTAGCCCGGATTGTCGAGATGTATTCGCGGCGGTTGCAGGTGCAAGAGCGTTTGACGCGCCAGGTGGCTGAGGCTTTAGATAAGGTGCTAGAACCTCGCGGGGTAGCGGTGGTGATGGAGGCTTCGCATATGTGTATGGTGATGCGCGGGGTACAGAAGCCTGGATCTTGGACAGTGACGAGTGCGATGGTTGGTGCTTTCCAAGATGACCAAAAGACTCGCGAAGAGTTCTTGAACCTCATTCGCCATCAGCCTGCCTTCTTTGCCTAATTGATTTTTTGCTATGATGCTCTCTGAATCTTGGTTCAGGGAGCACTAATTTGGTTCCTCACTATGTGAAACGCCAAAATATGCGGCAAAATTTGCCCGGTTGATCGGAGATATAAATGCAAGCTGGGGTGTCTTTGTGATTGAAACTCCTGATGGCGGAGGTTATGGTTAATAATTTATAATTTGCTCAACAGCTCTGTCATCAGCGAGGAATTGGGAATGGTTTTAGCCGCCCCAGATCAAGGGATTCTCCCGCGATCCACTCTCACTTTAGCCCTACCCCCAGAAGTCTATTTGCAAGTTACTCCTGCACAATTTGAGGAGCTTGCTCGGGCTAATTTGGATCTGAGATTAGAAAGAGATGCCAACGGAGTATTGATTGTGAATCCACCTACTGGCTGGGAAACGGGCAAAAGAAACTTTAGCTTAATTGGCCAATTGCATCAGTGGTGCGAGCAGAATGATCAATTAGGAGAAGCCTTTGAATCTTCCACTGGCTTCATTTTGCCCAATGGAGCTACTCGATCGCCTGATGCTTCGTGGGTGAGTAGCACTCGCTGGAATGCCCTGACGGTTGAAGAAAAAGGAACTTTCCCTCAGATCTGTCCTGATTTTGTGGTGGAACTCCGCTCTGCTTCCGATAATTTAGCACCGCTGCAAGAAAAAATGCGCGAGTATTTAGCAAATGGCGCGGTACTGGGCTGGTTGATAGATCCTAAAAATAGCCGGGTAGAAATTTATCGAGTTGGTCAAGAAGTTGAAGTATTAAAAAATCCGGTAAAGCTTTCTGGAGAAGAAGTTTTACCAGGATTAATTATAAACTTACAGAAAATCTGGGCTGTTTGAGATGACAATTAAATCTTGCGTTCCAATGCTTCCCTTACATCTTTATAGACTTCATTAAAAGTCCGAAAAGACTCTTGGGAAATTTCTTCATTGATTAGTGCAGCTACTGCTTGGGTGAAAATCTCATCGAGTTCTTGCTGTTTCTGGAGCAACGCTTGTCGATCAGTATGATCAACATTTAGGCAGCTAATCGCTAACTTAATATATTCATCAGTCTTATCCTTCTGATTTTGCAGAATCTTGACTCTTAAACCCACTAACCCCGAGCCGACCAAAGTTGTACCACTAATTAATAGGCTTAACAAACCAGCATGTTCTTCCACAAAAGTGGGCTTGTTGCGATCGAAGTAAGCCGTCACCCCCGGATGCACGGCCACATTAATCTCATCGGTGATATTTGGCCGATTAATTTTAGCCACCAAGGGCTTCAGATCGGCAAACTCTGCTGGAATTGCTGCCATAATTTGCTGGCGTTGTTCATTTAAAATTCGCGAAATTTCTTGTACCACCCAATTATCAATATGCCGATCGACCACCAATAAATGCTCTATTCCCACAGTTTTTAGATCTTGAGGGGGAATTGCTGGATTACCTTGGTAAGCTCCTTGAGGCACGATCGCCGGAGTAAAAGCTGGATACTTCAGGCGCATGGCTTCGGCTTGCTCGATCGGCAAGATCTGCCCCTGGTATTTTTGCACAAACTCGGTAATCGCTGGGCTGCCAGGTGCCCGCGCACTAAACAGGGCATCAATCCGCCCTTCTCGAAAGGCCAAGCTTACTTGTTTTTGATTGGTGCCCACAAACTGCAAATCGGCCAAGGTTAAACCATAGTGATTAGCTACTTCTAAAAAAGAATGAAACTGGCCGCTGGTAGGGGCTAATCCAATTTGTTTGCCTTTTAGATCTACAAAGTTATGGATGGCGGAGTTTTTGTTTACCACCAGTAAAAACAAATCTCGGTATAGCACTGCGATGGCTAGCGCGGCTTCACCGGTGGGCACATCGGCTTGGACTGTAGCTAGTTGCACTTTGTGTGTTTCTAGTAAACCAATATTTTCTACGGTGCCGCCAGTGGGGATAACTTTGAGTTGAATACGTGGTTGATTGGCGGAAACCACCTGGGAGATCGCCTGACTGAGTACATAACTCTCCGATCGAGCATCACCGGCAGCAAAGTCTAAACGATAAATTTTGTTGCTTTCAATAAACTTCCAAAACATGAAGATACTCAAAGCTACAATGACAATCACCAACACAATTTGTTGAATTAAACGCTCACTTATTTTGGGCAAATTATGATTCCTGTAAATCAATATCAATGTGGAATAAAAAAGGGGGAATGCAGATGATCTGGGAATGCAAATTCACTAATCAAACTGGATTTACCTGTGCTTAGCTTAGAGTGCTGTCATGAATAAATCTATGATCTATCTCATTAAATCTTACAAGTTAACGTAGGCGCTGTCTAAAAAGTCAAAGCAATCATCTGAAACAATGATGCTATTATTGATGGATTGATATTGAAACCCTTGTTGGTTCTTGAAGTCGCAGGCTTCTTAGACATTTGTTCAAGCCATTGGGTCAGCGCATTGTAAAAACAGTCGATAATTTTGCCGATTTTACGGAATCATGATCTTGTTGACTGTTGCCAGTTTATTGATCTTTAACAGAGTATCTAAGATGAGAATATATAAATTTCGATCCAGATGCTTACTACTGTTTGTTATTGTACTGTTTTTATGTGCTGGCTGTGATCAAGTTCCTACCACGATTACCCGAGCACAAAATACCGTCAAGCCGGTAAGCAAGCGAGATTCAACCAGTGAATATTTATTCAAATTCATTAAAGATGGTAAATTCGGCTATATTAATGAAAAAGGGACAATAGTAATTCCAGCACAATTTGTTAGAGCCAGTGATTTTAGTGAAGGTTTAGCTGGAGTAGCCATAGATGGTAAGTATGGAGTGATTGATCAACAGGGTAATATAGTCATTAAACCACAGTACGAATTCATTTCTACGTTTAAAAATGGTCAGGCTCAATACATTGAATCTGGGATGAAGATTGGGATCATCGATCGAACAGGTAAAATCATTAAAGCAGCAACGTTAGACCAAAATCCTGCGATCATCCCAACGCCAGTCTTTGATAGTGAGGGTAGAAACTATAGTGAAGGTTTGGCGAGAATCTCTGGCCCCGCTAATAATCAAAAACCTCAAGATGCAGATAAATATGGTTACATAAATAAGCAAGGTGTTGAAGTTATTAAGCCGCAATTTGATTATGCTGCTGATGGATTTCATGAAGGTTTAGCTTGGGTAGTGGTCAATGAAAAGTTGGGTTATATTGATAAAAAAGGAAAAATCGTAATTTCACCCCAGTTTATTAATAGGGGTGGTTGTTGTAACGGTGACTTTCATGAAGGTCTAGCTCGTGTTCATCAAAATGGAAAATCTGGCTATATCGATAAACAAGGGAAA
The DNA here is from genome assembly GCA_031378405.1 of Synechococcales cyanobacterium OTE_75_metabat_409. GTDB lineage: Bacteria > Cyanobacteriota > Cyanobacteriia > Cyanobacteriales > Chamaesiphonaceae > JAAFHZ01. The sequence continues at coordinate 8,082 of JANNEH010000022.1, forward strand.
GTAATATTGCCAATTAAGTTTGATCTAGTAGCACCAGAATTCCATGAGGGTCTAGCTTGGGTCATAGCTAATAAAAAGCTGGGCTTTGTCGATCGATCTGGCAAAATAGTAATTCCATTAAAGTTTGATTATAGAAGTGTCTCTAAAGATCGCAGAGCAGGTGTAACAGTTTGCAATGATAAATATTGTTTCAGCTCCGAAAGTAATTTCAAAAATGGCTTGGCTGTTGTAAAAATTGGAAATGAATATGCATACATCGATAAGACTGGAAAAATCTTATTCGATAGTCGCAAAAGATAGGGTTAGCCACAGATTGAGGAGTAGCTGAAATGCTGATAGATTTCATTAAGATCTAAGAGCTGGCTGACCGGTTTGGGGCAATCTTAGCAATGGCCGCTATTGTACCCTTGGATGAAACATCACTTCATAGGCGATAATATGGGAAGTCAATAGCTTCGTGACCTGCCACGATCAAATCAAGGTAATATCTTTATGGTTGCAACTGTCACACTAAAAATACCAGATGACATTTACCAGCGACTTGAGTTAAATGCCCAAGCCACACAAAGATCGATCGAGGATATTCTGGCTCTTGTGCTAAAAGCTGGCAGTCCTCCCGATTGGGGCGACGTACCCGCAGAGTTTCAAGCTGATCTCCAAGATCTGGACTCTTTAGGCGATGAAGCATTACATCAATTGGCATCAGCCTCAAAAGTAGATTCTGAATTAGACCGTTACGATGATTTGCTGGAAATGAGTGGTGCTGGAAGATTATCTGTGTCAGAACAACAGGAGTTAGAACTTTTGAGGAAAGAGTCTGAACGCTTTATGTTGCGTAAGGCTCAAGCCGCAGTGCTAGTTCGCTGGCGAGCGAATCAGGCGTAATTATATAGAGTTATGGGATCATCTTACATTGCGGTTGAATTACGCAGCCAAGTTAGAGAACATGATCGAAATCGTTGTTGCTATTGCATTACAACAGAGACTAATAGCGGGATTCGGATGACATTTGATCATATCTTTCCCCGTGCAAAAAGTGGGAAGACAACGTTTGACAATCTGTGTTTGGCCTGTCGATCGTGCAATGAATTCAAGTCTAATATAACTGAATCGATAGATGATACAACAGGAAAAGCTGTTGAGCTGTTTAATCCCCGCCATCATGTTTGGCCATCACATTTTGAATGGAGTGCAGATGGAACGGAGATCCTGGGGAAAACTGAAATTGGTAGAGTGACTGTCACAGCTTTGCAAATGAATAATTTAGTGATTGTTGCTACACGGCGGCGTTGGGTTAGTGTCGGGTGGCATCCACCAGTAGAAAATTAGGCTTATCCTACCTTCGTAACCTTGCCATCGCGGGTAAAACGAATTTCAATCCGACGGCGACGACCATCTTGTACATCAGCAGACTGAACATCTCGTGGAAGAATTAATTGACCAGCAGAATAAGCTCTAAACTTGACCCCCTTTAAATGATTAGAGCTAGCTTGAATATTTTTGAGAATTTTCACTACTGTCAAAGCTCTCATTAGACCTAAATCTGCATTGGAGCTAGCTTTCAGTATAGATATTGGCAGTTTGTTAGCAGCCACATCTTGAATGTTATTATCCAAGTTACCAGAGTTGATAGCATTTGGTTGTGCATCAGTGTGACCAATAATTTCAATGACATCAATCTTATTTTCTCGTACCTGTTCCTCAATTTGAGAAACCAACTTGGTTTGTAAGTAGTTGGTCATTTCGGCTGGAGACTCAGCACTCCCTGATAAAAATCGGTATGCACCACTATCTTGAATTTCAATGATTGGTGGAGCTTTTTTAGGCTGTTCTTGTTTCTTAGTTGGTATTTTAATGACTAGTAGTAAGATTAATAGCATACTGATCATAAAAGCATTGGACATCAGATCGGTAAATGATGGCCAAATATTTAATTCTTCGCTATTGCCACTACGGCGTTTGGATGTCATATTATTTACCAAGTCCGAAAAAACTACTTTTTCGAGATGATTCGATCGCCTCTTTTAGTCCACCAAAACCACTGGTGCTAACCACTTCGAGTTTATTGAGTTGATTGATTGCTTGGCTCAGTCGATCTCTGATCTCATTTTTAGACTGATCTTTGCTTTGAATATAACTATTAAGATTGTCAGTAGCTTTAGACATCTGTAAGGTCATATCACCCATATCCAAATTCTTATGAGCGATTTGCAAAGATATTTCTTGGAAAGAGTTAGCAACACTATCAAACTTAGGCAATATATCACTAAAATACTGTTGACTGAATTGCTGCTGACTGCTAATCAATTTTTGCGAACCAGAGATATCGGCGATCTTTTCTAGTACCACTGAAGATTGATTACCGTTTTCTTCTAAAACTTTGACAGCTCGATTAATGCTGCCAAAAGTCTCTTTTAAATCATTAGTAGAAAGCTGAAAATCTTTTTGAATGATCTGGAAGTTGGAATCTAAAGACTGGACGGTTTGCTGGAATACCAGGGAAGACGAGTAAATATTTTTGACGCTACTATCCATGTTGCCAAAAACTTCGTCCAACCGCTCATAAGTTTGTGATGCTAGGTTAGTAATTCCATCGTAACTAGTAGAGATTTTTTTAATTCCATCGGTCATAAAGCTACCAAGTGTTTGATGCAGTATCGAAACAGATTTATCTAAACCATCACTCGATTTGGCAAAGTTAAGTTGAACCTGAGCTAAATCAGCGATCGACTTTGTGAATAGGCTATTGGAGCCATTAATACATTCCTGCATCGTAGAGGCAGCAGTAGTAAAAGATTTAAAGGATTGATCGAAATCAGCTCTTGCCAGAATTTGAGCTGACTCTTTAAAAATTAGTGAAGAACTTTGTAAACCCGTGGCGCTCTCAGCCATTATATCTGAGATTTTATCTAGTTTTGTATAAGTTTTACCAGCTAAGCTTGCTATTTCGATATAGCTAGTAGAAACTTCTTCAATTTTATTTAAGAATGAATCTTCTAAGCTATGACGTAAAGATGATACAGTTTCATTTAAGTTTTCGCTAGAGCTAGCAAAGCTATTTTGGATAACACTGAGATCTGTGATTTGGCTGGAAAAATGATTGTTAGATTCATCCATGAAGTTATGAATCCCTGAAATAGTCTCAGCTAAATTTTTGCTAGAAGACTGGAATTCTCCAACAGTATTTTTCAACCCACTAGTGGCAGAAGCGAGAGACTGGACAAACTCACTTTCTTTGATGGACTGAGCCGCTTGTTGAAGTTCTGTCGCTGCCGATTGAAAACCTGATGTTCCTTCATTGACTGTATTTGCTGCCTGGTTGAGACTATCGATCGAGCTGACAAAGCCATCTTGGGTGTTAACCAATTTATTGATCGCTTCAGAAAAAGAAACTCCGGATTTTTCAAATAGCTTTTCAGTAGATTCCACCGTTTTGGATAAGCGTTGACTAGAAATATCAAACTCGTTGACAGTAGCCCTCATTGCTGAAGTGGTTTTAGAAAGAGACTGAGCAAATTCACTATCATGAATATCTTTGACCGCTTGGTTCAATATTAAAGCTGAGGACTGTAATCGATCAGCTCCTTGAGAAATCTTACCTGAAGCATCATCTAAATGAGAATAGGTCTGCACTGCTATCTCGGAGACCTTGATATAGGCGTTGGAAATTTCTTGAATTTTATCCTGAAGAGCAGCCTCTACTGCTGATTTAATTGAGTCACCAAAGCTAATTAAGAATCTATCAAATGTATTGGCCATGTGATCAATAGTCTTATCTAGCTTACTATCTCCATTTAAACTAGGTTGATAAATATTATCTAAATAGTCCTCAAAACCACTGAGTAGATCATTCTTTTGCGTACCGATATTTAAAAATAAGTTAGTGGTTATCAAAAAAGCACTCGTAAATAGGGCTGCCAAACTGCTGATAAAAGCAATACCCATTCCCTCTAGCGGTGATTTTAACGCTGCCACCAGTTCATTAACGTCACTGGCACTGGTACTATTGATAATGCCGCTAAGAGAAACTAAGTTGGTAGTAATACCAATGAATGTGCCAATTAATCCGAAAGATAGTAGTAAATTGGGCAGAACACGGGTATAGGCATCAATTCGCTCCAGAGAAATCTTGCCGAAAGGCCAACGGATGCGCTGTTTAGCATAAACCACTTCGACTAAGGCGATTGTATTTACTCGATCAGTTTTTAGGCTTACCTGTGCATACCGGTGATGTAATTTGGTGATAATTCCACTCAATCGATCAGAAATTATGGCTCTATCCACCAAGTCTAACCAACGAGACAGATCATGATTGAGTCCACGGAGATATTGATAACAAAGCCAGCGTAGACATACAGCGATGAGTGCTGGTATTCCCACAAATACAACAGATAGGATGATGATCGATAGAATAGAATTCATAAGGCAGCATGGGGAAAATTGATGTGCCAAGAATCACAGCGGTATTACTTGGTACGCATCTGTAGCATTCCCTGAATATCTCAATTTGCCACAACCTGATTTTTGAATCTCTAGATATTTATCGATTAACTAGCGATTCCAGTAGCACGATCAATAAATATGTTGATCGATATTCACCACAAATCATTTCATCACATCATTTCCTTGATTATGCCCTAATCGATCAACTCAAAATCGGCAAAGTCAAATCCTGGCACCACCACACAGCCGACTAGAGAATAGCCAGCACCGCCAGTCACCGGCTGCGCCCGTTGCCACCAGTTTGGCGGCACGATCGATTGAAAACAAAAATCCTGACCCAAAAAGATCGGTGCAGCCTCTTGCTCCAAATCTTCAGTAACCCCCAACTCCAGCGGATCGCCAGCTTGATGAAACCATAGCTCCGCCGACTTTACCCGATGCCAGCGCGAACAGTGACCGGTTGGCAACAAAAATAATATAGATGTCCCCGCCGATCGATCGCCCCCATAGCCTTCTGGCAAAATTCCTTGGGGCAAAATCAGGCTCGATCGCCAAGTCTCTGTGTAAAAGCCGCCCTCGGGATGAGCCTGCAAACCCAGCCCCCGAATAAGTTGCTGCGCCGCCGCATTAGGAACTGGTAACTCCGAAGCCATCATAATATTGTCCAAGATTGGTAGTGCGAGATCGAGGATAGCAAAGAACTTACTGCCATCTGAAATATTTTAATCCCGACTATTTTAGTCGGGATTGGTTGACAGTTTCAAACAGCCGCTATTACTATGTGTTCAACGGTTAAACAATCTTCCAAAAAATAAAAAGACGTATTACCCATGACTCAAGCAACCCTCTCCACCACCGCCGCTAAAGGACTAGCCTGCAAAGAATGTGGTGCCGAGTACGAACTAAAGCCCGTCCACATCTGTGAATTCTGCTTTGGGCCACTGGAAGTTCAGTACGACTACGAATATTTGAAGACCATTGTCACCCGCGAGCGCATCCAGTCTGGGCCTAACTCTATCTGGCGCTACAAAGACTTATTACCTGTTGCCAACGACCCGATCGATGTGGGCACCGGCATGACCCCCTTAGTGAAATCCAACCGCTTGGCGCGTCGCCTCGGTTTGAAGAACCTCTACATCAAAAACGACGCAGTCAACATGCCTACTTTGAGCTTTAAAGACCGAGTGGTGTCGATCGCCCTCTCTAAAGCCCGAGAATTTGGTTTCTCTACTGTTTCTTGTGCCAGTACCGGCAACCTGGCCAACTCCACAGCGGCGATCGCTGCCTATGCTGGTTTAGACTGCTGCGTGTTTATCCCCTCCGACCTAGAAGCTGGTAAAGTCCTTGGTACCGTGATCTACGGGCCGAAAGTAATGGCCGTGGAAGGCAACTACGACCAAGTAAACCGTCTTTGCTGTGAAGTAGCCAATACCCACGGCTGGGGATTTGTGAACATCAACCTACGTCCTTACTACTCCGAAGGTTCTAAGACCCTGGGTTACGAAGTAGCCGAACAGCTCGGCTGGGAATTACCAGACCATATTGTTGCTCCACTGGCTTCTGGTTCCTTGTTTACTAAGATTCACAAAGGTTTTCAAGAATTTGTCAAACTTGGTTTGGTGGATGAAAAAGCAGTGAAATTTAGTGGTGCCCAAGCTGAAGGTTGCTCGCCGATCGCCAAAGCATTTGAAGATGGTCGTGACTTTGTGGTGCCAGTGAAACCAAATACTATTGCTAAGTCTCTGGCCATTGGTAACCCTGCTGATGCCATCTATGCTTTGGAAGTAGCCAGAAAGACCAACGGCAGTATTACCTCTGTTACTGATACTGAGATTATCGAAGGTATGAAGCTCTTGGCTGAAACCGAGGGTATCTTTACCGAAACCGCTGGTGGCACCACTGTTGCTGTGCTCAAAAAGCTAGCGGAATCTGGCAAAATCAATCCTGACGAAACCACCGTGGTTTATATCACTGGCAACGGACTCAAGACCCAAGAAGCCATCCAAGGCTATGTGGGTGAGCCACTGACGATCGAAGCCAATATCGAAAGCTTCGAGCGGGCTTGGGAACGCTCTCAAACTCTGGAGCGTTTGGATTGGCAACAGGTTTTGGTATAGTCTGAGACTTGTATTAACATCAACATTGTTTTTGGGAATAATTCATGGCCGTTAAAGTTCTGGTTCCGACCACTCTGCAAACTTTCACCAATAATCAGGCAACGATCGAATGTGATGGCAACAGCGTTGCTGAATTGCTCGAACAGCTTGACGTTAGCTGCCCCGGTATCAAAGCCAGGTTGTGTGATGACAGTGGTCAGCCCCGCCGCTTTTTGAATCTGTATGTAAATGATGAAGATATCCGCTTCTTGGAAGGCACTGCGACTGCCTTGGCTGATGGCGACAAGGTTAGCATCGTACCAGCAGTAGCTGGCGGCTAAGAATCTCGAAAAGCTCTGAGACTTAGGTGGTGGGCAGTGCCCACCCTACAATTGATATCAATGTTAGACGAAATTAATGTTTAACCTTGGGAATCAGAGTTAGCACTCTGATTTTTTGTCGTGTTTACCAATAGTAATTTTGGAGGGTAAGTTCGGTTATTTGGGCTGCCGTTGTGTGTGCAAAGTGGGTAGTCTCTAAGGAAAGGACTTAAAAAGAACCCCAATGGTCAGAAGATGGCTACTACCGACGCTGAGTGAGATTTTGGCCAAGTCAGAATCCACCTCGATCGAACCCCTGGCGGGTATTGATTCAGCTCCCGACAAAAACCACAGCAACGATCTACTTCTACGGCAAGGCGAACAACAATGGCAGAGCGCCATCTATGCCCTAGGCTACCTCTTGCAAACTGCTCCCAGCAATAACGATTTGGCTGGCTTATTGCTCTGCGCACCAGTGCCGCTCTTCAATGCTGGCGAATATGCCACGGCCATCTTTAGTCCAGTACATCCCGGACAGCCCTTGCTAGCTAGCACCACAGCAGTAGCCGCCGATGTGGCTATCCCCCCGGAAATTCCACTGCTACCGGCTGACCCACTGCAACATGAACGCTTTTGTTTGGTGCTGACTGCCCAGTTTGGCTTAGTCATGTCCTTGAGCAGCAACGAAGCCCCCCACTTTCAGTTTTCTTTCGATCCTGCCGATGTGAATTTGGCTTGGCAGTCGCTGCGAGCTAGAGTAATGCTCACCGCCACCCATCAATTGGCCGCGCTCGATGCCATTGTCGATCGAGTTCCCCCGGTAGCTCCAGACTATCAACTGGTGATGCGCTTCAGCCAAATCTTGCTCCAACAGTTACCCACCACCACAGCCGCCGCTCCTGCCGCCCCTGTTCCCGCTAGAGTTCAGCCAGAAGCAAAATCTACTGCCGACCTAGAGCTGTTGCAAGCGCTAACTCACGAAATTCGCACCCCTTTAACCACCATTCGCACCCTGACTCGCTCCTTGTTGCGCCGTTCGGGGTTAGAAGAGCAGGTAATTAAAAGGCTAGAATCGATCGATCGAGAATGCACCGAGCAGATCAACCGCATGGAGCTAATCTTCCAGGCTGTAGAACTAGCCGAAGGCTCAGCAGTAGATTTGACCTCGATGTCGGTCAGTCATTTACTTGAACAAAGTTTACCGATTTGGCAAAAGCAAGCTGAGCGCCGCCAGGTGAACTTAGCGGTAGCCATGCCCCAACAGTTGCCAGAAGTGCGCAGTAATCCCACCATTCTGGATCGAGTATTAACCGGACTCGTGGAAAATTTCACGCGCAATTTACCTGCTGGCAGCCAAGTGGAAGTAGAGGTAGTCCCAGTGGGCGATCGGATTAAACTCCAGGTGCGATCGATGCGGGAAGAATTAGCTGATCCCGAACAACATTGCCCCGACAAAACCCAGGCCGTAGGGCAAATGCTGACTTTCCGGCCAGAGACTGGCAACCTAAGCTTGAGTTTGCAAGTGACTAAAGATTTGTTCCAAATGTTAGGTGGCAAACTGGTGGTCAAGCCCAATCAGCAGCAAGGAGAAACCATGACTATCTTTTTGCCGATGCATTAGCCTATTCGTTAGGTAAGTGCGTAGGGGACCAGTTTTAAGCGGGACACTGTTGCACTTGCCCTCACCCCGGCCCTCTCCCAAGTTTGGGAGAGGGAGCAAGAGACTACGCTTGGTGCTCCGACTCCCCTTCTCCCAAGCTTGGGAGAAGGGGTTGGGGGATGAGGGCAAGTGCAGTATTTCTATTATTTTGTCCCGCTTTATGTTGCTACCCGGTTTTTTCAGCAGATAATTAATTGGGTTGAGCTAAGTTGCCGGTGCATTCCAAAATTTTTATTGTGCTTTAAGCACATTATTTGGTCAGTCCCTGTGGGCATGATTTAGACTACAATCCCACATTTGATATTCCTGAAATCTTCTCAGAAAAATTAAGATTCTTGCTGTAACCCTTGCCTGACAACATCTCCAGGCTGAAGTATTCTGATTTGAAATCGCATTTGCGTCATAAAAAAGCCTCCCGATCGATGGAAGGCTAATACAAATAAAGATTGGAAACGATTTTTTACGCGCTAAAATATTTAGCTTTTGGATGATAGACAATCAATGCCGTTGTGGACTGTTCTGGATAGAGTTGCTCACTTTCATCGATCGACATGCCAATTCGTTCTACTTGCAACAAATTGAGCTGTGGCACCTGATCCATCACATTCGGGCAGGCTGGGTAACCAAAGCTATAACGAGAACCTTGGTAACGCTGTGCTAGCATATCGCGGATATTATCTGGCTCTAGGTTGCCATAGCCCAGCTCGCGCCTTACTCGGGCATGACCCCACTCAGCTAAAGCTTCGGCCATTTGCACCGCCATTCCGTGGAAATAGAGATATTCGGTGTAATTGTTGGCATCGAACAGTACTTTAGCCTTGGCGGTGGCTATTTCACCCATGGTGACTGCCTGTAAGGGGAAAACATCGAACTGATTCTCAGATATTGGCCTAAAGAAATCAGCAATGCACAGCCTTCTTAAAGAGCGCTGGCGCGGGAATTCCCAAGTGACTGCGGGTTTGGCAGTTTGGGGAGTTAGCCCTTGCTCGATTACCGCTGGGTCGTACACATGGAGGCTATTGCCTTCAGCAACACAGGGAAAGTAACCGTAGATGAGCTGAGGATGCAGCCATTCTTCGACCTGAAGCTTGGCTTTCCAAGTTTCTAAGATGGGATAGACTTTTTCGGCTTTGAAAGCTTCGTAATCTTCCTTGGTTTGATCTTGGGGTTTGCGGAACTGCCATTGGCCAGCAATCAGAGCTTGGAGATCGAGGTGCCAGAATAATTCTTCGATCGGGATATCCGCAGGCTGCAAGATCTGCGTGCCCCAGAAAGGCGGCGTAGGTCTAGTGAAATCCAATTCCACATCATCAGAGCGCTTGGTGTCGATGACCACTGGTTCCGTTGAGGCTTTTTCGGGTTTGGGTTGGCTATCGATCGCTTTTTCTAGCTTAGGATTGTACTGGGAAAATTCACCAGTGAACCCCTGATCATCACTCCACTGCTGCTGCGCCTTCGCGGGCATAAGCTGATCCATAAAGTTCAAGTCAGCGAAGGCATCTTTGCCATAGATAACTTTGCCTTTATAAACTTTTTGGCAGTCGTCGTAGACGAACTTAGGTGTGAGCGCCGCACCGCCCAGAATTACTGGCACAGTGATGCCGTTTTTGTTGAAGACTTCGAGGTTTTCTTTCATGAAAGCCGTAGATTTCACCAACAGTCCGCTCATAGCGATACAGTCCACAGGCTGCTTCTTGTAGGCTTCTAGGATATTTTCCACCGGCTGTTTGATGCCGATATTCAGCACCTGATAGCCGTTATTGGAGAGGATAATATCTACCAAGTTTTTGCCGATATCGTGGACATCGCCTTTGACTGTGGCAATCAAGAAAGTACCCTTGCCATTGTTACCGCTTTCGGATTTCTCCATGTGCGGTTCCAGGAAAGCCACCGCAGCTTTCATAGTTTCGGCAGATTGCAGCACAAAGGGTAACTGCATCTGGCCAGAGCCAAACAGTTCACCCACCACCTTCATGCCATCGAGCAAGAAGCTATTAATAATAGTCAGAGGTGGATGATCGACCATCGCTTTGTTCAGGTTCTCTTCTAAGCCCAATCGTTCGCCATCGATGATGTGATTCTTGAGCTTGGCTTCGATCGGTAGCTTATCATCGGCAACCTTATCTTTTTTGGTGGTGACACCCATGAACATGGTAGTCAAAGCCCCCAGCGGATCGTAGGTGCAGATAGTATCTTGGAATTCACGTCGATCGAAGATTAGATCCTGACAAACTTTCTGATGTTCAGCAGAAATCTTGGCCATCGGCAAGATCTTGTTGGCACTGACGATCGCCGCATCCATCCCCGCCGCCATCGCTTCGTGGAGAAACACCGAGTTCAGCACCTGCCTTGAAGCAGGATTTAGACCAAAGGAAACGTTAGAAACCCCTAGAATAACGTGGCATCCTGGTAGAGTCTCCCGGATGGTCTTAGTGGCCTTGATCGTTTCCCGTGCATTAGCCCGGTCTTCTTCAATGCCGGTAGAAATTGGCAACACCAAAGTATCAAAGAAAATTTCCTGGGGCGAAATGCCATATTCCACCGCCGCTCGATAAGCCCGTTGAGCAATCTCGAACTTTTTCTCGGCAGTGCGCGCCATGCCATCTTCATCGATCGTCCCAATCACCACACCACCGCCGTATTTTTTGGCCAGAGACAGCACTTTAAAGAAGCGCTCATCGCCATCTTCAAAGTTAGTAGAATTGATCAAGCATTTGCCACCAGCCACTTTCAGGCCAGCTTCCATTTTTTCCCACTCAGTAGAATCGAGCATCAAAGGTAAATTGACACTATTTACCACTCGCGAAACCACTTCGTGCATATCCCGCACACCATCACGACCAACGTAGTCTACGTTGATATCTAGAACCTGCGCTCCTTCTTTGACCTGGGCACGCGCCAAGGAAACCAAGCCATCCCAATCTTCGGCGTTAAGCAAATCTCGACATTTCTTGGAACCACTGGCATTTAATCTTTCACCGACGATCAAGAAGGAGTTTTCTTGGAAGTAACTTTGAGAGGTCATCAACGAAGAAGCGGCAGGCTCGTAGGCCGGTTCGCGTTTCTTAGGCTGTACTTCTTGAGCAATCTCAGCCAGTTGTTGAATGTGGGCGGGGCTAGTACCGCAGCAACCACCAATAACTTGCACGCCCCAGTCTTCTACAAACCGCATCACTGCAATCTTGAGTTCGATCGGAGTAAGTTTGTAGTGAGCATGGCCACCAATATTTTCTGGCAAACCGGCATTGGGCACACAAGAAACAATAAAGGGCGAGGTTTCGCACAAGTATTTAATGTGGGGTGACATCAGATCGGGACCGGTGGCACAGTTGAGACCCAAGATATCGATCGAGTAAGGCTCCAAAGTTGTTACCAGCGCCGTGATATCGGAACCAGCTAACATAGTGCCCATTTCTTCAAAGGTAGCTGAAACCATTAAAGGAATCCGCCGACCAACTTCGGCAAACACAGTTTCGATGCCGTTCAAGGCTGCTTTAATTTGCAGCACGTCCATACAAGTTTCGACTAAAAAGAGATCGACTCCGCCGTCCAACAGGCCCCTAGCCTGTTCGGCATACGCCGTTTCTAATGTGTCGTAATCGATATGGCCGATCGAAGGTAGTTTGGTGCCAGGACCGATCGAGCCAGCGACGAAGCGCGGTTTCTCGGCGGTAGTAAATTCGGCGGTGACTTTTTTGGCTAGTTCCGCTGCGGTCTTGTTGAGTTCGTAGGCTCGATCGGCCAAGTCATACTCAGCCAAGGTCAACGAAGTCCCACCGAAAGTATCAGTTTCGATCACATCTGCTCCGGCTGCTAAGAAGGCACGGTGAACTGTGGCCACAGATTCGGGTTTGGTATAGACCAGGTATTCGTTGCAGCCTTCGTATTTTTCGCCACCAAAGTCAGCGGCGGTGAGGTCTTGAAGTTGCAGGTTGCTACCCATTGCGCCATCAAAGACGATGACGGGTCGATCGGGGTGATAGAGTCGATCGTAAAAAAGGCTGTCTGTGATTTTTTGCTTCATTTGAATGTCAGCAACATATATAAGGGATCGTAATCCTCCATATTCTGACATCTTCAGAGTCTGCTGTCACCTTTCTAGATTTAGCCTGAAATCCCGATGCAGCAAAGATTTCTACCTTTTGAGTAAGATCGATGGTAATAACAAGTCAGGTACCTTTTGGTTGATCGATCGCTTATCTATTGCCATAGGCAATGCTCCGCTGACGACTTTGCTCAGCACCAATTGCTGCACCGAAGGTAATCGGCCAGGAAGCTTCTAAGCTTCCACTAATTCAGTTTTCGGAACCGGAATATTTCTATCTAACTCCTTAGCTATATCAATCCACTCTTGCATAATTACTTGTACATTTTCTAAGGCAGATTGATATGTTTCCCCGTCAGCTATACAACCAGGTAATTCAGGAGCTTCAGCTAGGTAAACTTGATCTTCTTGGCTCCAATAAATATTGATTTGGTAATGCAGCATGAACTTACTCCCCTAGGTGATATTGCAAAATTACTGATCTAATTTGTCTGACTTGATATTTTTTAGCTTTTCCATTTTGAGGTTGCAAATTGAGGATTTCCAGAACGTTTTCTCTAGTGAAAATATGATGACTACCCCGTATCATTAACTCAAAACCTAACGACTCTAATAATTGGCACAATGGTTCAAACAGAATATTACCATCTGAATCTCCTATTAAAATTTTAGCCAGGAGTTTATTTTTTTGACTCATCTTCAAACAGGTTTAATGATTTCATAAGTTTAGACTGTGGTTGCAAAGTCCCCACAATTATACCAGGGACTGCTGGCATATTTGAAATAATGATTAGAATAGGATAATGATTTGTCATCAAAAGTATTGATTTCAGTGACATCAGCTTTGGCCGTCCAGAAGGCTTAAGACGATTTTTACTTTCTTCCCTTGAAATCGGGTAAAATCGAGGCAGTCAGCCAGCATAGAAAAGGAAGACTGTATTTTGTCTAATGAAAATCAACCTCGTCTTTTGTCTTTCACCCTAGATGGTTGGGATGTCTTGGGTGGTAAGGTTTCTGTATCTTTAAGCGATCGGGTAGCAGTATTAGTCGGTCAAAACGGTGCTGGTAAGTCAGCTATTCTTGAAGGTTTTGAAGCTATTTCATCCTGTGCGCTAGGGAGAAAGAGTATCAGATTTAGTCAAATCCGCCACAATAATGCTAGCAATATCCCCAAAATACTAGATGTCGAGGTTTTAACTCCAACTAATCGTCGGCTAAGTTATCATTATGAGCTTCTTGCTCCGACTATTGATGATTCCGAATCTTCTGAAAATAAGGATTTTTCATGGAATGATTCTTGTCAATATATTGACGAAAATCAAGAGTTTCCGTGGTTCACAGAAGCTGGCTTAACAACCTTAGAAAAGGGGACTGATCCAGTCGTAATTGGAAGCACTAGTCCATTCGGGCAAAATCTCCGCTCAATGAAGAATATGCAGATGCCTGTCGAAATGGAGTGGATCTCTCAAACATTGAAGGGTATCCGTCTGATAGGCAACATTCCTGCAGATCAAGTATTTGAACGTCAGTCATCTCTTCTTAGAACTTATGACGGGATGACTGATACGGGGAATTGCTTAGCAGATGAGCTATCTCTAAAAATACTCAACCTTGAAAAAAAAGGTGGATTAAATGAACTCGAAAGTATCTTCAAAAGAATCGGACTTGCAAATAAAACATCAGTAAAGAAATTTGTACTTAGTGGACATTATCTAGGAGATTCAGAAGAATATGTATCATCAATATTGTTAGATGATATTAATATTGGATTGCTCTCTAACGGAACACTTCGTATTATATCAATCATTATAGAGATGGTTGTATTCAAACCTAATTCTACAATTATCATCGAAGAACCTGAAATACAAATTCATCCTGGAATGCTAGCAAAACTATTGAATGAGATCGATGCATATACCTTTAGTGATGAAAACTTGATTATTTCCACCCATTCACCGCAAGTAGTCTCTTGGACTAAGCCAGATAGAATTAATCTTGTCTATCGAGATGATGGCAGAACTTTTGTACGAAAACTAGGTGAGGATGAAATTCACCGAGTCGTTGGATATCTTAATGAAGATGGCGACTTAGGTGACTGGATTTATAGTGGGATTCTCGATGACTAATGATTGTTCAATTGCTATAATTACTGAAGATGAAACGGACTATAAAGTAGTACGAGAAATAATTCATCGTGTTCTTGATAAAAGCATTAAAACAAAAAATTGGAGTTCTAAAGGTTGTGGTAAATTAAAGCGAAAGCTAGCAGCTCATCTTTTAGAAATGTCTAAGGCCGGTTACAATGCTTTTATCATTGTCCATGATTTAGATCGTAATCCAGAAAACAACTCTCTCAATGATGAATCGGAGTTAAGGGAGAAACTGGAATCGTCATCTTCTGTTGTAACGAATAAACATATTTGTATCCCTATTGAAGAGATGGAGGCTTGGTTTTGGTCTGACCCAGAAGTAATTAAACATATTGGAAAGGGAAAAGGTTCTGCCAAACCAAATCCTCACCTGATCAGCCAACCGAAAGAAAAGCTGATAGAACTGTCCAAAGGGGAAAATCGCAAGCCTCGCTATAGCACCAATATGAATGTTGAACTAGCAGAGATGCTAGATTTGGAAATTTGTGCCGATCAATGCCCCTCATTTAAAAATTTAGTTGAATTCCTAAAATCCTTACAAAGTTTATAGGAAAGAAATCCAGTGACAATTAAAAGTAGCTGAGATTCTTGTGGTGGGCAGTGCCCACCCTACAAAACTTGCAAAATCAATAGGAAATAATGCCAGTTTCAACGCACCCGCTTCAACGTCCCATCCATACCCACAGAAACTCGAATGAGCAACTCTTCACCCTCGTTGCCCCTAAGGTAATTAAAGATCGAAAGCTGCATAATCCGACCTGATATCGAGACAGTCTT
>JANNEH010000043.1:0-4523 GCA_031378405.1 Synechococcales cyanobacterium OTE_75_metabat_409
AGTTGTTCGATCGGCTCACTGATTTTTGACCCTACTGTCAACACCAAAACTAGTGCAAGTAGACCTAAGCCAAAATAGATCAACCACTTTTTAGTTGACTTAGCCTTGACAAAAGTCTCTGTGGTGGATTGGGGGATTTGAGACATATTAAAAGCTACTCAATAAAAATACTACAATTTCAGTCTATTTGGCCTGGGCAATAAAAGCGTCTAGCCGTTTTTTGTAAGTGGCGACATCTGCATTGTTTTGTTCTTTGGTCAAGGCTTTAGCCGTAGCCGGATCAAGAATGGCGATCGTGCCGGTTTCAGATTTGTTTTCGGCAAAGAATTTATCTAGTCCAAGTTTTTTGGCGGTCTCTGCTGATTTAGTAGTGCTGGCCTGGTCACTCACATCTAGCACTACAAAATTAGCTTTGCCAGCATATTCTTTTTTCAGAGTTGCCAAAGCTGGTGCAACGTTTTTACAGGCTGGACACCAGCTTGCATAAATATCTACCACTACCGGCTTGCCTTGTAGCTCTGCTGCTAAGCCACCACTGGCTATTTTTGAGGTAGCGTTAGCCAGACTAGCCACAGGTACGCTGGGACTAGTCTTGATTTCAGCGCTAGTATCAGGAGCGGTAGTTGATTGTGTACAACTGGTGATTGCCCCCAAAAATAGCAGCGAGATTAAGGTGATTGAAGCAAAATATTGAATTTTCATGACGCTATTTGTACAAAAAGAATAGTTGAACACTAAGATGCTGGTATCTTAGAGGATCGAGACACCTCAGCTCACAAATAAATCTCTCGATCGCCCTCAAAACAACCTTGTTTATCTAATTGCAGCGTCCAGCACCGCAGAATAGTCAGACTTATTGGCATTGTTGCGATACTGCGCCAAAATATTGCCTGTCGCTGGATCGATGATTGCTACCAAGCCAGTTTGGGAAATATTTTGGGCGAAAAATTGACCCAGACCCAATTGTTTCGCCAGACTCTGGGATTTGGAGGTCTTCCCCTTGTCACTGACATCCAAAACAACAAAATTAGTTTTGTTACCATACTCACTTCTGAGTTCGGCAATGGTGGGAGCCACATTTTTACAGGCTGGGCACCAGCTCGCATAAATTTCTACCACTACCGGTTTGCCTTGTAACTTCTTGGCTAAGGTACCGCCGACATTGCCAGATTGGGCGATCGTTTGAAGTGGAGCAGTGGTGACGGGAGTTATCGCTGCATTTGCAGCTAACGCTAACATTGTGATATTCCCCAACATCAAACCCAAAAATACAGTTGTAAATTTACGCATGTGTAACTCCAGTAATAGGAAAAAGTTAAATCGATCGACAGCGGCTGAGCACTAAATCATTTTTGAGGCTATTGGCTATGTTCAGCACAGCACTCTGTTGATATACACGCTTCCGGATGGAATGGATTCATAAATTGGATAATTTGCTGGTGGATGCTCCTCAGCACGATCCGTAGACCATTGCGATAATATGGGGTGGTACAGATGGTGAAAAGAGAGTGTTATGGCTAAAAGCACAGTCGCAGTGGCAGCGTTGCTGACAGTAACAGCAGCAGGCGCAGGAGGATATTATTACCTGCAAACCAAAGACCCCGGCGATCAGCCAGAACAACTTGCCCAAGCTGTGCCCGAGCAAGCTTATGCCGTAGGCTATATTGCCACCGATTCCAAGATTTGGAGCAAGTTCGATCGCTTTGGTAGCCCAGCCGTCAAACAGCTTATGGATCGATCGATGCAGCAAATGCAAAAGGATGTAGTCGGTGACATCAATTATCAAAAAGACGTGCAGCCCTGGCTGGGCAACGTGATGCTGGCTTCATTTACCACTGCTAGCAAAACAGATACTAGTCAGACAGCTACCAGCGATCGACCATCTATGTTAGTAGTCAGTAAAGTCAAAGATAAAATTAGTGCCTTCAACTTTTTGAATAAACTGAAAGGCAAAAGTAAAACTCCAGCTACTGAAACCGACTATAACGGAGCCAAAATTTGGTCGGTCAGTGGCAAAGAACCATATCATATGGCTTCTTTAGATGATTGGTTGGTAGGTTCTAGCGATCGAGCTGCCGTAGAAAAGTCGATCGATACCATCAAAGGCGCAGCTTCTTTTAGTCAGAAAAACGGTAACCAGTTTTTTGCCAGCGGCAAATTAAATATTCCTAACCCGATTGCTTCGGTGTATATTGATTTTCCCCGCATGGCTAAGGCGGTTGCCAACAGTAGCAATAAATTTGATGCCAGCCAACTAGCTCAGTTTAGCCAAGTGCAAACTTTTGTCGCAGGCACTGGCATTGATGACCAGGGAATTCGAGCCAAGTCTCTGACCCAAATGAATCCTAATAGCATCAAAATTCCGGCCAAGACTGGTAAAGTCCTGGCCAACTTTCCAGAAGATAGTTTGTTAGTGTTAAATGGCACGGGCTTAAAAAATATTTGGACAGAAGGAGTCAAACAATTTGATAGTGATCCGAAAGCTAAAACTGCACTCGCTGATGTGCGGAAAGCTTTTCGCAACCAAACCAAGCTCGATTTAGACAAAGATTTATTTGGTTGGCTGGATGGTGAATATGCCATTGGTCTTTTTCCGCAGAAGTCAGGATTTTTGGGTAGTCTGACCGGGACAGGGCTGACAGCGGTGTTTGAAAATACCGATCAACAATCTAGTGAAAAATCTTTGGATGCAGTAATCAAAGGTTTAGTGGCTGGCAATGCTCCCATTAGTGCTGCTAAATCGAAGAGTGGCAAAACTATTAATAATATTTCTAGTCCTTTCGGTGGTGTAGTGATGAGTTATGGAGAGTTGGACAATAAATCGGTGTTTCTCTCGACCAAGGAAATAGCTATATCAGAGCCATTGACCAAAGGAGCCGAGTTTCAAAAAATTGTCGGATCTTTGTCTCAAAGTGATCAGGGGCTAGTTTACTTGAATTTTCAGCGGGTGGCTGCGCTGTTAGAAAGTGAGACACTGAAGGAACAAACTGCGAGTATTCCAGCAGATTACTTGAGTTTGCTCAAGTCGATCGAAGGTCTGGCGATCGGCAACAAAATTGCTGGGGACACATACCAAACCGAGGGTATCTTAATGCTCAAACCGGCCAAGTAGCATGGACAAACTAATAGCTCACCAGCAGCTCCTGCTGGCCAGTAAGACTATATGGGCGTACTTGGGTAATCCGTACTGGTACGGTAAGTCCTTGCAATTTGCTGATCTCTCCGGCAAAGAAGGTGAGGCGATTTCCCCTGGTTCTACCCAGTACTTGACTAGGATTTTTAGGGTTTTGGGCTTCGACTAAGACCTCTTCTACCCGGTGGAGATATCGTTGAGAACGCTGCTCGGCAATGCGTCTACCTAGCTCATTAATTTCTTGCAGCCGCTCTACTTTGACTTCCTCACTCAATTGATCGGGCCAATTAGCCGCCGGAGTACCGGGTCGGGGAGAGTAAGCAGCGGTATTTACCATATCAAAGCCAATATCTTCTACTAGCTTAAGGGTGTCCCGAAACTGGGCATCTGTCTCGCCGGGGAAAGCCACAATTACATCAGTGCCGATCGCTGCATCGGGTAGGTGGTGGCGGATAGTATCAATAATCCGCCGATATTTTTCGTGACTATAGCCCCGCGCCATAGCCCTAAGAATATCGTTGTTGCCAGATTGAAACGGAATATGGAAATGCTCGCAAACCTTGGGTAGTTCGGCACAGGCGGTGATTAATCGATCGGTAAAATAGCGGGGGTGGCTAGTAGCAAAGCGAAATCGATCGATGCCTTCTACATCGTGAATGTGATAGAGCAAATCGGTGAGGGTATGCAGGTTTTGGCCATTGGGCTTGGTACCAGGTAGGTCGCGACCATAGGCATCAATGTTTTGGCCGAGTAGAGTAATTTCTTTATAGCCCTGCTGTCCGAGATCGGTGATTTCCGATCGAATAGCATCAGGTGTGCGCGATTGCTCTACACCTCTAACCCCTGGAACTACGCAGTAGGTACAGCGCTCATTACAGCCATAAATCACATTTACCCATGCGCTAACAGTACTATCCCGACGGGGCTTGGTGATGTCTTCGAGAATTTCTATCTGCTCGGTAGCTACGACTTGTTGGCCATTAAAAACCTGCTGAAGTAACTCATCAATGCGGTTGGCATGTTGCGGACCCATTACTAAATCGATTTCTGGTACTCGCCGCAGTAAGGCTGCGCCTTCTTGTTGGGCTAAACAGCCCGAGACAATCAGAGTAATATTGGGATCTTGACGCTTGCGTTCGACCTGTCTGCCCAGGTAGGAATAGACTTTTTGCTCGGCACTGTCTCTGATAGTGCAGGTGTTGTAGACAATCAGATCGGAAGTTAAGGGGTCATCGCACCAACTAAAGCCCATAGATTCTAGAATGCCTCCCATGCGCTCGGAGTCGGCTTTGTTCATTTGGCAGCCGAAGGTGGTGATGTGATAGCGACGGGCAGGACTCTGAAGCATGGTGTTGGCCGATGGGGATCTCATTGTCGATTATAGAGGATC
>JANNEH010000091.1:0-12742 GCA_031378405.1 Synechococcales cyanobacterium OTE_75_metabat_409
GAAGCCAAAGCCCAAGGCCGCGATCGAGTAGTCATGGCCGTCGCATAAATCAACACGGATCAACCCGCCTCTACGAATACATTTGGGGTTATTTGGGGAAAGCGCCGATCGTCTGGGGCAATTTGGTTTTGGGCTGCATAATGATTTTGCCATTAACCATTAAACCAGTGCTTTGCCCTCCATCTAACATGGCGACTTCTTCGGCACCATATTTTTTCAAAATCTGTTCGGCTTCACTTTGTGACGCACTCAAACTGCTGAAAAATAAGACTGTTTTGTAGGCACTGTCTTCGCGCAGATCTTTGACTCCGATGAAAGTACGAGCCAAGGATTTATCAGCATTTTTACCAGCGGTGGCCGCGAGTGCGCCCACGACATTGGGCATAGCCCCATCGAAGGTGCGACGGCTGTAGGGATCGATCGAAATCCGTCCCTGTGACCAAGAGACAGTCATGGTTTTGTCAGGGAATTCGTTCAGTCCATAACCGTAGGTGATGAGCTGTCTATTTTGTTTCAGCCCGAAGGCAATACCGGTGGGTTTGTTGTATTCTTGAAAAAATGTGCCGTTGATCATCACCTTGGGCACTTCTTTGTTTTTGTTAGGGGCAGCAAATTCGGCGAAGGTCATTTGGCCAACTTTGCCATTGGGAGTAGGCTTGCCACTCAGACTGCGCAACTCGGCCTTGCTAAGATCTATTTCAATAATATGAGCATTGCCTTTACTTGCAGAGTTTGCCCACATTGTAATGCCGGGAGCAATGGTGGTGGCGGTAAAGGTAGGGCTAGGTTTAGGAGTAACTGCTTGGTTAGAAGCGACGCAGCCACTGAGGAAGGCGATGGGCAGAAGAATTAGAAGCTGACAATGGCATTTCATGGGGTTTCGTGGTTGAGATAGGATCTGCTTCATACTGGCCATCACGGTTATCGGAAGAAGAACGCGATTCAGCGGTTATGGCAGTTTTAGAATACCCACCCCCACCGCGATCGATCGCCTATTTCATCCAAAAAAGATCAATGCAATCATTCTGCAACAATTTCATAGTGTTCCACCACCGGAAAAGGATCGTAAAAATGGTGCAACAAAGCCCGCCACTCTTGATGAGAATGGCAACTTCTAAAATCATAGCTACTTCCTCTATTTAAAAATTGGCTTGCAGCAAATTTTCCATTTTCTGAATTAGCCGATCGATTTCCACTGGCTTAGTATCATAGTCATTGCAGCCTGCTTCTAAAGCTTTTTCTCGATCGCCCACCATGGCATGAGCGGTCAGAGCAATCACCGGAATATGTTTGGTTTCGGGGCTGGCTTTCAGATGACGAGTAGCCTCCCAGCCATCCATTCCTGGCAAACTCATATCCATCAAAATTAAGTTTGGCAGCTCATAGTTAGCCATTTGTAACCCCTCGGCTCCATCCATGGCAGTAATGACCTGATACCCCTTGCGCGCCAGTCGGCGGGACAGCATATCGAGGTTCATTTCATTATCTTCGACGATCAGAATTTTAGCCATGGTTTTGTCAGGAATGTTGCTAGATATAAGATTTAGATAAAATTTCAAACATGAAATTTCAAATAGTGAGCGGACTAGATTTAATTACATCAGTGACCTCATTAAGCAGGTCTTGCAGCTCATATTTTCCTTTTAGGAAAACATTTTTCACTTGCTTCGATAACTGAGCATGTTCACTGGAAGATAGTTCCACAGAAGTGATCACAATAATGGGAATGAGCTGCCACTCAGGATGGTAACGTAGTTTTTTAATCACTTCAAATCCATCCATATCGGGCATCATTAAATCTAGCAAAATCAGTGCAGGTGGATTTTCTTGAATGATATCGATCGCTTCTAGCCCGTTTTCAGCAGCTTGAATTTCCCAGCCCGCTTGAACTAATACTTCACAGGTGGTTTCCAGGATATCTAGATCATCTTCCACCACTAAAATCAGTCCTTTAGTAGATTTTACCACATACTTATTAACTACTCTGAGTAGTCGATCTTTTTCTACTGGTTTTGACAAATAATCTACAGCCCCTAAAGTTTGAGCCAGATGACGGTCTTCGATGATACTGTTCATTACTACCGGAATCTCTGCTAAGAAGGGATCGTTTTTCAAGGCTACCAAGGTTTCCCAGCCGTCCATTTCTGGCATCATTACATCTAAAGTAATCATATCGGGCACAATTTCTTTGGCTATTTGCAAACCCTGTTTACCATTAATTGCCATCACTACGTTATAGCCTTCTCCAGATAGATATCGATGGAGAAATCTTCGATCGTGTTGATCATCATCTATTACTAAAACTGTTTTAGTATGTAACGGATTGAATTTGATCGCGCTAACTGTAGCTGTCGATTCATCAAAAGTATCAGACTTGCTGGGCATTTGCTGAGAAATTTGGGGCAATTTAAGGGTAAAAGTAGAACCTACACCATATTCACTTTCGACAGTTACTTCGCCTCCTAACATGGCTACAAAGTTTTGGGTAATAGCCAGACCTAATCCAGTACCACCGTACTTGCGAGTGGTGGAGCTATCAGCCTGCGAAAAAGCTTGAAATAGTTTTTTGCAATGTTCTGGCTTCATACCAATTCCGGTATCTTGCACAATAAAATGCAGAAATTTTTGGGATGCACCGCTGGGCGATAGCGTTACATTTTGGATAATATCTAGTTTTATTTCACCTTTTTGAGTAAATTTACTGGCATTGCTGAGCAGATTGAACAAACTTTGACGAACCTTAGTAAAATCACTACGCATTAGCCCCACATTGCTGGGGCAATTGATGATCAATTTATTATTGTTCTTCTCACAGATTGGCTTGATAGTATCTAATATTTCTTGCACCATTTTATTGACATCAAAAGATTCTAGATAGACATCTACTTTGCCAGATTCGATCTTAGCTAAATCTAGTACATCATTAATTAGGCTAAGTAAATGCTTACCAGCATTGCGAACTTTTTTGATATCATTAATTAAAACATCTTGACCATTGTCGATCGCATCTTCTTCTAAGATTTCGCTGTAGCCAATAATGGCATTCAACGGTGTTCGTAACTCATGGCTCATATTAGCCAAAAATTCGCTTTTAGTCCGATTGGCTTCTTCCGCTCTTTCTCTAGCCTCATCAGCAATTTTGACGTTATGAGCTAGCAAGCTCTCCATCAATTTACGTTCACGAATCTCGTCTGATAATCGATCGTTGACTTTTTGGATCTCATCAACACGCGCTTGGATTTTTTCTTCCAAGGCTCTATTGGTTTGAGTTAAACTTATTTCGGCTGCTTCTAAGTTTCTAATAAGCTGCTCGCGCTTCAGCTTAACCGCCTGCTCTTTTTTCCAGACAGTAGTGCCATAAATTGCGGCGGCCACCAAAATTGGTATTACTATAACGAGTTCGATCATGTTAGATAGCAGTATATTCACTTAGAAAGATATTTCTTCCCATGGAGACATAGTACCCAAAAGAGACTGCTATCTAACAGCACAAGCTCAGTGGAATCACTGTTTTCACGCTTACATTCCAAAAAGAACAAGTGGGAATATTTTAACGAGAATTTTGAATTTCGGTCAGAAATTCTTGAGCAACAGCGCTAATTTTATTGCTTTTCTGGGCAACTAGCTGTTTGAGGTTTTTGGTGACTTTCGATACTTGGCGATCGGGCAAAGACAAAGCAGTAATGCGGTAGAGTGTTTCTCGATCGGTTGGTTGCTTGACGCTGACGGCCTGTAAAAATTCACTGGGCTGCTTCAACACTACCGTGGCAAAAAAATCACCGTAGGTTTCGCCTAAGTAAGTATCACTGTCGATCGCTCCAGAGACCAGATCTGCCAAGACTGCTTTGTTGCCTTTTTGATACAGCTTGATAACGGCCTTGATGCGGACTATTTGCTTGCGAGTGTCATCGCAATCTTTGGGCAAAGATGCTGCTGGTACGCTACAGCGCTTAAATTCAGCCAGGGCAGAGTTGTTTGTACTGGTATTGCTGGGTGCTGGTGGTTTTTTCTCAGCTAGTACTGGCGTAATACCGAGCAAGATGGTGGCTACAATTCCGTAACTAATGACTTGAACTTTCATGGGTGATGAATTATTGAGCATTGCAGGTGAACATAAAAATTATCGCGACCCTATTCTATCTTCACCATTGCAGAATCTCAAACGCTAATTAATTTCCATCCGCAAATGGACTAAGGTGGCCAAGGTATGTTTGATATTGGCTTCTAAAGTAGATTTGCGATCGAGCAGTTGCTGCAACTGACGGTGTCTGGCTAAGGCTTTACTAATGCCAAACATTTCTGGTTCTGGGCAGTCCCGAGCGGCTACAGTACCACTTTCATCTAGGCTACAGAGTTGATAATCGAGATTTTGTTGCTGAATGATTGCTGGTAGTTGATCATTTTGCTGGGGTTCAGCAGTATCCTGGCGATCTTTCTGGGCCGTGATTAGCTCGGCTTTAGCTGGCTCCAACCAACCGGCTACCACCGGACCAGACTGTCGCACCAAGTCAATTTGTTGATCTAGCTCTAGAATTTCGTTATGCCAGTTGCCCACTAAATATTGCAGCTCTTGCAACAGGTGCAAAACCAGACCAGTATTGGGTTGATGATATTGCCCTTTGAGCTTGGCCACCAAGACACTGCCTGGATCGGGGTGGTGATTCTTCATCTGACTGGGAGGTGGCGGATTAGCTGGGTGAGAGTGAGGAATGGAAGTTTTGCTGGAGTGGTTATCCATGACTGTTAGCTAAGGGTGGATGCTTTGTATAAGATTCTAATCTAGGTAAAGTGCTCTCACCATGCTATAAATAGCAATCTGCATCATTTCCGGCTACTAAGCCGTGCAAAATCATGGGTGAGCGCGTTTCGATCGGTATCATTGGGGCTTCGGGCTACGGCGGCGTGCAACTGGTGCGCCTGCTACAAGATCATCCGGCGGTGGAGATCACATATTTAGGCGGTAACAGCAGTGCCGGTAAGGCGATGGGAGATCTTTACCCCCATCTCAGACATTGCTGTGATTTATTGATCGAACCGATCAACCCAGAAAAAATTGCCAGTCGATGTCAGGCAGTATTTTTGTCTTTGCCCAACGGCATCGCCTGTGAATTAGCTCCTAAGCTGATTGCTTTGGGCTGTAAGGTACTAGACCTTTCCGCAGATTATCGCTTCAACGATTTAGATATTTACAGTCACTGGTATAATATTCCCCGTCAAGACCGCGAACTAGCAATGAGTGCTGTATATGGGCTGCCAGAAATTTATCGCACTCAGATCAAAGATGCCCAGTTGATCGGTTGTCCGGGCTGTTATCCCACTGCCAGCTTACTGGCGCTGTATCCGTTGCTGAAAAATGGCCTGATTCAAGAAAACACCATTGTGATCGATGCCAAATCGGGCACTTCTGGTGGCGGCAGAGAAGCTAAGGTTCATTTGTTGTTGGCTGAAGCCGATAATTCAATTGCTCCCTATAGCGTGGCTGGTCATCGCCATACCCCAGAAATTGAGCGGATCTGTGGCGAGGTGGCTGGTCACGATATTATGGTGCAGTTTACGCCCCATTTAATACCCATGGCACGAGGGATTTTGGCCACAGTTTATGCCAATTTGCGTGATCCGCGTCTGGTAGCCGAAGACTTGATGACCATTTACCAATCAGCTTACCGGGCAGCCCCTTGGGTTCGAGTATTACCCAGTGGTACTTATCCCCAAACCAAATGGGCTTTAGGCACTAATGCCTGCTATATCTCGATCGAGGTAGATTCGCGCACTGGGCGAGTCATTGTGATGTCGGCGATCGACAACTTGCTCAAGGGGCAAGCGGGGCAGGCGGTGCAATGCCTAAATTTGATGATGGGTTGGGAAGAAAACCTGGGGTTACCGCAGTTGGCTTTTTATCCTTAGCCCAGTCTCAACCTAGTTGCGAGCTAACAAAATTGGGCAAGGCGAATGAACTCTTACATAGTCCGAGATCGAGTTACCCAACAGCCGATCGAGATCTGGGAGGGTCTTGGCGATCGAAGGGCGACGGTCTGGGGAGCCTAAGATCAATAGATCAGCATTGTACTCATCAGCCAACCGACAGATTTCTTTACCGGGATTCCCTCCGCCGATCGCTAGCTTGTAGGGCACCTGGAAGCGTTTAGCTGTGGCGATCGCCGATAGCAGTTTTTCGTCTTTTTCTGGGTTAGTTAGGCTCTCTACCGCCTTTTGATCGACCAGGGTGCGAGCCAAAATAAGTTGGCCACCTTTGTTTTCGCGCAGTAGCGAGATCGCGGTTTCTAGTGCGGCTTTGGCTGGTGCCGAGTCGTCGTAGGCCACCATAATGCGGTTGACTTGTTTAATGTAAACATCGTCTTTCACCAGCAACATCGAGCAAGAAGCCAACTGAAAAACATACTGGCTGACCGAGTTAGATAAAATCGATTCCAGCCGCGATAGCCCCCGTGAACCCATAATTAATAAATCGGCTTTTTCATCGATCGCCACTTGGCAGACAGTATCTTTGGGTTCTCCCTGAATCAACAGCGCTTTGACCTTATTGGGTGGAATGTTGAGGTTTTCGATCGCCTTGGCCAAAATCTTCCCGCCCTCTTGCAATTTTTCGGCCATCTGCTCTGCGGTTACCTGGGGTGGCACCACATGCAGCACAGTAATTAAGGCTTGCTGCATGGAGGGAATAACCAACAGCATCTTGAGCATTTGCTCACACTGCCCTAATCCGGCTACAGTGACCAATATTTTTTCTACCATCTGCCCCATCCTAAAAGCTGTTCTTATTCCATAAGCATAATTGCCAACCAGCCGCTGACGGCTGGGCTATGTAACATTAATTAATCAAAATCGCCCTGGTACTCATAGCTAAAAGAGTCGGTGCTTAAAGAGTTGGCCACAAGGTGACATCATTGTCTCCGTAAAAAACGCCCAGATTAATACAGGTTAACTCTCCCAAGCAAAACTGTAGCTCTACCCAGTTTTCCTGAAAGAAGCAGCATTCCATATGACCATAGTCTTCCAAAATATATTTTTCCCCCAGCATTTCTTCTAGGTTGAGCAATAACTCCTCTCGATCGAGCACCCAAGGATTACACCAGGGAAAATGAATATTTTTGTTATGTACTTCAATCCAGCCCAGTCGCTGATCGTTGTCATGTTCAATTTTCAGCACCACCTTTTGCTGAAAATACTGCAAATTCGTCTCTTCCCCATATTCATCAGCTTCTGTATAAGTCTTATCTGGCTTACCCAAAATTTGATAAATTTCTTTTTCGGTCATGCCAAAAACGATTTTGCCCAATCCTCGCCCAATCTCGATCTGCACAAAAAACCTCGGCTTGCCAATGAGAACGATTTTACCAAAATTTGGGGAGCTAAAGCCCAATTGGTTCTATCAAAGCAGGCATTTACTGAGGTCACGATGTGCATTAAGGTTTTTTGACAACCGGCGGAATTTTTTGGATTGTCAGCTTATCTCCCACCTGCAAGCCGAGTTTCTGGGCTTGTCCGGCGTTTAGCTCAATGACTTGATCGATTAATTCTTGGTTGTCTGGGCCATAGTTGGGGCAAGGATCGGCTTTGCAAGGCGGCACGTTGGCCTGAATATTTTGAATTTTACCCTCTCGCAAAAACAGCATATCTAATGGAATTAAGGTGTTTTTCATCCAAAACCGGGCTGCTACCGGCGGTGTGAAGTTAAACACCATGCCATGATTGAGCGGCATACTGGGGCGATTCATCAAGCCGATTTCCTGTTCTTGAGCTGTGTTGGCTACTTCTAAATCGATCGCCGAAGTTGCTGAGGCTTTACTGACAATTAGCCTCGCGGTAACCGGTAATTTTTGCGAAATTGCCATAGAGGGTGCCACTGTTGTTGGTGGACTGTTGCTCGTTTGTTCAGTTAAGCCGAGGGAGCCACAGCCAGCCAGCAATAGGCTGACAACCATAAAAGGAGATAGTAAGTTAGCCATCCAAGAAGTTGAGCTAAATGAGTCTTCTCATCATAGCCTGGAGTTTGAGGCAAGCATTAGTAGCATAAAAAAAGCCCAGCACTGAGCTGGGCGATCAATAAATCTAAAAACTACTTAATAAACAGCATTTCTTGGTAAGTAGGCAATGGCCACAAGTCATCAGCCACTTCTGCTTCTAGGGCATCAGCATACTGACGCACCTCATCCATCGCTGGACGAATGCTCTTGGCACAATGCTGCATGTGGTCTTCCACAGTGGCAAAATCATGCTGATGTAAAGCAGCACTCAGCGCTTCTACACTGGTCAACAACGACTTAGTTAAACCCGCAACCTTATCGATTTCTGAGTTACCAAAATCTGCACCAATTTCCTTCATTTTGCCCGCAGTCGTTGCCAAATCGGTTAGGTAATGGGCTGCTGCTGGATAGATCGAAGTCTTAGCCATGTTAATGACCAGCTTTGCTTCTACATCGATCGAGTTAATGTATTGCTCAGCATAAGTCTCAAACCGGCTGGCTAGCTCTGGTGGCGAAAGCACTTCCATCTTCGAGAACAGATCCTGAATATTGCTAGCTTTCAAGACGGGTAGAGCATCAGCGGCAGTGCGTAGATTAGCCAAGCCTCGCTGCTCTACAGCCATTTTGTGCCATTCCTCAGAATAACCATTGCCGTTGAAGATCACCGCACTGTGGTTTTCCATTACTTCCTTCAAGACAGCCAAAACAGCATCATTGATACTACTGCCACCTTGGATAGCTGCTTCTAGCTTATCGGCCATCCAGGTCAAAGATTCAGCCAAGATAGTGTTCATGGCCACCAAAGGACCAGATACCGCTTGACCAGAACCCACCGCCCGGAACTCAAAGCGATTGCCCGTAAAGGCAAAAGGTGAAGTCCGGTTGCGATCGCCTGCGTCTTGCAAGAGTAAGGGCAAAGTTTCTACGCCCATATTCATGGTGCCCTTGCGTTGTGAGTCTTTCAATTCACCTTTTTGAATTTGCTCAAATACATCAGCAATCTGGGAACCCAAATAGATCGAAATAATCGCTGGGGGGGCTTCATTGGCTCCTAAGCGGTGATCGTTGCTGGCCGAAGCAATCACGGCTCTCAGCAGTGGCCCGTACTTGTGAATACCGCGAATTACCGCGCCACAGAAGGTCAAAAACTGCAAGTTAGTGTGGGGATCATCACCGGGATCGAGGAGATTGCCCTGGGTTTTGTTACCTACCGACCAGTTAACATGTTTACCAGAACCATTGATACCAGCAAAGGGCTTTTCATGAAGCAGACAGACCAATCCGTGCTTTTTAGCGGTGTTCCGCAGCACAGTCATCAACAACTGTTGATGATCGGCAGCTACGTTGGCAGCCTCGTAAATTGGCGCAATTTCAAACTGGCCAGGAGCCACTTCGTTGTGACGAGTTTTGGCCGGTATTCCTAAGCGATAGAGCTTTTCTTCCACATCTTGCATGAAGACTTGGACGCGCTCTGGAATTACACCAAAGTAGTGATCGTCAAACTGTTGACCTTTAGCGGGGGGCTTACCAAACAGAGTGCGACCGGCCAACATTAGGTCAGGACGGCTGTTCACGAAGTTGATATCTACTAAGAAGTATTCCTGTTCGGCACCACAGCTAGAATTTACTGGCGCAACATTGGTATTACCTAAAGCTTTGAGTACCCGTTGGGCAGCTTTATTCATCGCAGCATTCGATCGCAGCAACGGAGTCTTTTTGTCTAACGCTTCCCCAGTCCAAGATACAAACACAGTGGGAATACAGAAAGTCATGCCATTGTCGGTTTCCATGACATAGGCGGGGCTGGTTACATCCCAGGCAGTGTAGCCTCTGGCTTCAAAAGTCGATCGAATGCCACCGTTAGGGAAAGAAGAACCATCTGGCTCGCCTTGTACCAATAACTTGCCCTCAAACTCAGTAATTGCTGAGCCATCGCTTTTCACCGAGACAAAACCATCGTGCTTTTCGGCGGTGGCGTTGGTCAAGGGATAGAAAACATGGGAATAGTACAGCGCTCCTTTGGAGATCGCCCAGTCTTTCATGGCCGTAGCCACCACGTCAGCGAGGGAACCATCCAAAGGTTCACCAGCCTGGATAGTCTTTTTCAAAGATTCAAAAACGTTTCCTGGTAAAGATTTCTCCATTTTTTCCAGGTTAAAAACGTCTACTGCCCACATTTCCTCTAATTTTTTGGGAGCCTTGGCTGGCTTTGGTTCTCTACTGGCAATTAGTTGAATTGCCTGAACGCGCGACATATTTCCACTCATGACATTATTTCCGCTAGCTAACTCTGTGAGATCCTATAGATAGCAGATAAAGGTGTTCAGTATCAACTGATACAAAACATCACAAGTCCATATTTATTTGTGTTGTTTGCTTACTGGCTCTAACAATCAACTAGTC
This sequence comes from Synechococcales cyanobacterium OTE_75_metabat_409, assembly GCA_031378405.1. GTDB lineage: Bacteria > Cyanobacteriota > Cyanobacteriia > Cyanobacteriales > Chamaesiphonaceae > JAAFHZ01. Next base: position 10,389 of record JANNEH010000091.1, read on the forward strand.
ATCAACGCTTTCTACCTTTTCCCACCAACAGTTTAAGGGATAATACAATACCGGCATCCATAGACTGCTGAGAATCGCGCTGGCCAGTGCTACTTGTTGGTAGCGCAACCAAACTGGGCTACGGCCAATATCAGCCAAGTTAGTGTGAGCCTGCAAAATATATTGAATGGCCGTGACTGCTTCGGAAATTCCACTCATGAAGAAGGTAATAATGGCGATCGAGGCCAATTCTTCTTGGATATATCGCTGCTTTTGCAGCAGCGCAGTCAATACTCCCACAACTACCAGGCTAACTATATGAGATGGTAGATGACTACCACTCAGACCGTCATGAATTGCCCCCAGGGCAATGCCAGCAACCAGCCCTTGCCAGATCGATCGTTTGACACTCCAGGCCACCACCCACATCATCAACCAGTTGGGCGCAATATTGATCAGCTCCATTCCTGGCCAGCGAGTAGGCATCAACAGGGCACAAAGGAGCACCGAACCCCCAATCACTAAGCCATTGAGCAAGGTGATTTTATTTTGTGAAAGTCTATCAATTTGGCTCATGTCTCTCGATCACTTTTTGGTAGCTGGAGATTCTAAACGAGTGGGATGTCCGGGATAAATTCTCACCCATTCCAGAGCGTTAATGGGTGCGGTGAGCTTGACGATCGCCTCGGGAGCCGGAACTTTGGCCAAATCGATCTGCACAACTTTACCTACAGTCAGACCACCAGGAAACAACTGACTGACATCCGATGTGGCTACTACATCGCCAATTTTGACATCGGGGGTTTTATCAAAAAACTGCATGATTAATCGATCGGATCGATCGCTATTGCCTTGGATATAGCCCATATGACGACTGCGAGAAATCAATGCCCCAATGCGGCTGCTGGGATCAGTCGAGAGTAAAATCTGGCTGGTGTGAGGAGTCACCTGCGAAACTCGCCCGACTAAACCACCTTCACTGAGGGCGATCGAACCAACTTGTACTCCGTCGGAGGAGCCTTTACCAATCAAAATTTGCTGCCACCAGTTATCGGCACTGCGCCCAATTACCTTGGCCAGGGTAATTGGCTGAGATTGTGATACATCTTGACCCGAATCTAGCAACTGCTTCATTTTGGCGTTTTGAGCCTTGGTTTCGCTCAATTCTTGTTCTAGCCGCTCGGTGCGACTATCCGATACCACAGTAGGACTGTAGGAATTGGGCTGAAAAGGCAGAGAAACCGCCCGATAAACTTCCCAAATCGAGGCTGCTTGGGTCTGCCACAGAATTGCGCCACCGCTGATGGCTAGGGCAGAGCCTACCAATTTGCCAGCGTTTTTGCCCCACCAGCGCTTTGCCGAAAAATTCATGGAAATTCACTCAACTTCTTTAAATTCAATATGCCACCGGTCAACCACGAAAACACACGACTGAGCTGCCTAACTACAACGTCAGGTAACTAGTTTATTTTGGACATTTGAAAAACTCAAAACCCGTCTTTACTAACAGATGCAAGCGCGAGTTTTAAACTGTTCGAGACTTCGCAGTAAAGACCCGCTCTAGCTGTTTGAAGTTCTCTAATACCAAACCAGTGCCCTTCACGACACAAGTCAGGGGATCATCAGCGATATGGGCGACAATACCAGTCTCATGACTAATTAAGGTATCAATGCCGCGCAATAAAGCTCCACCACCCGCTAGCATAATGCCCCGATCGATAATATCGGAAGCCAATTCTGGGGGAGTACGTTCTAAGGTGCGTTTGACAGCTTCGACGATCACTGACAGTGGCTCAGACATACTTTCCCGAATCTCTGGAGCCTTGATGGTCACAGTGCGGGGCAAGCCAGAAAGCATGTGTAAACCACGTACTTCCATGTTCATGTCGTCATTAGCCGTCGGGTAAGCTGATCCCACCTGAATTTTGATTTCTTCGGCAGTTCTTTCTCCAATCACCAAGTTATGGACTTTTTTCATGTATTGAATGATGGAATCGCTCAATTCGTCACCGGCCACCCGCACCGAGTCACTAATTACCGATCCCTGTAAGCTGAGCACGGCGACTTCGGTCGTACCACCACCAATATCGATGATCATGTTACCAGTGGGTTCAGCCACTGGTAAACCGGCTCCGATCGCCGCTGCAACTGGCTCATCAATTAAAAATACTTCGCTAGCTCCAGCTTGTTGAGCTGCTTCCATTACAGCCCGTCGCTCTACTTCGGTCACACCACTAGGAATACCAATGACGATTCGAGGTCTTACCAGGTTATTGCCTTCATTGGCTCGCTGAATAAAATGCTTCAGCATGACTTCTGCCGTAAAAAAGTCGGCAATTACCCCATCCCGCAGGGGTCTAATCGCAATCACGTTG
>JANNEH010000094.1:0-9558 GCA_031378405.1 Synechococcales cyanobacterium OTE_75_metabat_409
AACCGCAGCCAGGGCATAGGCTTGGCCACCGTATATCGAGCACTAGATGCTCTGAAACTGGCCGGGGTGGTGCAGGTGCGGACTTTGGCTAGTGGTGAGTCTTTGTATGGTTCGGTGCAGGAAGACCGGCACCATCTGACCTGTCTGTACTGCCAAGAATCTATTCCTATTCCAGAATGTCCAGTGCATCAGCTAGAAGCCGAGTTTCAATCGGCTCACCAGTTTCGGATTTATTATCACACGTTAGAATTCTTTGGGGTCTGTAAAAACTGCGCTCTCGATCATCCCCCCACCGAGTCGGCTCACCATTGTTCTGATCATGAAGCCTCTTTGCCAGAAAATCGATAGCCATATGGATATTATCTTCAACTACATGAAATCGATCGGCATCAGTAATCCCCAGGGTTCTGGTTGGCTGTCAGTGGTCTTGACTTTTATTTTAGGTTGGGGTGTGACCTATCGTTTTATCCCCAAGTTGCGTTCTTTTGCCCTGAAAGTAGGCTGGGCCGATCAGCCCAATCAACGTCGCCTGAATCGAGAGCCTTTACCAAATGCTGGTGGCTTGGCTATTTACACTGGTGTCGTAGCAGCATTGATTTTGGCGGCTTGTCTCAGTCCAATGGTTTGGCCAAAGGTGCTAGTGCAAATTCTGGCGATTTTGCTAGGTGCATCGGTTTTAGTGTTGGTGGGTTTTATTGATGATCAGTTTGGCTTACCACCTTTGTTTCGGCTGGTAGTCCAAATTTTGGTTTCCCTGTTATTGGTAGTAGTTGGCATCAAAATTAATGTCACTCTCGGATTGCCGATCGATGGCACCCTATCAGTTTTGGCCACCGTGTTTTGGATAGTGGGCATTACCAACGCCGTGAATTTGATGGATGGCATGGATGGATTGGCGGGTGGTATTAGCTTTATTACCGCCATGAGCCTGATGGCTACCTCCGCACAGTTTGAAGAAAGAGCCGCAGCTACTCTAATTTTGTCGGCAGTAGCTGGTTCTTCTCTGGGATTTCTGCGGCATAATTACCACCCTTCCAGAATTATTATGGGCGATGCTGGAGCCTATTTTTTGGGTTATGTCTTAGCAGCTACCAGTATTTTGGGCAGCCTGAAGGTCACGACGATTTTTTCTTTGGTACCTACCGCCATGTTTTTGCTAGTGCCAGTGGTAGATACTTCCCAGGTAATTGTGCGTAGAATGCTAGCGGGCAAAAATCCCTTGAGCACTCCGGGCAAAGATCATCTCCATCACGGTTTATTGTCTTGGGGGCTATCCCAAGGACATTCAGCAGTGGTTTTGTGGAGTGTGACTTTGGTAGCCAATGTGGTGGCAATGCGGATGCAAGGTACTCGCCAAATGGCGATTATTACGGTGGCGATCGGGATAATTGTGTTGTTAGTGATAACCGTCAGATGGCGGAATGCCGCCACAGAAGCAGTACAGCAAAAAAATCACCAAATGCAAATGAATAATTCGGTAATTTCTAGTAAGCCAGAGCTAAACGAGAAAGAGTCAGAAATCAATGATTCCGTGGATTAAACGAAATGTCACCGTAGGGGCGTGGCCTTGTGCCCGCCTTCTACGGCGACATTATCATCCTTGGTCTATCGATTCTCCACCAACGCCAATCATCGAAAACTTAGGATGCAATTTTTCTAGAACCGCTCACCGATCCCAAATTGAATCCGGCTATCACCCTGGTTGTTCAAACCGTAATCTAACCGCAGCGCACCCAACGGCGAATTGATCCGCACCCCGGCTCCGTAGCCAAAACCATTACCAGGCTTACCTCTGGTTCCGGCGGGGTCACCCAATACCTTGGAGCCAGTGCCCAAATCACTACCATAGTCTGCAAAGAAGGTACCACCAACGATCGAGACGATCGGGAAGCGATATTCGGCGCTGGCCTGGACATAGCTTTTACCAGAACCCACCGCTCCATCATCAAAGCCCCGGATGGATGTCGAACCCCCCAAACTAAAAGCCTCATAGGGTGGGGCATCACCAAAAATCGTACCGCCTTGGACGTTAAAGACTAACGCTTGAGAACCCTTGTCTAAGTTAATAAAACTGACCGGTACATACTGGGTAAAGCTACCCCGTACTCTAGTCATATTGATACTACCCGAACCGACTGGAATAGATTGATCTAAACCGAGACGCAAGAGTGAACCCTGAGTAGGATCAGAAAAGTTGTTGCGCAAATCTTGGCTGAGACCTAGCTGCACCAGCAACAGGTCATCTTGGCCAGTGCCACTAAAGCTGAGAGGTTTACCAGCCGTATCAGTGGTTGCAACATTTCCCACTGCATCTTGAATCGAGATTTTTTGATATTGCACGCCTGCTGAAGCTCGCCAAGAGCTATCGGAGTAAGGATTACCATCGAGGGGACGAGTAAAGTTAATTCCACCACCACTGCGCACAACCCGAGGCACATCCAAAGTTCCAGCGGCATAAGCACGACTAGGTCCACCATCAAATACCAAGGAAATCGATCGACGTTGAAATAAGTTGATGTTGTAAGAAGTGCGGTTGGGGTCACCAGCGATCCAAGGATCAGTCAGGTTGACATCAAACAACAGGTCTCTAGTGCCTATTTGCACTTCTCCACCGAGTTTCTGGGCATTACCACCCAAATTTTGCTCTTGATAGCTCACCGAACCAAATAGGCCACTGGCCGAACTTACGCCACCCCCAGCCGTAATCGAACCACTTTTGCGTTCAATTACATTAATTTGGACAATCGCCTTAGCTGGATCGGTTTTGCCAGGAGCCAAGGTCAAGCCTAAGTCTTCAAACAAACCCAGGCCATAAATCCGGCGCAGATCTTGTTGAATCTTTTTGCTGTTAAAAGCTTGACCAGGGCGAGAGGAAATTTCCCGCGTAATAATAAAGTCACGGGTGGCACCCCGGATCGGCTGACCTTTGTCATCTACAGCTTTGCGTTCTTTGTTTAAAAAGCGGACTTCAAAGTCTTCGATAATTCCTTCGGCCACCACGACAGTAAGCACACCATCCGGGCTAATATTTTCGATTTTGACGACCTGAGCCAGGTCGTAGCCTTGGGTTTTATAAAACTTGTTCAGGGCTTTAATATCGTCTTGTAAGGCCGCTGCATTTAAGTTTTGGCCATAGACGTTACCGAAAATTTTGTCGGTGTCTGCCTGAGATAAAACGCTGGTCGTATTGTCTGGTAAGGTTTTGAGCACCACCTGCTTTACTAAACCAAAAGGTGTGACCAAATAGGTAAGTTTAACTCCTCGGGCATTTTGTTCGGGCTGAGTCCGCACTTCTTGGAATGCCCCCAAGGCTTGGATCGCATTCACATCTTGCTGGAGTTGTTCGCTGGTAGTCGGTTGGCCAACTTTACTGGTAATGGCATTCAATACTTTGGTCTTGAGTTCTTCTGAAATTGGGCCAGTCGTAGACCTTACTTCGATGTCGGTGACCAGTACCCGTCTACCGGTATCGGAAGATTCGCTGGGAGCTGGAGCATCTGTTGGTGCAGTGCTAGGTGGTGCGATCGATTGAGGCGGTGCTGGACGAGGTTTTTTCTTGGTAACGCGCCGCTTGGCCAACATCGCCTGGTCTTCGAGCTTCGGAGCAACTGCTTCAGATGGAGAAGTTTTAATACTATCCGCTGCAACAGTAGCGAGGTCTAGCCGAGTGGCTGCAGATTCTAGCCCAGCAACTGGAGAGTTGGGGGCGGCTAGGGCAGAGTTGACGTTACCTACAGTTGCAAGCATAGGGACAAGAATTAGTTTTGAGTAAAATTTCATAACTTCGATACACCTGACGCGGAGTTGACTTTGGTTAAAAGACTGGGAAGTCTCTTATGGTGTTCCGGTGGAGCTGTACCGATATCACTGATATCATTACGCACCACCGAAGACTTTGGCTTGGGGGTAATAGCTGAAAAAAAGTTGGTTGGGGAATCAACTGTGAACACGAATGCGCTGGAGCACTTGTTGGTAAGCATCTTCTACCTGACCGAGATCTTGACGGAAGCGATCTTTGTCCAGAATGCGCTTGACTGGATCGCTTTCGTCGGTTAACCAGAGGCGACAGCTATCGGGGCTGATTTCGTCGGCAAGCAAAATTTGGCCAGACTTGTCGATGCCAAATTCCAGCTTGAAATCTACCAGGGTGATGCCACATTGACTAAAGAAATCGCTCAGGATGCGATCGATCTCCAGCGCCTTGGTTTGCAGCTCAGCTACTTGGGCGGGAGTGGCGGCGTTGATTAGATACAGCCGATCAAGCGTCAACAGCGGGTCGCCCATAGCATCATCTTTATAGAAGAATTCTACTAGTGGCTGTAGTAAGATAGTGCCGCTGGCAATGCCTGTCTGGCGGCAGAGGCTACCCGCTGCAATATTACGCACCACCACTTCTAAGGGAATTATGTGGACTGCTTTCACCCGCATTTCGCGCGGGCTAGGGTTGTCGATGTAATGGGTGGGAATGCCCTGTTGGGCAATGAGTTTAAATAAGTGGGTGGTAATCTCGCAGTTAATGATTCCTTTGTCTACGATTGTGCCTCTTTTTTGGGCATTGAACGCGGTGGCATCATCCTTAAAATAGGTGAGCAACACGTCCGGATTCTCGGTAGGATAGAGAATCTTAGCTTTGCCTTCATAGAGGGCGGGAGAATCAGACATAAAGAAGTGTAACGCTGGAGTTTTGCAATTTTACCGCGATTTTGACACCCCGTCATGGTTCGAGCAGGGGTTCGGTCTGAGCTGGTATCGCTGAATACAGTTAGCCGTAAGGATAAGAGCTTATTGATTTATGAGTAGAAAAACATTTTTGAGTGCATATGCAGCTAGATAGCTATCGATCGGGTGAGTTCTATGACGAACTGTTTTTGGCTGATGGCAGTTTCCGTCCGGCGGCTACCACTTTGCTAGAGCGAGTGGCCAGTTTGTCGATCGAACAACTGCAACACCATCAGCAAATGGCGCAGTTGGCGATGCTAAAAATGGGGGTGACTTTCAACCACTATGGCGACAATCAAGGTACTGAAAAGATTTTGCCATTTGATATTATTCCGCGCATTTTGCCGATCGGGGAATGGAAATGGCTAGAAAAAGGCTTGCAGCAACGCATTGCGGCGTTGAATTTGTTTTTGGCAGATATCTATGGTGAGCAGAAGATCATTACCGATGGCATAGTACCTGCGGAGCTGATTTATTCTGCGCCAGGATTTTTGAAACCCTGTATGGGGTTGAAGCCCCCCCGCCAGATTTGGTGTCATATAACTGGTACCGATTTAGTGCGCGATCGAGATGGCCAGTGGTATGTGCTAGAAGACAATTTGCGCTGTCCTTCTGGGGTTTCTTATGTGTTAGAAAATCGCCGGGTGATGAAGTCTACTTTTCCGCAGTTGTTTGAGAGTATGCCGATTTTGCCGGTGGAAGACTATCCTAGCTATTTGTTGAATACTCTGCTGCATCTGGCTCCTGATGCTTTACTCAGTCCGACAGTGGTGGTGCTGACTCCCGGAATTTATAACTCAGCTTATTTTGAGCATTCTTTTTTGGCGCAGCAAATGGGGGTGCAGTTGGTAGAATGCCGCGATTTGACAATCTCCAATGGCTATGTGCAGATGCGCACCACCAAAGGCTTACAGCGAGTTGATGTGATCTATCGGCGGATTGATGATGAATTTATTGACCCCCTGGCCTTTCGATCGGATTCCCTGTTAGGAGTACCGGGTTTGATGGAGGTATATCGGGCTGGGCGGGTGGCGATCGCCAATGCTTTGGGTACGGGGGTAGCCGATGACAAGGCGGTATATGCTTATATGCCCCAAGTAATTAAATACTATTTGGGTGAAGAGCAAATTATCCCCAATGTGCCTACCTATCTTTGTGGGGAACCCAGTCAACTACAGTATGTGTTGGAGCATTTAGAGGAACTGGTGGTGAAAGCAGCCGGAGAATCGGGTGGTTACGGGATGTTGATTGGTCCCCAGTCTACGGCGGCTGAGCGCAGTGATTTCGCCGATCGAATTCGAGCTAATCCGCGCAACTATATTGCCCAGCCTACTCTATGCCTCTCGCGGGTACCGACGCTGTTTGAGGATGGTTTGGCCGGTAGACATGTAGATCTGCGCCCCTATATTTTACATGGTCATGATATCTACGTTAATCCGGGTGGTCTCACGCGGGTGGCGCTGCGAGAGGGTTCACTGGTGGTCAATTCCTCTCAGGGTGGCGGCACTAAGGATACTTGGGTTGTACAGTGATTGCGGATATTAATTCTTTAGGAGACTAAAATGCTCAGTCGCGTGGCCGATTCAATTTACTGGCTCAATCGCTATATCGAACGGGCTGAAAACATTGCCCGGTTTGTAGAAGTAAACCTTAATTTATTGTTAGATTGCAGTGTAGTGGTCGAACAGCAATGGGAGCCATTGGTGAGTACTACCGGCGATGTGGAAATGTTTCGCAGTCGTTACGGTGAGCCAACTGCTGACCATGTAGTCAGATTTTTGACCTATGATGAAGAATATCCCAACTCCATAATGTCTTGTTTGAGTGCAGCGCGAAATAACGCCAAAGCGGTGCGGGATGTTATTTCATCGGAAATGTGGGAGCAGGTAAATAGTTTTTATTTTATGGTGAAAGATTCGGCACCCGATGGCAATTTACCCGATCTACCAGGATTTTTTGCGGCGGTGCGGATGGCCAGTCATCAGTTTGCTGGAGTGATGGATGCCACCATGTCTCACAATGAGGGCTGGCATTTTGGTCAATTGGGGCGGTTGATTGAGCGGGCTGATAAAACTGCCCGGATTTTGGATGTGAAGTATTTTTTATTGATGCCCGATGGGCTGGGCACGGCTTTAGATGAACTACAGTGGATTGCCCTGTTGAAATCGACCAGTGGCTATGAAATGTATCGCAAAACCTTTCAACGCATTCATCCTAATGATATCGCCCGCTTTTTGATTTTTGATCGAGAGTTTCCCCGATCGGTTCATTCCTGTTTACTGCGGGCGGAAAAATCGCTGTACTCGATCAGCGGCAATGGCGGAACTTGGAATAATTCGGCAGAACGGACTCTGGGCAAACTGCGGGCACAGTTAGATTTTATGTCGATCGAAGAGGCGATCGAGCGTGGCCTGCATGAATTTTTGGATGAGACCCAGAGCCGCTTAAACTTCGTCAGTCAGGGCATCAGCGAAACTTTTTTTACGATGGAATACTAAAATGTTCCAAATTTCTCACACTACTATCTATGAGTATCCCCGTCCAGTAACGTTTGCGCCTCATATTCTGCGGCTGCGCCCCCAATCTAATGGCCAACAATCGGTAATGCAGTTTGGGTTACAAATCGATCCGCTGCCAGTAAAAATGGTGGAGGTACGAGATCTGGATGGTAACGATATTTTGCAGGTGTGGTTCGCCACAGAGCCAGTAACTACACTGCGCATTCAGAGTCAGGTGCAGGTGATCTCTCACTTGAGTAATCCGTTTGATTATTTACTGGAGCCATGGGCAATAATGTTGCCGATCGATTACCCACTGGCTGTCTGGAAACGGCTCCAGCCGTATCTGGGCGGGTATTTAGGAGGTAATATTGACCCAGTGGCAGCACAGTTGGGGGCAGAAATTTGGGCAGAGCATGGGAGCACGGCAGATTTTTTGAATGCTTTAAATCAACTAGTTTATAGTTCTTGCGCTTATTTGTTGCGAATGGATGGCTTACCTTGGCCACCCAGTTTGACTTGGAGTAAGCGATCGGGTTCTTGTCGCGATTTGGCGGTGTTGTTTATGGAGGTCTGTCGCTCAGTTGGTTTGGCAGCGCGGTTTGTGAGTGGTTATGAGGCGGGGGTAGAGGCCGAAGAGCGCTATTTACATGCCTGGGCGGAGGTGTTTTTGCCGGGAGCAGGTTGGCGGGGTTATGATCCAACTCATGGGTTGGTGGTGGCCGATGACCATGTGGTGTTGGCAGCGGCTCCCCGTCAGCAGCAAACTATGCCGATCGAGGGTCATGTGCGGGGGGCGGCGGTAGTAGGAAATATGACCGATCGATTACTTATTCAAAGCTTCTAAAACATCTAGGCGGCACTGTTTAAAGTTAATTATTAATTTTTCGTTGGGCAACTAATGCGGCTAACTTCGCCAGTAGTTGAGCTTGCTGTTGTTGGTTTTCCACAAGCTGTTCAATCACCGATTCAACAGCTTGTTCACGGTTAGACAAGCGGATTTTATGCCAAAATCCGCCAGATTTCATTTGCATTATTCCTAATAATTTTAACGGACTGCGCAGCACCCAAATCCAGCCCTGCTGTACACCCCGCCCCAAGGCTCCCAGGAGTCCCCAAAACAAGATGATCAATAACAATAGCAATAAAAAACTCAGCCCCGGATTGATCACTATCCATCCCCAAGGCCAATGACTTTGGAGCCAATCTTTTATCGATGAATCGATTGCTTCTTGTACTGACTTGGAAAGATCCATAGTAGCTATTTTCCTTATGCATCAGATACCATCTGGTTTTCTTGGCGCAGATAGGCTTCAATGAAGTCATCTAAATCACCATTCATCACATCTTGTACGGCGCTGGTTTCCACACTAGTCCGCAAATCCTTAACCATTTGGTAAGGTTGAAAAACATAGTTGCGGATCTGGGTACCCCAAGCTGCTTCTACAATATCACCACGAATTTCGGCAATTTCTTGGGCTTTTTGTTCTTGGGCAATAATCAGCAGCTTGGCTTTGAGAATCACTAGGGCTTTTTCTTTATTTTGCAACTGACTGCGTTCTTGGGTACAGCGTACCGCCACCCCAGTAGGTTTGTGGACAATCCGCACCGCAGTTTCTACCTTGTTCACGTTCTGCCCACCCTTGCCACCAGCCCGAGTAGTGGTGATTTCCAAATCAGTATCCGGAATATCTAGATGTACCGACTGGTCAATTAGCGGCATTACTTCCACACCCGCAAAGCTGGTTTGGCGCTTATCGTTGGCATTAAATGGCGAGATCCGCACCAAGCGATGGGTACCTTTTTCGCCTTTCAAATAACCGTAGGCATAGCGACCAATGATTTCGATCGTCACTGATTTTAGTCCAGCTTCTTCTCCTTCCGAGATTTCATCAATCTGCACTTGGTAACGATGCTGCTCTGCCCAGCGGGTATACATGCGCAGCAACATCTCCGCCCAATCTTGAGCATCGGTGCCGCCAGCTCCAGCGTTGATCGTCAACACAGCTCCTTTGGTATCATAAATTCCCGAGAGTAAGCGCTCTAGTTCCCATCGATCGAGGTCGGCGGCCAGTTGTTTCAGGTTTTGTTCGGCTTCGGTGAGCAAAAGTTCATCGTTTTCGATCAACAAGATTTCCAATGCTGCCCCAGCATCAGCCAGATCCGATTGCCAGCGATCGAACTGCTCTAGGCTAGATTTAAGATCGTCTAGGTGTTGCAGGGTGGCTTGGGCGGTGGGTCGATCGTCCCAAAAATCGGGCTGGGCGGCGACTTGCTCTAGGTCAGCAATTTTGGCTTGTAAGTTAGGCAGGTCAAAGATAGTCTTGAGTTTTACCCAAGC
>JANNEH010000123.1:0-20107 GCA_031378405.1 Synechococcales cyanobacterium OTE_75_metabat_409
GCCACCCATTTGCGGGGGTAAATCGTGGACATGGGTATGGAAATCGCTTTGGGTACCGCGATAGGTCGCGCGGCTTTCCATGGCAGCAAACCAGGCCGCAAGGTGAGGATTGGCTTCCCGCAGGGAGTAGCCTTTGTAGTAATAAAGGCTGGCGTTCATTCGCTCCACATAAGGAGTGAAAATCACATCGGCAGTGCCGAATTCAGCTAAAAAATAGTCTCCAGGGGTGCGGCTCAGGGCGGCTGCGACTTGATCCACTACGGCGGTGAACTGGGCACGGTTTTGCTGTTCTTGGGTAGCCGAACTAGCTGGATAACACAGCCAGCCACACCAGGCTCGAAATAATAGCCGTTCGATCGATCGCAGCCACATGACCTGGGGATCGGTCATGCCCAGGTTTAAGGTGCCAAAAGCTTGCTCCAGGGCGATCAAAATGTCATCACTTTCAGTAATAATTTGGCCATCTAGTTCTACGGCGGGCAGCATTCCAGAGGGAACTTTACGTTTATACCAGCTCTCTTTTTCCCCGTAGCAGAACATGGTGACTTTTTCGATGCGGTAGGGAATCTGTTTTTCTTCTAGCCACAGCCAGATTTTTTGGCAGTAGGGACACCAGGCATGGTTATCGCGATACAACGTGACCCGCACGGCTGTTTCTGGTTGGCCAAAGAGACGCAACCGCGATTGGGCATTGGTGAAACCATTGATCTGGTCGATTTGCCAATCGGTCAGGGCGGCGAGTTCTGTCCAGGTGAGCGGGGTGGTGGTCATAGAAAATCGGGGTGAGAGGCTACACTTAGAATAAGCAAATATTTGCATTTAGTTTGTGAATGCTATGTAAGTGATCCTAAACCACTCATCGACTGCCCATTCCTTTTATTCTCTTACTCCAGTGCATGTTGCATAAAATCTTTACTCGGCCATTCACCGGAAAAAGAGAGCGATCACAGCCTTCTCGCAAACTTTCTCTGCCTTGGATGCTGACAGTGCCATTCATTTTGCAGATCGGTACCGCAGTTAGCCTAGTTGGCTATCTTTCTTACCGGAATGGTCAGCATACGGTAGAAGACCTGACCAATCAATTGATGAATTCGGTGGGCAATCGGGTTGAACAAAAACTTACCAGTTATCTTGCGGTGCCTTGGTTGGTCAATCAGAGCAATAGTGATGCCGTCGTGCGCGGGTCGTTAGATTTAAACTTAGATCGATCGAACCCCCAGCGAGAGCAATATTTGTGGCAGCAAATGCAGTTATTTCCCAATTTGGCGTGGATTTCACTGGGTACTGAAACAGGCGATAGCTTGGGGATTTGGCGGCCTGAAAACTCTGAAAAGCTCCAGTTTTCTATGTCCAATCGATCGACTCAATACTTCGGCACGTACTACGCTATCAATGATCAAGGAATGCACACCAAGCAGCTAAAAGTTGAAAAACCAGCCTTCGATCCCCGCACTCGCCCTTGGTACAAAGCGGCAATAGATGCTAAACAAGGCATCTGGACTAGTATTTATGCTGGTTTTACTCCGGGTACAGTGTTTATCGCGGCTAGTCAGCCCCTGTATGACCGTAGTGGTAAATTGTTAGGAGTCAGTGGCATTGATGTCTCCTTGCTGGGCATCCAAAAATTTCTCGCTCAAACCCCAGTTAGCCATACCGGACAAGTATTTCTGGTCGATCAATCGGGGCTGTTGGTGGCTAGCTCTAGTGAAGAATCTCCATTTCGGACAATAGTTGGCAAACCACCAGAGCGCCGCAGCGTGATGAACAGCGAAACGCCGCTGATTCGTTCGACTGCTCGCTTTATTGATCGCAAGTTTGGTGGGTTTCAGTCAATTCAGCAAGCCCAGAACTTTCAGTTCGATAATGCTGGACAACATTATTTTGGACGGGTGGTGTCTTTCTCACATGAACGAGGATTGAATTGGTCGATCGTGATTGTGGTACCTGCTGCCGATGTAATGGCAGGGATTAATGCCAATAATAATCTGACCATCTGGCTATGTTTGATTGCATTGATAGTAGTAATTTTGTTGAATACTTTTATTGCTCGCTGGTTGGCCAAGCCAATTATGGAATTGAGTCAAGCTAGTCAAGATATTGCCCAAGGAAATTTTAGTTATAAACCGCAACCCAGCCATCCTAATGTACATGAGATATCAAGTTTGGCAGTTTCTTTTGGCCAAATGAGTCAGGAAATTCAATCATCACGATCGCAATTAGAAGAATATTCCCGTTCTTTGGAACAACAGGTAATCGATCGCACCCAAGATCTCCAAGCTGAAATAGAACGTCGTTCTGTAGCAGAGGTTGCTCTACAGCGAGTCAACAAAGAATTGTCTGAGATCGCTTACATAGATGGATTGACTAAAATTGCCAACCGGCGGCAGTTTGATGATCGATTGCTCCAAGAATGGCGGCGAATGCAACGAGAGCAAAAGCCCCTTTCTTTAATTATTTGTGATGTAGATTTTTTCAAGCAGTACAATGACACATATGGTCATAGTGGTGGTGATGAGTGCCTGTGCCTGGTAGCTAAATCGATCGAAGCTGCTGCGCGGCGAGCTGCCGATTTAGTTGCTCGTTATGGGGGAGAAGAATTTGTCGCCCTGTTGCCGAATACTCCTTTGGTGGGGGCTATGGAAGTGGCTAAATCAATTCAGGTGCGAGTGCAGAATCTACAGATCCACCATCAAAAATCCACAGTTAGTGAATATCTAACTCTGAGCATCGGGGTCTCTGGCATTGTGCCGAGTGAGGTAACAACTCCAGAAGAGTTGCTGATTTATGCAGATCAAGCATTATATCAAGCTAAACAAGCAGGACGGAATCAAATAGTAGTAAGTCAGATGAATTCGATAATTTAGGGTGTTTCTACTTGCGAAAAACTGCGGTAATAATGGTGGTGATTGTAGCTGTTGCCAGTAAGCCAAAGGCCAAGTTAACAACCCATTGTGAAGCTTGTTGATACGCGCTAAAACGAATTCCTAGCTCTTTAGATTCAGCGCTTTGTTCTCTAATCGATTCGGCAATACTTTCAACTGTTTCTGCTAGCTTATCTAGCATTTCATCTGTCCAACGTTCAGTGGCCATAATTGAAGATTTGGAAAACTATATATTACTATGCTAGCAAAAATCTTATCGAATCACCGATGTGGAGCATTTTTTCTCCTGAGCTGGCTGGAATACGAGTGTTGACTGCTACTCGATAAAAATGATTAAAGCGCGATCGATCAATTTCGGCTGGTAAGGTGACTGCTCGTTGTTCACTAAAGATTTTTTGAAAGCCTGGATCGATCGATCCACTAATAGCATTGCGGGTAGGTACAATACAGCGCTGACAAGGGTTCATACCTCGAAAAGAAACAGCGCCGATCAAGAAATCTGAGGGATTATTGCTAAATAGTTGGTCTTCCCAAAAAGCCGGGACTCCGGCAATTTCAATGTTGGTACGGAGACGACGACGGATCTCGGTAGTTGCCAAGTGGGGATACCAACTGGCAATCTCGGTGAGGGTAGCAGTGCTGATAATTGTAGGGCCAGAGGCAGCAGTGTCGTCGGGGAAGCCGCTGGTGATATTGGATTGGATTTGGATCGGGCGATCGAAGTATTTACTAAACCAGGCAGCTAGAGCGGGGTCATCGATCTCAAACCGGCCATTGGGCATTTGGGGGGCGCTGAGAGTGATGGCTAGCTCGGTCAAATCAAAGTCCGAGCGAATGGCATGGATCTGAGCGTAGCGCTTGGCATTCACGAAGTTGCCCCGTTCATCTACCAGCGTCCAGCGGCGATCGAATGCCAAGGCTCCACCAGATGTCACCCTTGCCCGATCGACCTGGCAGCCATCCAGGGATTTGACGGGAAAGATTTCTATTCGATCGACAATACCCATATAGCAATCCGCTGGAAGTTTTGGAGTGTATTCTTAAGAGAAAGGCTGAAAAATTCCTGGAAACAACATTCTGCTCCTGATTTGATTTTTTCCCACACTTTGCACTGGTCAACTATGTCTAATCTTAATCTCACTAGTCGGCGGAGCCTCACATTTTGCCTAAGTTTATTGTTGATCATGGCTATTGCCTATGGTGTAAAGCAGACAATGTTTGCCAATTCTCCAGCTAATTCAACTAATGTCTTAGGGACAAAGCCACAATTAAACCCCTCGATCACCTCCGGTGTGAGCGAAGGCCAACAAGCGATCGTGCTAGCCGGAGGCTGTTTTTGGGGCGTAGAAGGGGTGTTTGAAAAACTCCAAGGAGTTTCGACGGTGGTTTCTGGTTATGCCGGTGGCAGTGCCGAGACGGCTAACTACGGGGCAGTCAGTGGTGGAGCCACTGGTCACGCCGAGGTGGTACAAATTACCTATGACCCACAACAAATTTCCTTGGATCAATTATTAAAGGTTTTCTTTGTTGTGGCACATGATCCTACCGAAGTCGATCGACAGGGACCAGATCAAGGCACTCAGTACCGTTCGGCGATCTTTTTTGCCGATGCTGAGCAGCAGCAAGTAGCCCAGGCTTATATTAACCAACTCAATCAGACCAAGGTCTTTTCCCAACCGATTGCCACCAAATTAACCGCTTTGACAAAATTTTATCCCGCCGAGGAGCACCATCAAGATTTCATTGCTCACAATCCTACATATCCCTATGTAGTGGTACATGATTTGCCCAAGCTCGATCGGTTACAGCAAAAGTTCCCCGAACTAGTAAAGCGTTAAAACCCCAGATCGATCGTCGCTAACCGCGCCTCTTCAAACACTTCCTCATCGGTCTTATCAGCCCAACTATCGCAGCCAATATCTTCATAGAACTGTCGATCGTATGGCCGGGTGCGCACCACCACTGGCATAGGTACCGCATGACCCAACACCAAAGCCTGTTGCTTAGAATCTAACTTGGCCAACACCGATCGCAGCCCCTGACCACCAGATACTCCGGTAAAAATGGCATCAATATCTTTTTCGTCGTTAATCAGCGCCGTAATGCGGGTACCGATCTGGGACATAATCTCTCGATCGATCCCGGAAGGTCGCTGATCGATCACCAACAAGGTCACAAAATATTTGCGCATCTCGCGGGCGATCGTCCCAAAAATAGTACTCTTGGCCACTGCCGGATCTAAAAAGCGGTGGGCTTCCTCAATCACAATCATCAATTGCTGAGGTTTATCCACCTGCTTTTTGCTCTGTAAATAGCGCTCGGCCTTTTCTACATAGCGCTCATGAATCCGCCTAGTAATCATATTGGTCACTAGCATATAAGAAAGCATATCGGTCTGGTTGCCAAACTCAATCACAATGCTTTTACCAGCATCAATGTTTTTCAGCATCTGTTCAATAAAATTTTGGCGACTACTGGGCTTCATGTATTTCAGCTTCTGCAACCGCAACAGCTTGCGCTGCAAGGCCATAATCGAACTCATATTGCCCCGTTTTTCTTCGCAGAACATCTTGATATCTTCGTTGGTCATATCCAACAGCTCGGCGATCCAGCGATCGTGAAATTCACCATAGAGAATATTAGCGTTATCAATACTGGCTTCAGAGAGATCTAATTCTCGCCCCACTAACCGAATATCTTCGACTTCGATTTGGTCGTAGTTCAAAAACAACTCTTGGGCATCTCGAATGCCCCGCCGCCGACTAGATTCTGGGTCGAGAGTGTAGACCACCACATCATGGGGAAATAGCTGGCGCAGACCTTTGACGGTGGCGCTATTTTTGCCCTCAGACACCGCTTCCCAACCGTATTCGGAATGCATATCAAAAATCAAATTCACCGCTGCCTTTTTGCGAATCACCCCGGCTAACAATAAACGAGTCAGGAAAGATTTCCCTGTCCCGGACTTGCCAAAAATGCCGTTGCTGCGCTCCACGAAGCGATGCAGATTCAGACACACTGGCACGTCTACATCTAAGGGCTGGCCGATCGAGAAGTTGCAACGATAGGGATCATCTTCCCAACCAAAGATCGATCGAAAGTTTTGTTCGCTGGCATCAAAGACCTGGCTGAAGTGGCTGGGAATGGTCTTAACCGGCAGCAGCTCTAAATCAGCGCCGCTATTGGCCTGATAAGAAGCTAAAACAGCTTGCAGTTCATCATCAATGCCGACGACCTTGCTCTTCTTTTTTGGTGCATCTTCATGAGGCGCTCGCAGTAGCATCAGCATGGGTGCGAGGTTGACAGTGCTATAAGTAGTACTACCCGAGAGCACCGCTTGTAAAAAGTCATCGTGAGGGTCGGGGGGATGGACTAGGATGCGATCGCTGGTTGTGCCTAAACTTACATCGGTCAGCAAACAAAAGAAGTCATATTTGTGGCCATGCACCACTAAAAACTTACCAACCCGCATATCTTCCACGGAAATTCCGGGGTAAAGTTTTACGTCTAATCCTCCGGTAAGAGAGCCTTGAATGACGGTGCCAAGCGGTTTGTCCATGGTAGAAATGCTGTAATAAAGGCGATGCTCTTGTCGATGCAGTGAGGGCAAGAGATTGCAGAGATTTTAGCACTCTAGTAGGAAAATTGGCGCAATTCTTTGCTGCTGTCAGAATTTGCCCGCTATTCACCCAACATTAGTTTTGCCAAATTCCTTTTTCAGACCAGATTAACTCTCCGTTTTGACGAATCTCTAATGTGTCACCCAAAATAGAATAGCGATCTTCAACCAACGTTTCAGGCCCGGAAAAAGGATGAGGACTCTCGTACCAGGTGTTAACAAACTCATAGCCCAAAAAACGGCAAGGAGTTACCCGATCGGCACAAAGACTATGAATAGTTTTACCTTTGAGCCTTAAAGTATAGCCATATTCTCGGTGGGTACTCATGTAAGTGACATCATTGCAGACTACGTTGCCCTCTGCACAGTTAGAGGTGATTTCTATTTGATATCTTTTGGTATTGAAGGTGCTGGCAGAGGCTGCTGAGCACCAGATACCAAGGGCAAGAATACTCAGTAAAAAAAAGTTACCTGAAAATCCAGAGTATTTACTAATAACCATAAATAACTAGAAGTTGACGAAGTCTACAACTTCAGTCTAATTCACTTCACCACTAGCGACCACTAATCAGTGATTAGGAAGTCACTGGCACTGAGCGGAACTACCCCGTCTAACTTAGCGAAAATTGCGGTGGTGCCCAATGGTTTATAGGTCAAGCTGTTATCGGCATTGTTATAGACAATTGTGGCTTTGCTTTGCCCCACCGCTTCGATGCCAGTGACGACGGCAAAATCATTGGCAATGCTAAAGCCTTGACCTTTCAAGCTACTCAGAGCACTGAAAGCTGCTTTGCTCAGACTGATTTTATCAACTCCTACTTCAAAATCAGCAAACTTGTCGGCTTGGGCAGTGAGAGCGCTAGTCGGAGCGTAGGCCACAAAGATATCCTTACCAAAACCACCAATTAAAGTATCCAATCCATCATCGCCAAACAGAGTATCATCACCAGCCGCCCCTACTAGCCAATCATTACCATAGCCTCCATTGAGATAGTCATTGCCTTCACCACCATCTAGGCTATCGTTGTCATTTGCCCCATAGAGAGCATCATTACCGAAGCCACCATTGAGCGCATCATTGCCGTTTTCGCCATCTAAAATATCATCACCAAAATTCCCCTGCAAGGTATCAGCCCCATCTCCGCCATAGAGAGTGTCGTTACCATTTCCCACCACTAGGTCAAAATCATCCCCCACTAATGAATCATTACCCGCGTCACCAATCAATAAATCTCCATCCTCACCACCAATCAGGGTGTCGTTGCCATATCCCCCATGCAAATAGTCTAGCCCTTGGCCGCCTTTGAGGATATCGTCACCATTAGCACCATAGAGGCGGTCATTGCCAGCTTCACCTAAAATAATATCGTTGCCATCTTCTCCATCGATCGTGTCGTTACCATAACCACCCCAGACTCGATCGATGCCCGCCCCAGCCCGGAAAAAGTCATTACCTCTGCCACCTGCTAAATAATCATTTTGGCTGCTGCCTGTGCCAACGCGATCGAGTGCCACATCGCCACTACTAGCATAGCGAGAGAGTGTCGCCAAACCAGACAGAGTATAACCAATGCCCAGAATGTCGCCATCTGCCTGGATCGCCAACAAACCACTGGTATCCAGACGGTTTTTACCAGCATCACCAAAGCTGCTATCTAGAGTACCATCGAGGTTATAACGGAGTAAAAACGCTTCACTGGCTTCAAACCCGCCCGGCCCAATAATATCGGCTCGGAGTCCAGTAACTAATACTTTGCCATCGGCCTGTACTAGTAGCGCACTGCGCAAGCCCGCATAGCGTTTATCAATTAATCCAGTGTTTACCACGCCATTGGTGCCAAACCCGGTATCTAAAGTGCCGTTACTGTTATACCTAATCAACTCGGTAATTGGTGCGCCCGGTGCTGTTTCATTGCCACCAGTTAAAATGATTTTGCCGTTAGGGTCGGTGGTCAATCCGGTCACCCGAAAATCTGGGAGGCCAGATCCAATGACAGTTCCATTATTGCCAAAGCTTGAATCCAGGGTTCCATCTAGGTTGTACCGCTTCAAGATCAACGAATAATTGCTACCAGAGAAATCAAAAATAGCCGCACTAGGAACATAATCAGCCGTGATGATTTTGTTGTCTGCTTGGAGGGTAGCGTAGTTGTTATTACCAATCACATTACCAAAGCGATCGCTGGTACGTCCTGCTAAGTTGGCCGTAGATTGAGCTGTACCATCGGCACCATATTTAACTAAGGTACTACTGCCCAAAGTGACGATCGAGCCATCGGTTTGAACCAATAACAAATTACTGCCCAACCCGGCAATAGGACTAGAGTTTCTGGCATTTTGACCAAAAGCTTGATCGATTGACCCATCAATATTCAGTCTAGATAAGGCAGCCGTTTGCCCAAATGATGTGGCTGACAACAAAGAACGGTCTTGACCAGTAGCCACTAAAATTCTGCCATCAGGCTGAATAGCTAAGGCTGTCACCGGAGCGTTAGGATTCAGACTACTCAACGATATTTTGCCATTGACCCCAAAACTGGTATCAGCAGAGCCGTCTAAATTGTAGCGAGCAAGAAATTGCTGATCGGCGACGATAATCTTGCCATCTGGTTGCAGAATGCTAATGTTCGGCAGATCGGTGTTGGTTAAACTAACAGCACCATACCGAGGATCGATATCACCAGCGGTCATAAAATTCTGCTCCGATTGTTAGGATGTGGCAAAAACTACTAGAGTTACCCTACAGCTTCTATTCCAAGCTTGGCATCCTGCGAAATGCTGAACATTAGGCCGGTTGAAGCCTGCGGAAGTTCAGCATTTTACGCATCACATCACCATAGACTACTACATTTGCGGATAAATCAAGATTCCATAGGTGTTTGGGGTGAATTGCATTGCTTGGGGTACTGCTTTATCTAGATCTTTGAGGTGATATCGATCGCTGATCAATATATTTACGTCAATGTGCTGAGAGGAAATGCTACTGTGGAAAATGAATCAAGTACTTGGCTAATTGGAACTAGTATGACCACCACTAAAAAAAGAGTTAAAAAGCGTAATTTTTCTAGTTTTAGTTATGCAGATGCTTACCAGCAACTGGGCATCAAAACCATCGAACCATGGGTAATCAAAGCTCCACCCCATACTCCCAGTCTTTTTTTTAACCAGCGACTAGAGCGGTTGGCGGAGTTTTTTGACCTCTCGAATTACGAAGAATCTAAAAAGTTAGTTATTGATGCTATTTGTGAAGAGGCAATTTATGGCTTAGATTATCTCAAAATTTGGAAGGGGGCAAAAATTGAGAGTGATTGTTTGACAGGTTATGCTGATTATGTGATTGCAGAGCGCAAAGACTATTTCGATCGCCCGCTACTTTGTGTGATTGAGGCAAAAAAAGATGATTTTGAACAGGGGCTGGCACAGTGTTTGGTGGAGATGCAGGCGTGTCAGTGGCAAAACCGCCAAATTGGTGGCTATACTCAGCCTATTGCATCTGATGCTGATACTTTTGGGATTATTAGTAATGGCAACACTTGGCGCTTTTGTAAGCTAATGCCTAATGGAAAAGTGTATCAAACTGGAGATTATTCAACTACAATTATGGATATTTTGCTAGGGCAACTGCGCTATGTTTTTACGCAGTGTAATCAGATTATGATCGATCGAGAAAAGCTTACATGATAAGTAGTAAAGCCTGGTTAAAGACTTATTGACATTATCCTACTTCTTACGAATACAAACACCCTGGAGCCACCGATGAACTCTCAAACCAATTCTCCGTTGGTATTTCACAACAAAACAGCCATATTTTATTGGATATTTATGGGGCTGTTTGATGCTGGCATATTGGTCATAACCTGGCTCTTTTTTCGAGATCATCCCAATTTAAGTATCTGGTGGCTAGTCTATTTTTGGTGTGGAGCTATTTGGTGTAGTTGGTGGGCTGCTAGCAAGGAATACATTCAAGTAAAGATTGCGCCGAATAAAGCCAAAATTATTAAGCTCAGACCATTCAAAAAAGAGGTATTTTACTTTGGAACTCAAGATGTCAAGCGCCTGGGGGTTATCAGAATTCAAGACAGTGAAGGAGATCCATATTTCGTTTGCGAATTAGAACTGTATCAAACTGGTGGCATCAGGGTGGCAGAAGGACATCATCAACCAACGGTAGAACTGGTGGCAGAAAAATTGAGGCAGGCACTAAATCTCGGAAATTAACAGACCGATCGGCCTGGTTCAAAGAGCAGGGATGAGGGTCTCACTTTTAAAGAACCGTAAGTGCGGTAGCAACTATAACCTAGATGGTGGGCAGTGCTTCGACCCTGCTCAACAACAGCCCACCCTACATTTCTATCTTTCGATTAATAGTGATTCCCCACTCGCCGATGATGCACTGCCGTTAGGCCAGCATCCTTAGCCACCCGACCATTTGCTACCGTGGCATAAACAATGTGGTGATCGTTGCAAGCCAAGCGGCTAGCGACTTCACATTCTAAATAAGCCAAGGAATCAGCGAGGATTGGGGTGCCATCATTGGCTGCCTGAGTTTTTACTCCAGCAAACCGATCGGCTCCGGGGGCAAATCTTTTCAAGAAATGGCGCATGAGCTGTTGATAGTTACCTTCTTCCAAGATATTTAAAATAAACTTGTCACCTACCTGCATTAGTGAATCGATCGCCCGATCATTAGCCACCGCTATCGAAACTCCCAACGGCTCAAAGCTAGCCTGGGTCACCCAAGAAGCCAACATGGCACTACTAGAATCGCCTTTTTTGGCAGTAATAATATACAAACCACCACTAATCCGCCCTAAAGCCTTATCTAGATCAGAATCTAACGACTTCATTTGTTTGATCGCCTGTTCTTTGGTCAACAACTGGCCAAGGTCAGTACCGGCTTCTTCGCATTGCTGATACACCGCTTCACTGGGTACATCTAACACACGGATTGGCGGGAAAGCCACCACTGCACCGATTTCCCGGAATCTGGTCAAAATTGGATCTACCGGTTCATCATCACCACCATACGACTCTAGTAATCCTACCGCTTGCTTACCAGTAATTGCTGCTAGTACAGTGCCGATCGCCGCTGTAGCTGTTCCCGCCGTAGCTGGTGGCATGGCAATGACAATGCCGGTGCTGCGTCCGACTAGTTCCTGGACTTCTTGAGGATCTGCGGCATTTAGATCCATCATTTCTACAGCTACACTGGTTTTGGTGATTCCTCGGGCGATCGATTGGGTCAAGCGGTCACTGTAGCCATAGTCCGAGACATAGAATACCGCTACCGTGGTTTCAGCTTTGGCTTTCACCTGACTCCACTGGCGATAGCGCTCTACCAACTCTGTGGTGTTGTATTTCAACATGGGGCCATGACCAGTGCCGATGATCGTAACTTCTGGCAACTCACCCATGCGCTTCAAAGCCGAGAGCACCGATCGAGCATTCGGTGCCATGAGACACTCATAATAAAAGCGATAATCTGGGGAAATGCGTTCTAAATCTTCATCAAAAGCCGCATCAGAGCAGTAGTGCAAGCCAAAAGCATCACAGGTGTATAGCACTTGAGTGCCGTGGTCGTAAGTAAAAATTGTGTCTGGCCAATGCAGATTAGGGGCAATCACAAACTCTAATTCATGACCCTGGCCCAGATCTAACTTGTCGCCGTTTTTGATAATTTTGGTGGTGAATTCTTGATGAACGAAGTTTTTGAGAAACTCGATCGCTACTTTAGAACCCACTACCGTAGCCTGGGGAGCCAAAGCCAACACGTCTTTCACCAAGCCACTGTGGTCAGGCTCGGTGTGGCTAATGATTAAGTAATCAATTTTGCTGGGTTCGATTAACCCGGTGAGGGCATCCAGGTAAAGCTGGCGGAATTTTTCGTGGGAGGTATCCACCAAGGCCAGTTTGTCACCTTGAATAAGATAGGAATTATAGGTAGTGCCATTTTGCAAGCCAAACTCAATATCAAATCGATCGCGCTCCCAGTCTAGCGATCGAATAGTGGTGGTCTGGTTGACGACTGCTGCTGTTTGGATGGTGAGCCGCTTGGTGATGGTAGCTGTTGCTGAAGCCATTGGTGTTCCTCCCGCATCGTTTCTATGAGTATTTATTCCTATTGTTACATGATCTCGATTCGGTAGGGTAGGATCTGCGGGAGATTTGTCGGTTAAAGATGCTTGCCATTAAACACCAACCTGCGCTAACATATTGAATCTATGGCGAGTGTCGCCAAGTGGTTAAGGCAGCGGCTTGTGGTGCCGCCATTCGCGGGTTCGACCCCCGTCATTCGCCCTCATAGACAAAAGGGGACAAAGATTAATCTTTGTCCCCTTTTGATATTGTTGGTTGCCGCTACCAGTAACCTAGCGCTTCTTGCTGTTCAAGACTTTGATCTTGGTGACCAAGGCACCTTTGATTTTTTCGTAGTCGGTGGCTGAACCGCTATTGGGCTTAGGGAAAAAGTCCAGAGCGCCTGCTTTCATAAGGCTATAGATATTTTCTACGTCGTTGGGATTTACCGCATTGCTGATTACCAATACTGGTAAAGGATTTTGTGCCATCAACTTTTGAGTGAACTCCAAACCATCCATAGTGGGCATTTGTAGATCGGTACAAATAACATCTGGCTTAGTTTGATTGATTACCCGCAAGCCTTCAGCACCATCACGGGCGGTACCAACCACATCGATTTCAGGCGAAGAGTTGAGCAGGCGCTCCAATACTTCCAAGGCTACTACAGAGTCTTCTACTAGTACTACTTTTATGGGGGTCATGGCTTATTAATTGGTAATTAATGATTTGAGGGTGTTTAACAGCAGAGACTGGTCAAAGTCTCCCTTGGTGAGATAGGCATTTGCACCTGCCCGGAGACCACGTTGGCGATGCTCTTCTTTGGCGAGGGTAGTCACCAAGACGATCGGGAGGTTTTGGTGGGCAGAAATTTCCCGAATTTTCTCGGTCATTTCCAGACCGGTCATATTGGGCATTTCTACATCCGAGACGATCGCCTTAAAAGAGCCAGCCTGTAGCTTATTGAAGCCATCCAAACCATCTACGGCCACAGTGACATCGTAACCAGCATCAGCCAGAATCCGTTGTACCTGAGTGCGAATCGGAATAGAATCTTCTACCAGCAAAATACTGGGTGGTTGGTATTCTGCGGTAAGAGCCAGTCGGCGTTCAGCACTGACGATTTTGCCGCCCGCTGCCAAAAATAAATCTAGTGGATTCAACACCATGCAGATTTCGCCGTTGCCGAGAATACTTGCACCAGAAATATTCGGGACATCTTTCAAGAGCTTGTTGAGCGCCTTAACCACAATTTGTTGTTGTTCCAGCAGCTCATCTACCAGTATTCCCAAATATTCCCCGTCGATCTTCACAAAGACGCAAGGAATTTTTTGCTGCAATTTATCTAGTGCAGCAGTAGAAGCTGGCGATACCACCGACAGCTCTAGTAGATCGGCCAACCAGGCCACCGATACGCCCCGCTCTTGCCAGTGAACAGTGAGTTTGCCATCGAGAGTAAAAATTTCTCGTCGATCGATAAACTGCATAGATTCGATCGCATCCAGCGGCATGGCGTAAGGTAAATTTTGCACCTGCAAAATGAGAGCATCCACCGTGGCCAAACTGTTGTTGAGCAAAATGCGGAAGGTACAGCCCTGGCCAGGAATCGAATCAATTTTGATCGAACCCTTGATTTTTTCGATGTTGGTACGGACTACATCTAACCCCACACCCCGCCCAGAGATTTCGGTAATGGTCGTGCGAGTCGAGAAGCCTGCTGCAAAAATCAGCGACTGTATTTGCTCCGCCGTCATGCGGTCTAGTTCACTTTCGCCATACAAGCCCCGCCGGATCGCAGTTTGACGGATGGCATCGAGATCTAGACCGCGACCATCGTCAGAAATCATAATTTCGATTTGGTTGCCGCGCTGTACGCCGCGCAACAGCAGTTTAGCAATTGCTGGTTTCTCGCCTCGTTGGCGGGTGGGTTCTAGGCCATGGTCGATCGCATTCCGCAACAGGTGAGTCAGAGGGTCTTTTAGAGCTTCGATAATTTGCTTATCGGCCAGCACCTCACCGCCTTCGATCACAAAGTCGATATTTTTATCTTGCTGCCGACCCAGATCACGCACCAAGCGCGGAAACACTCCAAAAACACTCTGGAGGGGCAACATTCTAATTTGGCGAATGCCGCTTTCTAGATCGGTAGCTACTGATGCCAAGCGAGTGGTGTCTTCAGCCGAGGCTGATTGCATATGGCCTAAGATTTGTCCAAACTGCTGTAATTGACTATCAGCTACTGTAAAGCTTGCTCCTTGTAACCTTACCCAGTCATCCCACAGGCGGGTCAGGGTGATCAATTCTTCATGACGCTGTAAGATGCGTAGTTTGGCTACGGCTAGTTCATCAGCTTGGATCATCAGGCGCTCTAGCTTGCCAGACTCTACCCGAATAGTATTGATTTCAAATACTTCTTTGGCATCGTGAGGATCGGCAGCAGTTACTTCTGGGATCTCGGGATCTTTGATTAACAAAGAGCTAGTCGGCTCGATCTTGGTCGCAGATTTGTCACCCAAATTGGCCAACATTTCTTGCAGATCAGGTAATTCATCGCCTTGAGCAAAAGCCATGGCCACCGCCTCGGCGGTAACAGCTTGTTCTTCCCAGTCTTGGCCGCCCCAAGTTTGTTCATCAAAGCCAGGAATTCCGCCTAAAGAATCTTCATCAAAGGGGGTAACTCCACCGAAGTCTAGGCCAAATTCTAATTCTGGTGTAACTACAGCGATATTGCCTGCATTGTTGGCTGAAATATCACCAGCCACTGCATTATTCACCTGGATGATCGCTGTTACCACCTGAAATAGCTTTAGATTAGCTGGTTCACCAGTAACTGCTTCGTGGGCAATTTTTCTGACAGCATCTAGCCCCTGATAAAGACTATCACAGACTGTTGGAGTCACGAGGAGCTTGCCCTGCTCGATCGAAATCAACACTTCTTCCATTTGATGCACGACCGTTTCGGCATCGGCAACTCCCAGCATCCGGGAATCGCCTTTGAGGGAATGAGCATCGCGCAGTAGTGCTTTCAGCGGCGACAGATCTTGGGGCTGTCGCTCTAACTGGAGCAATCCTTCCTCGATCGCCGTTAGGTGTTCGGCGCTGGCAGTCTCGTACAGACTGCGTAGTTCTTCATCATCAATGAACATAGTGATAATAGCTGTAGTTCCGGCTGCCTCGACGTTTTTTTATACAATTCCTTGGAGCTGGTTGGTGGTATTTACCAACTCGTTGGTGGCTAGTTTTACTTGGGCAACCCCAGAAGCAGTTTCTTGGGAACCCAGGTTGATGGCGTTGATTGCCGCAACTGCTTGCTGTACCGTAATTGCCTGCCGCTTGGAGCTAGACGAAATTTCTTGAGTGTTGGCAAACACTGCGTTAATTGCCCGTTCAATACCGGCAAATGCTTCAGCAGTATTGATCGCTAGGTTAATACCCTGAGCCGCCGTTTTGGTGCCTTCGTCTGTCACCATTACTGTACTGTTAATTGAAGCCTGGACTTCCGAAATCAAGGTGTTGATTTTTTCGGCAGATTTTTTACTTTGGTCAGCCAGTTTCCGGACTTCTCCGGCTACTACTGCAAATCCTTTGCCTTGTTCACCAGCCCGTGCTGCTTCTACCGCTGCGTTCAGGGAGAGCATGTTGGTTTGGTTCGCAATGTCGGCCACCAGGTCAGATACCAAAGCGATTTGAGTGGTTTGTTGGCTGAGCTGCATAATTTTTTCAGCGATCGCTTCTACTCTGTCGCGCAGGTCGGTAATACCTTCGATCGTGCGAGTTACAGCATCGGAACCAGTTTCTGAAAGTGTTAATGCCTTTTGAGCTTCTGCTGCCGAGTTTTCTGCTCTAATTGCTGCTTGCATCGAAGCCGAACCCAATTCTTCGATCGTGGCAGTAGTAGAACGTACCGAGTCGGCTTGTTCGGAGAGCTGAATTTCTTGCTGAGTAATAGTCGAAGCGATTTGCTCAGAAGATTTAGATACTACGTTTGCCGATTTGGTAAGAGTTTTAGAAATACTTTGAATAACGTAAGTAATAAAGCCCAATGATACTAAGTTGATACCCAAAATCAAGAAATCTAACAAACGGATTTGAGCGATATCTCTTTCCCCATATGCTACCGCTGCGTTCAAAGCAGCATCAGAGGTTTTGTAGAATTCTTCACTATCGTTTAGAAGTTTCAATGCCAAACGAGGGTCTTTCCGGAAATCAGCAATTGAGCTTTTGTACTTAGTCCATTCAATTTTTACTTTCTCTAATGCCGCCAAAAATTCTGGATCTTTGGTAGCAAAAAGCTTCAGCTCAGTATCCCCATTGATCAAACCATTAATTACTTGGTCAATATTTTTAATTAACTCATCCGAAGGACGGCTTCCCAATTCTAGCTTAGTAACCCGCTGCGCTCCCCCCCGCACGATTCCGGTATAGTTGACGATTCTGGCATCATCTTTAGCGCTGCCAATACCAGTTTGGAGTAAGGCTGTACTGCCGATCGCCACAGTAGCCAAGCCAGCAACAGTTAATTTGAGAGTGGTAGTAATTTTCATGATGTTTGAGTTTGGAAATATTTGAGTGATGAATGTTGAAAAATCTAGGCAATGTTCAAAAGCTGCGGCAAGTTGAGCACGCTCAACATGGTGTCGCGGTAAGGAGTAGTACTTTCCACCAAACCAGTGCGGCTCTGTTGGTTGGCCACCGGCACCGGGGCAAAAGCATCGGGTGCCAGATAGAGAATATCGTGGAGTTCATCGATCGATAAACCGGCAACTACATCACCAATTTGAGCAACTACCGCTTGACTATTGGGAGCAGTGGTGGTTGATAGGTTCAGGGCGTGGCGCACATCCACCAAGGTCATAATTTCGCCCCGCAGGTTCATGTTGCCAATGATTTGGCTGGGGGCACAGGGAATTGGCCTAATGTTTTGGGTGTTAATAAACTCCCGAACCAACCCCAGGCTGATACCAAAGTATTCCCCACCCAAACCAAAAACTGCTAGTGGCACCGATCGACTGGTGTCACTAGTTTCGATGGCTGGTCGGAGATCAGTAGATCGTTGACCCATTAACTGACGCTCGGCTGCTGTCGCAGTGGGGAAATACAGGTCATAGAAGCTGCCAATTTGCTCCAAACCTGTATCTGTGCCCAGACCCCCCACACCACCGGTTTCATCGGCCTGCCACACCCAATCAGCCACTTGGTCTGGCAAAGAAACCAGGGCATCGGGGTTTAAAATCAGCAGATTTTCATCGTTATATTGGGTGACACCGCTCAAAAAAGCAGTGTTGGTGTGGCCTTGTCGCCCGTAGGCCAAATCTCGATCGATCACTGCGTCATCTAACACACAGACTTCGCTGACTCGATCGACGATCGCCCCGATCTGTAAACCACCGCAATCTAGCACCACTACTGTATCGGCAGCAGTACAGACCAAAGGTGCTCTACTAATGCGGCGGCGCAGGTGCATCACTGGCAACATTTTGCCGCGCAGATTCAACACTCCCAACAAATCAGCCGGGGTTTCGGGCACCATTTGTAGTTCTGGCAAAGGAAAAATTTCTAACACATGATCGGTAGAAATTGCGTACTGTGAACTCTGTAAATGACAGGTGAGATAAGATTGCTGACTCATAATAGATGCTAGAAATAAACAATAAAATTAATTGGTGACAGCAGCCTTAATGATGTATTTTTCCATTATCGGCAGTAGTTTTTCTCGATCGACCGGCTTGTTTAGGTAATGGGTAGAACCGGCAAATTGGCCGCGCATTTTGTCGATTAAGCCATCTTTGGCCGTCACCATCACGATCGGCAAATTTTTGAACTTGTTAATGTTGCGGATAGTGCGACATAGCTCTAATCCATCGATATCGGGCATAGTTACATCTAACAGCAACAATGCCACTGGCATATTATTTAAAGCATTTAACGCATCCATGGCATTACTGGCAAACTGTACATTGTACAAATCACCAATAGCTTTTCTGATGCTGACCTGGACGATTTTGCTATCATCTACGCTCAAAATAATCGGTCGCTGGTCTGTGGCAGCCGTGATGGCACCTGATCCGGTAATAATTTCGTTACCGGGATTACGCAAATGAATCCATTTATCTTTTGACCATTTCACATAGGCTTGGGCTAACTGAAGGGGGTCTTCGCCGCAACCACCAGCAATTTCTGATAGCTTGAATTTGCCAGAAGCCCATTTGTTTAAGTGGGGTAGTACCGACGCTGAAATATTGGCGGCTTCTTCTAACCGCACAATCGGGATAGTATCTAGAGATATTTGGGGGGACAGCTTTTTCCACATTTGCTGCCGCCCAATAAAAACTTGTTCAATTTTGGCCAGATCTAAACCTCGGTGATCTTCACCGTAGGATAAATCAAACTCACTGTGTAGACGATTAATAAAAGTGCCGCTGTAAGGAGAAACATACTCAATGACAGTGGCGATCTCCATTTGCATGGCAGATTCCAAATCTTCCCAGCGCACCAAGCCAAACCGGGCGATAAACTCTACTAACTCACGCAAAGAATCTTCGTTTTTAGTCCGAGTAGAAACGATTTTGAGCGTAGATTCTAGATGCTTGAGCTTCATCCGCTTCCGCATCCAGTCAGCAAACTCTAAGGGGCTAGGAATTCTTTTGCCAGCATAGGTAATTTCCCCCGCTTTAAAGGCGAAGCAATAGTGCAACGGCTGCTGCCGATCGGTCACTCCTTCAAAATCAGTAACGCCAGTAAAACCATCTGATTGGATTTGCTGTAGAGAATTAATTAACCCGCCCGCTCGGACTCGTAATACCACAGGAACCTCTTGAATTATGCTTGCGGCCTCAGATATATACTGAATGCAATTACACAAACTACTTCTTGATCATTCCCAGAAAGAAATTGAAAGTAACTTTTTTTCACTAGTGGATCTACTTAAGATTTAAACTGGGTAACGTCATATACTTAGCTACTTAAGAACTACAATGTCACCCGTCTCACCGCCTATTCTTTATTCACCCGATTGGCAATGGCGCTGGTGGCTACCTGTTCCTCTTTATCCCTACGGTCAGCGGCAAACTCTGCGGCGGGAAGTAATTCCCGATTGGGTATGGGTCTATGAGCAAATTCAGGGAATTTTATATGTGGTCACGCCGATTCGGATGACGGTGCTGCGCCTAGAGGATGGGGGCTTGTTGGTATACGCACCAGTAGCACCGACTCCAGAATGTTTGAAATTAGTTAATGAGTTGGTCGATCGCTATGGCCCAGTGCTGCACATTATTTTGCCTACGACCTCGGGTCTTGAACATAAAGTATTTGTCGGCCCTTTTGCCCGGGCATATCCCAGTGCGACTGTCTATGTGGCACCAGGGCAGTGGAGCTTTCCGTTGAATTTGCCCCTCAGTTGGCTGGGTTTACCGGCACAGCGCACCCAGTTGATTACCAAAAATCATCCTTGGGGTGAGCGGTTCGAGGTGGCTATCTTGGATTCGATCGAGCTGGGCTTAGGTAAGTTTGGTGAAGTGGCTTTGTTCGATCG
>JANNEH010000164.1:0-5856 GCA_031378405.1 Synechococcales cyanobacterium OTE_75_metabat_409
TCCTGAACCAGTGTTGCCTATTTTAGAGGCGTTAAAATGCGATGAAAGTCTTTATGTGCGCCGGAGTGTGGCCAATCATTTAGGTGATATTGCGAAAGATCATCCAGAAAAGGTGTTTGAAATTTGCGATCGATGGCTAAAGGTCGCTAATACCGAGGTAAAATGGCTCATCCGACACGCCCTGCGCCATCCTGCTAAGCAGGGAAACACAACAGCACTCCAATTGAGAGCAGCAGCAAAATAATTGATGTAAGTTTGTCGTTAAATTATTCAAGACTGGAACTGCTCCAAGCTAATTGTTTCTGTCCTTAAACTTTCCATGATTATATAAGGCGGCATCATCGCATTAACAAAGCGAAATCGATAATGTCGCTCAACCCCTTTTTTCTCTAAGATATTACCTCTAGATTCTTCGCAAAATTGATTGAGGTGTCGATTAAATGCAGAAGTTGTCGTGTATTCTTTCCCTAAAATCCTTGATAGTGGCTCTCTCACATCTACTGCTCGGAAGCAGCCTGTATCATCTTTTTTTGCTAAAGCGCAAGCCAGTAAGACCTTCGGATAGATAGTCTCCTGCCTAGAGCTAGAAATCGAAGTTGAGTAAGTGCTGATAATACTGTGCTGAGCATTTTCACAAGCTTGCTTGATTGCCTTGGTAAGATGATTTATATTAATATTTGAGCTGTTTTCTCGGATTGCTGACTGAGATGCATACAAAGCTAATAAATGAACATAATTCGGCAACCCCTGAGCAAGAAAAACGATAGCATTTACTACTTCTCGATCTATCTTCATCGACAGAAGGTCCAACCCTTTTCGCAAAATATCAGTTAGCTCATCAGGGGACATCCTGGGCATTTGAATCTGAATCAATGCCCGTTCGATCGATAAATGTTCTGCCATTAATTCCTCTACAGAATTGGCAACCCCAACTAATATGAGTGTGACATCAACTGAATGGTCTGAAAGAGTTTTAATGGTATCTGCCATAGCAGCAGTAAAATAAGTATCATTTTTAAGCCGATCCATCTCATCGACGATAATAATGGCCGAACCACCTATTTGACGCTGCAACCGCAATCGAATGAATTCAGGATTAATTTGATGTTGCTCGAAGTCTAAATTCTGGATGTTTTCTAGTTCTAAAAAAATCTTGCACCACAGTTGTTCAAATCTGTCTTCGCTATCACAATTTACAATTACTGATTTAAACTGCTCCTGATAGCCACTGAGGATCTTGAGTAATACATTTGCCAGAGAGGTTTTACCTACTCCTCTTTCTCCAAACAAAATAGCGTGCTGCCCTCGTTGACTGACGGCACCTATGATGCGATTGAGTTGGTTGACCCTGCCTGCAAATAATGCCTGATCATCAATAGGGGCGCTAGGAGTAAAGATTTTCCCCGATCGCATGAATCGAAGCATCATATCTGGGGATTCTGGCATTCCGGAATTCGCCATTGGTTTAGATACCTGATTTATAAAGCTTACTTTGTCTAGATTACATGATATCTGAGCAGAGTTTATGATCTTTGAGACGATCGAGCGCTCAAACCTATTGGACGGCACATTGATTGCTGTAGCGACTTCCCCAGGATTTCGACATTTGAAGTAAGCTATAATTACTGCGACATCAGGATTTCGCCAGACTTATAGGGAAAGAGACTTCGCTGATCTAAATTCAGCAGGTGGATAAATCCAGGAATTCTTGATTCTTCAAAAAAGATAAAAGCTGCTGTTTAATTCGATCGACACCACCAGACACATTAGACTCAATATTTACCGGAATTACTGGATCATGCAAAGATAACCGCAATAAAAACCAACCATCTTCACTAGCATTAGCACAAGAAACCCGCACACCTTCATAATTATCTGGTACTATTTTCCAGCCTGGATGATTCAAAGCGAAAGCTTGCATTTGTTTAATTACTCGATTACCAACTACTTGAAAATCTTCACTAGTAATTTTAATGCGTAACTCTTTACTTTCAATTGGTTCTTGTAAATTAACAATTAAATCTGTTAAAGATTTACCAGCTAGTCGAGATTTAGCTAGCTCGATCAGCAATTTACTGACTAAGTATGCTCCATCATCAAGAAAATGATTTTCTTTCATCGCGGCATGTCCAGAAGTCTCGATCGCCAGCCATGACTCTTGGCCAGATTGATTCAGCCGCATTGACTCATTAATGACATTCTTATAGCCCCGCTTAAAGCGATGGTGAACGCCACCTAAATCTTGTTGAATAAATTGGGTCAATCCATCAGAAGTAATCGAATCTGTGACAATAGTTGAATGGGGATGTTCTTGTAAAACAATCGCACTGATTAATCCAATTAATCGATTACGATTGAGTTCTTTGCCTGTACTATCTACGGCGGCTGATCGATCGACATCTGTATCAAAGATAATGCCAAAATCGGCTTGATGCTCAATTACCGCCCGACAAATTGCTGCCATTGCATCGGGATCTTCCGGATTGGGAACATGATTGGGAAAAGTACCATCTGGGTCGAGAAACTGGCTGCCAGTTGTGTCTGCACCTAATGGTTGTAAGACTCGATCGGCATAAAAGCCCCCGGCTCCATTCCCAGCATCGACGATGATTTTGAGGCCAGCTAAAGGCTGGGCAAAGTTGGTGGGATGATTAACAGCCGATCGAATTTGACTGACAAATTGATTGGCATATACTGACATGAAATCACGGCTGGCAACGCTGCCAACTGTTGTGACTATCTCAAAATTATTAGCCATAGCCAAAGCTAAAATAGCTGAAATATCCTGCTTTTCTAGACCCCCATTAGCGGTAAAAAATTTCATGCCATTCCGATTAAATGGTAGGTGACTAGCAGTAAGCATAATGGCACCATCACATTCAAATCCGGTAGTAATGGTACTCATGAACATTGCCGGAGTCGAAGCCATGCCAAAATTATTGACATGACTGCCGGTGGAGGTAATTCCATCAATTACGGCCTGCATAATTGTCGGACCAGACAAGCGACTGTCGCGCCCCACCCCAATTTTTAGTTGATTATTTGGCTTATTAATCTTTTGCGATAACCAGCTAACTAAAGCTTGCCCGAGAATCTTAGCAATTTCAGGGGTGAGGTTGACATGTTCATTTGGAACACCATCAATGGCAATACCGCGAATATCTGAGCCGTTTTGGAGCTTGTTCCAGTTGAAATCTTGTTTAATTGTCATATCGCATGAACTCCATGATTTACTCTTGATCTATAGCTAAAGTACCTTAAAACGATCGCACTTATCTAACAGCAGCTTGATTGCTGTAGCAACTTTCCCAGAATTCTGACCTTTGAATAGAGTTGCAATTACAGTCTCATAAGGATTTCTACCAGTTTTTTTGACAGTGGCGATCGTATCTGTAGTGGAAAATCCCTGCCCTGCGATGAGCGATGCAGCCAAAAGATGTTAGACGGTGTGAATTACCATAGTTTGTGGATGAATTTTCTTGAAACAAAACCGAGTTGAGGATATAATTAATGTGTCCTAATGCCAGAAAGCAATAGTAACATGCTAAAAACAGTCATTTCAACTCGTGACAATGAATCTCCTCTAAGTCAAATCGATCACCCCCGTGGATCTGCGCTTTTGTGGACTCATGAACAAGTAGCTTTGGTAGCAGAGGCAATTTACAAAAGAAGTGTTCTATTAATAGTAGAAATACCAGAGAATTTAGGGCAGTTTTTGACATTGGAAGTGGAAACTGGTGATTATTGTATGGCGAGCACCATGGTAGATAGTATTTTGCCATTAAAGCAACAACACCCGTTGGGAAGGTTGTATACATTAAAGATTGGATATCCCACTGCTGCAAGTTTTGGCGGTTTGGATGATCCTAGCAATGCTCTATGATTTTAGGTGCTTTTGTTGATAGTCGAGTGATAGTACCGGTGATTTTCTGCCTATCTGATGAGATCAATATGTCCATTGATTTTGTAGTTGATACTGGCTTCAATGATCATCTGACATTGCCTCTCGCGGCAGTCACGGCGATGAATATGAATTTTTACTCCACAATAACAATACGGTTGGCAGATGGTCGAGATGCTCTGATTCCAGTGTATTTGGCGAAAATCAACTGGGATGGAAGGGAGAAGATGGTGCCGGTGTTGGCTACTGGGATTAAACCTTTGTTGGGCAGGGCTTTGTTGCAAGGGTTTCGATTGGTTATTGAGTTTGTTCCAGATGGAAAAATTTGGATTGAATCGATCGATTCGCTTGCTTCAAGAATGATCGGGTGAATTTTGATAGTGTTGGCTTCGGGGTACCAGTTTTAAGCGGGACACTGTTGCACTTGCCCTCACCCCAGCCCTCTCCCAAGTTTGGGCTATCCATTACGCAAAAGTGTTCAGAAGTGTTACAGAGAAAGGGGTGTGACGGTGGTTTGTGAGATAAAATTCTGTTCTAGATGAAGTACATGGAGGAATTAATCATGCAAGACTGGATCAGGCAAGAAATTCAGGACGATACCTTTGATGATTTTCGCCACCGTCAGCGGTTACGTGCAGTGCTTGAGATTATCAGTACACATCCTGGTGAAAGTATTCCTCAGGCTAGTGGTAGCAGCTCTGAAAGTCAGAGTATATATCGTTTTTGGGGAAACAAACGTGTGAAACCAGAGCAAATTCGGGAAAGTCACCGGGCAAGCGTAATTAGGCGCATCAATCAGCAGAAAGTGGTTTTGGCAATTCAAGACACCACCGATTTAGATTTTACCAGTCATCCACAAACAAGTGGATTAGGATTTATCAATCAAAGTAAGCAACAGGGGATTAAAGTCCATAGCTGTATTGCTGTAAGTGGAGATGGTGAACCACTGGGATTATTACATCAATATAACTGGATTCGTGATGAGCAACAGGGGAAGCGAGGACAGAGAAGGAAAAAAGAGACAGCAGAAAAAGAAAGTCAACGTTGGTTAGATACACTAAAAGCATCAGAAACTGGAGTGAATACCGATGTAGTTTTAGTACATATTGGAGATCGAGAAGCAGATATTTTCGATTTATTTGCAATGCCACGTCAAGCAAATAGTGAGTTGCTAATTCGGGCAGAGCATAATCGAAAAATCAAACATGAATTAGACTACTTAATACCAACAATTGAACAATCTTCAGTAATAGGAGAAATGACGGTTGAAGTCCAGAGGAATCCTGACAGACCGGCAAGGACAGCACATTTAACAATAAAGGCAATGGCTGTAACAATCGAAGTACCAAGACATCACAAGCAAAGAAGCCAATATAAGCCAGTTGAATTAAACGTATTATTGGTAGAAGAAAAAACATTGCCAGCAGACGGTGAGCCAATTAGATGGTTGCTATTGACTAGCTTGCCTATAGAAACTTTGGAGCAAGCTTGTAAATACATATATTGGTATACCTTACGTTGGTTGATTGAAAGATTTCATTACACATTAAAAAGTGGCTGCAAAATTGAAAAATTGCAATTAGAAACTAAAGAAAGATTGCTTAATGCATTAGCAACTTTTTGTATAGTAGCATGGAGGCTAATGCACCTGACTTATTGTGCGAGACTTTATCCTAATGAGTCTTGTGAAATAATTCTTTTACCAGAAGAATGGAAACTATTAAGACGTAAGTTTTCACCAAAAGACCGCTCTAAAAAACCACCAAGTTTAAAGCAAGCAGTGCGCTGGATTGCCCAACTAGGTGGATTCTTAAATCGTAAAAGTGATGGCGAACCAGGATTGAAAACTTTATGGCGAGGTCTTGGGGTACTCCATCACTTACTAGAAGGTGCACAACTAGCCTCTATGATGTCCTCAGCGTAAGCAATACATCGAGATTTGCGTAATGGATAGC
>JANNEH010000222.1:0-3975 GCA_031378405.1 Synechococcales cyanobacterium OTE_75_metabat_409
AAACAAATTATCCAAAACCAACCGAGCAAGAATCTTTTATTGCAACGATCGCTTACAGCAGTTATTGGCCGATCTTCACGCCACCGGCAAAGGTAAATGCGCTGTCTTTCAGGTTCGTGGTCAATACATCGACTACAGAGTATTTTCTAAGCGCCCCTGGAAAACGATCGCCTTCTCTATCTTGGGTCGCAGTAGTACACCATATAGTACGAGAGACACTTTTATCACCCGACAGACTGAAGCCGGAAAGCCGATCGCCATCATTGCTAAATGGGTGGACAACTCCAGTGGAATGATAGAAAAGAAGTATTTAGACACCACCGCTACACAATCTATCCGACCTGATTAATTAAATGGGTGACTGGTCTAATTTGGGTAGAAAAAGCGTCAAGAGTGATTTAAGATAGTGAAAAAGTGAGCCTGAATATTTCTCATTAGTTCCTTGTCCGCTCTGTGTATATGTTTTGCGGTTTTTCTCTCCGTGCCTCGTAATCAGGTGGTCGTGAGTTCAAATCTCATCATCGGCTTCAGAGCAAATGTAAAATCTCTTGCGCCATTTTAGCAGCGGCACCTTTGCCACCTACCCGTTCTTGACCATGCAGCGAGCAATATCTGAGCCGTACTGGGTCAGCCAAAGTTCGATCGATCACCAATGCTGCTTCTTGAATACTCTGAGCATCAGCCGGTTTTTTGCCAATGGTTTCGATCGAATCACCCAACAGCCGCATTTGGGCTTCGGCGAAACTGTAGGTAAACTGTGGCCCTGCTCCCGGCAACTGCACAATCGCTTTGCCTAAGCCTACCGCCTGCTCGATCGCTGTCCCAGCCATCCCGCAGACCAAGTTGCTCTGTTCTAAAATATCGGCAAAGGAATCGGTGGCGAAACCAACTGGCAAATCTAGAGTAGGGTAATAGAGTCGATTAGGTTTAAGCTCCCAGCCTTCTGCTGTTGCCACTTCCTGCAATGGGCTAGGATCGCCAACCAGAAAGTTAGGAGTCAAGGCCAACCACAATTTAGGCTGCATTTTTAGAGCCGAGAGTTCGATCGACAGTCGCAGTAGCGTTACCAAATTATTAGCCGCTTCGGGCAAACGACTGCCCGGTAGCAGTGCCACACAAGGGCGTTGTGGATCTAGTTGGAGGTCTCGTCCGGAGGGAATCAGGGCATCCATAAATGGATTGCCTACAAATATCGATTTCTTAAAACCGCGCTTATGTAAAACCTCGGTGGTGAAAAGATCTCTGGTGAAAATCTTTTTACAACGACCAGACCATAACAAAGAATCTTTAATCAGTGAGACCCTTAACTGGCCTTCATAATGGGCAGATGTGGAGCAGAGAAGACTAATGTAAGGAGATTTGGTCATAGCCGCAATGCCCAAAACAACTTCGTCTCCGGTAGCAAAAATCAGGTCAGCATCTTGGCAATATTGCCGGACTGCCTTGATTTGCTGAGAAAGACGGCCAATCAAGCCATCAAAAACGTCTTCCACCAGCAGCCAGCGATTCATATAGGAAAAGCCCCCAGAAGGCATATCTGCTTTGGTCGGGCCGATCACTGGAATATTTAATTTGTGGTAGGCACTACCTGCCCCCACGATCGGCATTGCGCCAATTTGGATGGTGGGATCTTGCTGTCGCAGCGCCTGAGCGACCATGCTGCTGCTGACATCTTCTCCATGACCGTTGCTGATGAATAGTACTTTTTTGGACATTGAAATCTAGACACCAAACTCGGGCAACCAAGAAATTAGGCACATGCAGCAAGATCCTAGCACAGCCACTGTAGCCAAATAATTCAGCAGCCAAATAGTTCAGCAGCCAAATAGCTTGGCTAGGTAGTTAGATGGTGGAGCTACCAGGGTAGTATTGTACCATCCCAATTAAAGAATGCCCCAGTATCGGTGGTTTTTAGCTGATTAATAACTGTTAAAAGCTGGTTAACTGTGCGATCGACCCCAAATAATTTCTCCTCGGGCACATTGGCCTGAAAAGGTTTGGAGAGATCGGTATCAGTGGTACCAGGATGCAGCAGCACCACGATCGAATTGGGGCAGGTGCGGCGATACTCGATCGAAACATTGTGCATCAGCATATTTAGCGCAGCCTTAGAAGCCCGATAACCATACCAGCCCCCCAGTTGGTTGTCGCCAATGCTGCCCACTTTAGCTGAAATACTGGCAAAGACTGACTTGTCTGGATGCTTGAACAGCGGTTGGAGATGCTTAGCCCACAGCAAGGCCCCAATGCTATTGGTTTGGAAATATTGCAGGAGTCGATCGCTATCAATCTGGCGCAGGCTTTTTTCGGGTTGGATATGTTCGGTGTGAAGAATGCCCACACAGTTGATTACCAAATGTAGCGAACCAGAGTTGGTTTGGATAATCTTTGCTGCCGCCGCGATTTGGGCTTCGATAGTCACATCGACTTGTAGACATTCCAGACGGGGATCGGCAATTTGGAGCAGGGCACTAGAGGGCTGTCGGTAGGTGGCATAGAGCTGGGTGACCCGACTATCGGCTAAGAGTTGGCGAACAAACTCCAAACCAATGCCACGACTGGCTCCTATAACTAAAGCAGGAATTGCCATATTGAATTAAAGTGTATTTTCGTGAAGTTGAGAGGTGGAGCTAGAAAGATTGCTGGACAATGATTATAGGAGAGATTTATGTGTCTTTGCATTGACAAATCTTTGCACCTATATATCTTCGCTCAGTCAGCAGATAATCACAAAGGAGCCAGTATGTTTGACAAGATCTTGGTAGCTTTAGACGACACTGTGTTGGCCACAAAAATTTTGGATGAGGCCATGTTGATGGCCGAGCAGCTTGGGGCTAAGTTAATGCTGCTGCATGTCCTATCACCCTTAGAAACCGAACGCCTGGGAATGCAGCCAGGTGGCATGGGCATCGAAAGCTTTTTCCCGATTTTGAATGAGCAAGCCATGCGCCAATATGCCTTGGAATGGCAAGCCTACGAAGAACATGGTATGGCACAACTGCAAGGACATGCCCGACTAGCTCAAGAGCGCGGTATTGCCACGGAATTTGAGCAAACCATGGGAGATCCTGGTCAGAGCATTTGTAAAGTCGCTCAAAATTGGGGAGCCAGTTTGATTCTGCTCGGTCGCAATCGCAAATCTGGCATTAGTGAGTTATTTTTAGGTAGTACCAGCAACTACGTACTTCACCATGCCCCCTGCTCGGTCTTGGCAATCCAAGCCCCGTTGCCGGTGAAAGTGAGTACTCCTACACCTGTAGTCTAGCCTATGAGTGAATATTATCAGCAGGGATTGGATAAAGCCCGCGCCCAAGATTATTCAGGGGCGATCGAAGCCTTCGAGATGGCCTTAATTTCTAATCCCAACTGGGCGGAGGTGCATTACCGCCGGGGCTTGGTTTACTTTGACCTGAATGACTTGATGGCAGCGGTGGCTGACTATACCAAGTCGATCGATCTAGACCCTCGGCAAAAAGATCCTTATTATGCCAGAGCTTTAGCACGGCTGGTTTTGAAGAATTTCAGCGGGGCTTTGGCCGACATCGAAAAAGCCATTCTTTTTGGGCGCGATCATGCGCCAAATTACCAGCTCAAGGGCATGATCTGTCAAAAACTAGCCCAGCGAGCTGAGTCCATTCAAGCCTACAAACTAGCGGCCAGTCTATATCTCAAACAGCAAGATCTAGAAAACAGTCGGCTGTGTTTGGCGAAAGCCGCCGAACTTACCCCACCAGTACCGGGTAGGGTCATGACCCCACCGATCAGCTACGCCACGATTATTGCCAAAGCTGAAGCTGGTGATTTGTGGGGCGCTAATCAAGATGCCGATAGTGCAATCCGCGCTAACCCTCAAGATGCCAGAGCCTATTGTTGTCGGGGGATGATTTATAAAATGCGCGATAACCTGGCTGGGGCTTTGACAGATTTTAATACCGCTATTCGCCTAGATCCGAGCTGTAATGCTTACTTGTATCG
>JANNEH010000237.1:0-3826 GCA_031378405.1 Synechococcales cyanobacterium OTE_75_metabat_409
GTGTGCGATCGATTAGCTCAAGCAGGCTATGCAGCCTTGGCTCCAGATTTCTATCATGGTCAAGTTTTTGCCTATAAAGATATTCAATTAGCGATCGCTAAGCTCAAAACTCTGGATGACTCTGTTGTAATGGCCGAATTTGGCAAAGGACTAGATTTTCTGAAAACCCAAACAGCAGTAACACAGCAAGGTGTTGGGGTGACAGGTTTCTGTATGGGTGGTCGCTATACGTTTCTGGCGAACTCTGTTCATGCCGATCGAATCAAAGCCGCTGTGTCTTTTTATGGTGGCGGGATTGCTACCAAAGCCGATGTGGCTGGACGGCAAGCATTATTGGATAAGGTGGCCAAGATGCAGGCACCGATCATGTTTATGTATGGCAGCGAAGATTCATACATTATGGCCGAGGAGCATGAACGGATTGCAGCGGCGATGTCCAAGGCCAAAAAGCGCTACACAGTAAATGTGTTTCCGGGAGCGGGTCATGGCTTTATGAGCGATCGACGAGAGAGCTATAACCAAGCAGCCGCAGAAGAGGCTTGGGCTATGACCATGATGTTCTTCGATCGGCATTTGGCCAGAAGGAAAGTTTAGGCCAGCATCTTGTGTGCCGCAAGTAGAATTAAGATCTAGCTCGTAATCGACTTGAAGATTTGATAAAGAAAATATACTCCTCACAATTTCCTCAACTTTGAGATCTAGCATGAGAATATTCACACAAGGTGGATAAACAAGGAATCTAAATGGTTCTGAGTACCCCGGCTGTTAAAAAGCTTGGGGGATAAGTTGCTGTTACTACATAATGTAACTGCCCTATAAAACACATCTACCTTGGAAAAAGTTGTTACATGAAATAATGAAATGTTCATC
Organism: Synechococcales cyanobacterium OTE_75_metabat_409; assembly: GCA_031378405.1. GTDB lineage: Bacteria > Cyanobacteriota > Cyanobacteriia > Cyanobacteriales > Chamaesiphonaceae > JAAFHZ01. The sequence continues at coordinate 871 of JANNEH010000237.1, forward strand.
CTACACTGTGGTGTTGCTGAAATCTACCAACTTTTAATTGTAAATACCGGGTTTTTGCTTGACGAAACTCCGGCTTACTAGTATCATTTGGGGTTCTGATTGTCATGCCTACTGCTTCTAATGAAATAGCTCTATTTATAAAACAATTACTGAAAAATAACTCGCGAGGGAGTGCAGCTCTGACCGAGCTAGAAATGATAGTGATTGGTGTCATTATAAAAAATATTACTTATCGGCAGGCTAGCATTCAGTATCAATATACAGAAAGCTCTTTTCAGAATGCTGCATCTCATCTTTTTAAGGAATTATCATTGGTACTGGGCACTCCGGTAAATCGGCGGAATTTTGTGGAAGTCTTGGAAAAAGAATGGCTGTTGATACAGGAAGTGGAAAGTTCATCTTCTGTAGTGTTCGATCGATTACAATCTAGTTTCTGGATTCGTTCGGAGAAAGCAAAGTTGGTATCAATCAGCTATCATGCCAACCATTTACTAGATATCACTAGCTATTTAATTAGTTATTCGCCGCAGTTTGAGGCGACTTACTGCCTAGATCTAAGCAGCAAGAGTTCACCACTAGAACTGCTATGGAGTTTGTGTCACTCATTACAATTGTCTTTGCCAACTCCCAAAAACGATTTACCAGCATTGTTGAAAATAATTGGATCGGCTTTAAAACAGCATCGAACACTGTTTGTGCTGCGGTTCGATCAAGTAGAGGTGCATCGAGATCGGCCAGGAGAGTCTGCCGAAATTTTGGCGACACTGGGACTGATGGATAATTCTAGCTGTTTGTTGACTCTCGATAACGACCCAATGAGCAACGATGCCGAGATCAATCGTTCATTGAATCATCAACTCAAATTGGCGGTAGATCTGCGGGCTGGGAAACAAAAAATCCTGGCTCCTCGTCTGATCTCGATCGAAAACGATGTCAAGATTGTCTGTGATATTTTAAAAACCTACTTACGCTAGGAGCAGTTGTTGGTGACATGCTGTAATCCCTTGTAGTGAATGAATTTTCACGGCAAGGGATTTATCTTAGCTGTTGATGAAATCGATCAGCTGATCTGTGGATTGATTGTCTGGCATGGCTTTGGCCGGGAAAGTGAGGATCTGATGATTTATTTGTGATTTTGGGTGATTTTGAGTGATTTATTTGCTTATGAAATTACTGGTTCTCTTTATGATCGATTTACATATGAAAACAATTCAGTTTTTTGGTAAGTAGACTAATAGCTACTGATTTATATCAACTCCTTATGGAGTAATATATTTTGATAAAAAAGGCGGCTTTGTAACTAATAGTTAAGAGATTAGCTCAGCCAAAAGCATGAAATTACGCGAATTGTTTTACCCCAAAAGTGGGGAACAATATAGTGAGTATTCCTACTGACTATATGATTTATTTAAAAAAATATTGTTGTATTCTTTGTTCAGGTGGGTATAGATTTTAATCTCTAGCCCACAAAAAAAATTCCGCCTGCACTCTCACTGTTTTCCCCACAAGTTCCTCAACTCAAAATGCATCCCTAGCCTATGTTAAATCAGAAAATTCATCGCAAGAATTCATCAATTTAAAAAATAGTGGTTAGTCCTTTAAAAATTACACACCAAACCTAGTAGTAAAAAGAAGGTGGAGATCATGGCATCAAGTTTTAATATCAACAAAGAAGATCTCGCGTTTATTCTGAAACAGATCAAGATCGCCGAAAACACTTCGATCGGTTACACAGCAGCACCCGTCTCGATCAAACAGTCGATCATGAATACCTATGGCTTTAGTGCCGCAGATGCAGCGATCGCGCCATATGGCCTACGGACTGTAGATGGTACTTACAACAACCTACTTTCTGAGAGCACTAAGAGCCTTGGTGCAGCAGATACTCTATTTCCACGATTGACCACTCCGGTTTACTTAAACGAACTTGATGAAGCTGCTTTTAACGGCATCACCAATACAAACTACGCAACGGCTGGAAGTGTCATTGATTCCGATCCCCGGACTATTTCTAACCTGATCGTTGATATGTCGGTCAATAACCCGGCAGAGATCGCGGCATTCTTGAGCAATTCGCTTTCAGTAGCCTATTATATGGATACTCATAACGGGGCTGCACCAACTGCGCTCAATCTGACGAATGCCGATCTTAAGGTGCTTCCGAACCAATCGCCTGACATCGGTCTGTCACCTGGGTTCAACTCCTGGATGACCTTCTTTGGTCAGTTCTTCGACCATGGCCTTGACCTAGTTACCAAGGGCAACAATGGTACTGTCTACGTACCACTACAGCCCGATGATCCGCTTTATGTAGTCGGTGGTCAAACCAATTTTATGGCGTTGACACGCGCAAACCCCACATATGTAAATGGTGTAGCTCAGTACGAAAACACCACTACTGCGTTTGTTGACCAGAACCAGACATATACCTCCAATGCATCTCATCAGGTGTTCTTGCGCGAATATGCGAAGAATGGATCGGTTACGGTCTCTACTGGCCGACTGTTGGATGGAGCTGTAGCTGGCACGATCGGCAACTGGGGAGAAGTCAAAGCGCAGGCCATCACAATGTTGGGCCTCAAGATGAATGACTTCGATGTGAACAACGCTCCCTTGTTAGCCACTGATCAATATGGCAAATTCATTCCGGCTGCCAATGGCTTTGCCCAAGTAACTGTGCAAGTTCAGATCTTGAATAGTGCTGGATTGGTCATAGGATCTCTAGGCGGACCGTTCTTAATGAGTGGTGTAGCGGGTGGCCTTGATCTCGCCAACTTGGCGGTTCCTAGCGGATTGCCAGCTTTACCTGCTGGACAAACCTATAAGACTGTCACTGTCGGAACTGGCCACGCCTTTCTTAACGACATCGCTCATCATGCCGCACCAGGCCGATGGGACTCCAACGGCGACCACGTTATCAACAATCTTGATGCTTTCCAAGTAGCAGATGCTGACA
>JANNEH010000265.1:0-11834 GCA_031378405.1 Synechococcales cyanobacterium OTE_75_metabat_409
GTAGAAGCAGCCAAGGATAATGATTTAGACAATTTAACATTTGAACAAATATCAGATTGTGAGCGACGATATCAAGAGATTTTGGAAAAAGGTTTTACAGCTAATCCACAGCCCCCAATAGAGCCAGATGCACCTAAAAAAAGGGTTGTCCATATTAACAAACTCAAGCTCCAAATTCAAAAAACTTGAACATCGAGGCAGACAAATTTAGTCTAAGTAACCAATTTTTTTATAATCATCAGACTGATTTCAACGAGGACAAAATTTTCCTTTCCAACAACCAATGGTCGTCATAACTCGTTGTCCATAGCAGCCAATATGCCCACATTTTTTACACTCAAATAACTCGACTAGATTCGTTCCAGCTTTAGTTGTAGTTAAAGCATAAGTTGGGCAAAATGCGTAACTAGCCATGAATTCGATCTCCCTATGTTTTGGTTACTGCTATGCATCCACCCAAAATCAAGCACTCAGCGCCTTATTATTTTTAATCCAGTGATGGTTGACTGTAGCCCAGAGTTGCCTGGATTTGTTTTGCAAATGGCTAAAATTTGGTAATCTCATCAAATCAACTATTTTTCTAAATCAATAGTGATAATCCGCCAACGACTGATCTGTGTAATTTGTGAAACATATCTATCAGGCCAATTCCCGTAATTTGTCCATCCAACCCTGGCAAGTCCTGTGATGTTAATTAGTGATTGGTAAAGTAACTATTACCTTGGTTCCCTGCCCCAAATCACTGTTAATCGATAATTCTCCCTGATGTCTCTGGACAATCGACTGCACGATCGATAAACCCAGCCCCGAACCACCGCTACGTTCTCCACTACGCACCGGATTCACCCGATAAAATCGATTCGACAACCGAGGTAAATCAGACGATTCAATTCCCACTCCTTGATCTTGTACCACCACCTGCACCTGGGATAAATTGCAAGACAAAGTAATCACAATTTTGGGAGCAGGTTGCTGCTGAGCGGGGGTATATTGAATCGCATTGTCAATTAAATTAGTAAACAAACGAGCCAACTGATTCCAATCACCTTGAATATTAAACTCTGGGGCATCAGCAATCTGTAGTTGCAATTGAATTCCCCGTGCCTGAGCTGCTAGCTTTTGCTCTTCTGTTACTTCCATCAACAAGGCATCGATCGGCACTGTCTCGAAAGTCACCGGCGCAGCACCACTGTCTTGGCGAGCTAAAAATAGCAAATCATCCACCAGCTTACCCAAACGGCGGGTTAGCCTTTCGATTACTTGGAGCTGCTGCTTTTGGGCAACCGGCATTTGCAGATCTGTCGCTAAAGCCACCTGTACATTGGTCTGAATGGTGGCCAACGGGTTGCGCAACTCATGAGAAGCATCAGCCGTAAACTGCTTAAGCTGTTGATAAGAAGCTTTGATCGGCTCGATCGCCAGCCCCGAAAGCAACCAGCCGACTCCTGTAACTACGCCAATTGTCGCAGTGGTCGCTGCCAATAAATCTACAAACAAATCTTGGGTGGGTTTAGTAACCTCAAACCAAGGGTGACTGACTCGCAGCCAGCCCAAAACTTGACCATGGAATCGCACTGGGCGCACAATTTGGCGCAGCAAATGTTGCGGATCGAGGGTAACAGTTGCACCGTTGGTATCTTGACGAAGCGCTAAGCTTGGTGGGTCTGCCCAAGTAGACCACAGGAGTTTGCTGTGCAGATCGAACAGTTCTAAATCAATATGATCATCTTCCAAATCGGCAGCATTGTTGTGAAAGCTTTCCGCCACATCGATTTGGCCATAATTATCAATGGCGATCGATCGCATCACAACTTCTACAATATGGTCGAGGGTGTCATCAATCCGCTCGATCAAAGTACCGCGCACATAAAAAAACACCCCGGTAGCAAACACAATTAGCACCACTGCCGTGACGATCGAGTACCATAGAGCTAATTGACGACGAGTAGTTTGAAACAAAAGTTTAAAATAGAAAAATTAGGTTAATCAAAGAGTATTACATTTAGGCCAAAAGAGATGTTTTCTTCTGGAATAGACATCGTTAGAATAATTACAGCCATGCCTCGCAATTTTAACATTTGGATCAGCGATGAGCTATTGTCTTAATCCCACTTGCCAAAAACCAGAAAATCCGCCCCAGAGCAAAGTTTGTCTGGCCTGTGACTCTGCATTACTCCTCAAAGACCGTTACCGCGCCTGTCGGTTTCTCGACTCAGGCGGCATGAGTCGGGCTTACTTGGCTGTAGACGAAGACACCCCCTCTCGGCATATTTGTGTCATTAAGCAATTTTTTCCGGCTCCCCATGTGGCCACTAACCCCAAGTCTTTTGGGAAATCTTTAGAGCTATTTCAACGAGAAGCTACGCAACTCGATAAACTAGGCAGAGAATCGCCAAATATTCCCAAATTATTTGCCTTTTTAGAGCAAGATAAGAAGTTTTACTTAGTACAAGAATATGTTGATGGTCAAAACTTACTAAGGGAGCTTTCAATCAATGGCCCATACAATGAAACCCACATCCGCCAATTTCTGCAAAAGATTTTGCCGGTATTAGAGTTTATCCACAGTCATAATATTGCCCATCGAGATATTAAGCCAGAAAACGTGATGCATCGTCAAAATGGTCAGTTAGTCTTGATCGATTTTGGCCTGTCCAAGCAACTTACCGATAACGTGACTTCGCGGGGCACTACTGGGGGCACCATGGGCTATGCACCGCCAGAACAGATTCGGGGTGGATTGGCTTATCCAGCAACTGATCTTTTTGCTTTGGGTGCAACCTGTATTCATTTATTAACTGGCGTTACTCCCGATAACCTGTTTGACTTCCAGCAAAATCGTTGGATCTGGCGAGATTTGTTGGCAAAAAGTCAGCGCTATGTAAGCGATAATCTCGCCGAAATTTTTGACAAAATGCTCGAATCTCGGGTCGAAAATCGCTATCAATCGGCCCAGGCAATTATCGCCGACCTGGCCAATCCTCTGACTCGATCGATGCAGGCCATAAGGCGAAGACGGGTATTAATCGCTGGCATCACAGTTCCGGCAATAGCCGGTCTGGCAGTTGGATTGTTTTTTTTGGATCGGATTAAATGCCGCATGGGAATCGAGACATCTTTTTGTCCGGTGGTGATCTTGCCCGATACTAGTCCTCGCACAATCAATGGCATCAGATATTTTCCTTTTGCGCCTGCTGCCGATAGCCAGGGTAAGTCTGCGGAGTTTAATATGGCCGTTCTGACCGAAGAATATCGCTGGCATCCCGGCTCTTCGACGGAGGTGAGCTTGGTGGGTGATAAGCCTAAGCCATTAAAGAATTTAAAACGCCTGTTAGAAGAAAAAGGCATCACCACAATTATGGATAATCCTAATCAAATAATTGCAGTGGGCACCTCTTCTTGTGAAGGTTCGCCTCAAGAAGAAGAAACCCGAGCCATGGAAAGAGCTAAAACTATTCAAAATGATCTAGGCCGAGCGATCTTCTCAGTGCGAGACTATCCCATTCTTAATTTAGGCCAATATCGCCGTGATACCTGTAGTCGCAGTGGTAAAGATAATTCCTTCCAACGCACAATTATTTTGATGGGCATTCGGCGGGAATCACCAGGGGTGGTGTTAAACGAAGCCTTGTATACCCGCCTGCAAAACATCAGCAAAGAATTTAAGCTAGAAGACTATTCTTTGGGGAGCAAAGACAAGCTAAAGCTCTGGACGAGTGACCCGGCATTAACTGTTACCGATACGGTTAAAAACCAACCTTGAGAATAAACTTCCTCGGGCTGTTAGACTAAGGAAGCTGATTTTGGTCGATCGAACGTGAGTTTACCTATTCCTGTAGTTGTCAATGGTGCCGCTGGCAAAATGGGCTTGGAAGTAATCAAGGCTGTTGCCCAGGCTCCTGATCTGGTGCTATTTGGGGCGATCGATCGGAACCCTAATATTCAAGGCGAAGATATTGGTTTGTTGGCGGGCTGTGGTGAACTAGAAATCCCGGTATTGAATGATTTACAGGCTACTCTGGCCATGGCCTCTCAAGAAAAGCAGCAGGCGGTGATGGTGGACTTCACCCATCCCGATGGTGTATACGAAAATGTGCGATCGGCGATCGCTTACGGAGTCCGTCCGGTAGTGGGCACCACCGGCTTGAGTACAAAACAAATGGCGGAACTGACGGTGTTTGCTGATAAGGCCAGCACTGGTTGTTTGATCATTCCCAATTTCTCGATCGGGGTAGTGTTGATGCAGCAAGCCGCGATCCAAGCTGCTAAATATTTTGAAAATGTGGAGATTATTGAGCTACACCACAATCAAAAAGCCGATGCCCCCAGTGGTACAGCAGTGCAAACCGCCCAGTTGTTAGGTGAGCTAGGCCAAACCTTTAACCCCCAACTGGTCGAGGAATCCGAAAAAATCCCCGGAGCTAGGGGTGCGGTGGCCAATGAAAATATTCGGATTCACAGTGTCCGCCTGCCCGGTTTCATTGCCCACCAAGAAATCCTATTTGGCGCACCAGGCCAAATCTACACCCTCCGCCACGACACCATGGATCGGGCTTGTTACATGCCGGGAGTTTTACTAGCTATCCGCAAAATCTTGGGTTTAAAGTCGTTGGTCTATGGTCTAGAAAAAATTCTTTAGCCATAGATTTCCAACAGATCTAGCGGCAAGGTTTTCTCGAAAGATTTTTGGGCTTCCGCCAAGTACAATGGCACATCCATTTCGGCCAGATCTTCGCCTTCTGCCTGTAGTGCGATAGAAATTTGCTTAGCCGACCAATGCCACTGGTTACCCATGACAAAAATTAAGCGCAGCAACGGCTGAATTAATTCTAAAGAGCGAGTGGTATAGCAGCGTAGGGGTGGAGAAGTTACAGCTAGCCGGTAAGTGATTTCATTAGCAGGTGGCAGCTTTTGCGGGCCAACTAGTTCGCCAGCTACCGTCACCACCCATTGTTGCCAGACTATTTTGTCGATTTGCCGATCGTCTAATTCTTGCAGTCGATCGAATACCCGCTGCCAAGCCAAAGCAAACAGATAGTCGATCTGTAATTGGTCGCCCGCCACATGCTGAATAATGCTGTAGACGATCGAGCTATATCGACAGAAAAAAGCAATGAAGAACTGGGCTTTTTCTGGCTCTTGAATGTGGCTCTGGATCAGTTCGGCATCAGTATATTGCCCCAGAGCTAAAATCGATTCATGGTGGGCTTCGGCGAAGGTCGGGATCTGCACTAGATTGAAGGCTGAATTGCCATGGGGCATAACTAGTCAATCTTAACTGATTGCGACCACCGGTATTTTGGAAAAATCCCTAGAACCACAGCCCGGAAGCTTCTATGGTAGGATTTCGATATTCTGATTCCAATAAGTCTAAGCTTATGTCTGCGATCATCAATCTCACCCTTGCCCAGCAACAGCGTATTCAAAGAGTGCGGCAATTGGCCAGATTGCTCGATGAAGCAATTCTAATTCCGGGTATTAACAAGCGCATTGGTTTAGACCCTATTATCGGCCTTATTCCTGGTGGTGGTGATACCATTACGATGTTGATTTCGGGCTATATCGTCGTAGAAGCAGCACTTTTGGGATTGCCAAAAGCTACTTTGCTGCAAATGGTCGGCAATATTGTGATTGATGCTTTGGTGGGTACAGTACCACTAGTGGGTGACTTGTTTGATGTGGTTTCTAAGGCCAATACACGCAACGTCAAACTGCTTGATGTACATCTAGCCGAACCAAACTTTCGGGCTAAATCCGACAAGTTGTTGGTACTACTCATCGTGGTGATCTTGGCGATCGTCATTATCAGCTTTGGCTTGGTAGTAGCACTGATTTTTAGTCTGCTAAAAAGCCTATGGGGTTAGAGCTTGCGACTGATTAACATCAAATCTGCTGGCGGTGAGGGGCGAAGATTCGCAAAAAACAGTGTTTTGATATTTTTTGAAGAAGAATCAAGACTCCCCGACTTGACTGGAGCTAGAGGCTTCGTTAAGGCGGGCAAAATGCTAAAAGATTTAGTAGCAGTATTAGTCTGAGCTAAGGCTGGGGAAAGGCTCCAAGACTCAATAGTATCTTGGTGAACCATGTTTCCTAGTGTCAGTCTGGAACTAAACGATCGTGCCGCAGAACGCTTGCCGCCATTGCTAGCACCAATATTCAGCAAAGATGAATCGATTTGGGGTTTGGGTAAGACAGTAATAAACTGCCGAGAACCTTCCACTAAGCGATCTTTAAATAAAGTAATTTGTTGCTGCAAATCAATCCCGATCGATTTACTGGTACTAGAGGTGATCGATTGCTCGTTGGTCGGCTTAGTAAGTGCGTTAGCTTTAGTTGCACTATCATCAACTGGCTGCGCTACAGATTTTTCTTTACCACCGTTTTTGTTTGCCCCGATTTCTTGTCCTAAAGCAGCTCTAGCAGCATTTTCAATTGGCTCACTTGGGGTAGAGGTAACGGGTTGTTGGCGAAACGAGTTGAGAGAATTGTTGATATCTGGCGAGATCAGCTTGTTTTGTTCGGCCTTACTAATGCCCGCAGGTGCGACGGTTCCCAAAGATACCGGTGGCTGAGTAGCAACAAACCCACAAGTGTTGTTGGGGCAATTGCCTAAAATACGAGAAGGGGCTGGTACAGATTTGGCCGCAAGAGGTTGAGCTGCTGATGACACGCGGTTTCTGGTGTCGCCTGATGACTGCAATGCCGCTGCTGCTGCCGCTCTAGAGTCAATGACCACCGATGCTGCCATTTGGCGCACAGCTTGATCGGGGGTAGCAATGCCGGGTGTAGGAGCTGGCTGGCTAGTTGGTAACCCTGCCGCCCTCGCTATTCCGGCCTGAGACAGGACAGACATTAACAAAACACTTCCCAACACAGGGGTCTGGACATACCAAATTTTGTTCATCGCTAATTACTCAATCTTGAACTCTGCCGTTAGCCAATTATACACGTCGCTAGGGGGAATGGCCATGCTTTCACCCGCCCAAAGTACTACGTTTCTTATCTTTTGTTGCCATATCCCCTGATATTAAGCATTTGGGGACTGCTTCCCCCAAAAGTCTCAAAGCTGAATCGACCACCAGCCTAGTTGGCCATCACTATTACCTATTGCCAAATGATCTCCTAATAAGCTCCACTGCAAGATAGCTCGCTCTGTTGTCGGATTGGTAGTTTGCTCGATTTGCGCCAAAATGGTGCAGTTGCTATCTTGTAGCGAGATCGAACCAGCCGGACTAATTGAGGCCAAGATTGACAGTTGGGGGTGAGTAGCTATCCCAACTGTGATATTTGAAGCTGTATCGAGATGCCAACTTTCATCAGCATATTGCCAACAAATTAGTTCTCCATCACTAATAATTGCTACTGTCGGAGTACCCGCAAACCACTGGATTTGACGAATTTTGGCGGGCAGGTCTGGAATAATCCAGGGTCGTTCTAGCTCTGCCAGCTTAGCAATAGTTAACTGCCGATCAAGAGTTGCTGCGGCCAAAAAACTGCCATCTTCAGACCAAGCCAAGCGATGGGCGCTGGTTTCTACGGCCAGTAATTCGTACTGTTGCCAATGCTGCCACTGCCAAACGGCGACTCCCCCATAGCCAGCTACTGCTAAATGAGAGCCAGCCGGATGCCAAGCCAGATCAAAAACCGAGGATCGATCGAAAGGCAAGGTCGCCAATAATTTTTGGTTCTCTGTATCCCAAATTTGCACTAGCTTACCCACAGCTACGGCCAGTATGGGTAAGTGAGGATGCCAATGGAGCCGATCGATCCAAGTGCGCGGGTGGGGGATAGTTTGCCAGGGTTCGCCATCTCGCCAAATTTGGACGATTCCCGCTTGGCCACTAGCTGCTAAGTAATGACCATCAGCAGCATAGGCCAGACAGTCGATCGAAAAATCTTGGGCAGTTTGGTAGTAGGTAAGTGCGGCGTTTTCCCAACAGACTACTTCCCCAGCAGCAGAGCTAGCTGCCCAGCGATTTACACTGGTAGTAATAGCAGTGATGGAGTCACTAAGCTGACCCTGCCACAATAGCTGCAAAATATCAGACATAAATCAGCTCATCGCCAACATTCGATCGAGAGGCTGGCGAGCAGCCTGCTGTAGCTCTACCGATAGCTGGATCTCGGGAGTGCGATCGCGCAGAGCCAAATAGATTTTCTCTAGGGTATTGAGGCGCATATAGGGACACTCATTGCAGTTGCAATTGCTGGCATCGGGAGGAGCAGGAATAAATTCTTTGGCCGGACTGGCTTGCTGCATTTGATGAATAATGCCGGGTTCAGTCACCACAATAAAACTTTGACGAGAGTCGGTTTGGCTGAATTTGAGCAAGGCACTGGTGGAACCAATAAAGTCAGCATGGCGCAGCACTGGCTCTTCACATTCCGGGTGAGCAATAATCGCTGCTGCGGGATGCTGCATTTTAAGTTGCACCAATCTTTTTTCTGAGAAGGTTTCGTGGACAATGCAACTGCCTTGCCACAGCACTAAATCTCGCTGGGCTTGTTGAGCCACATAGCGACCTAGGTTGCGATCGGGGGCAAAAATAATGCCTTGGTCAGCGGGAATTTGCTGGACTATTTTTACCGCATTGGAGCTGGTGCAAATAATATCACTCAGGGCTTTGATTTCGGCACTGCAATTGATATAAGAAATAACGATGTGGCCAGGATACTGAGCTTTGAAGGCGGCAAATTTATCGGGTGGACAGCTATCGGCCAAAGAACAGCCCGCCGCTAGATCTGGGAGTAGCACCAATTTCTGGGGGTTGAGAATCTTGGCGGTTTCGGCCATAAAATGCACCCCAGCAAAGAGAATCACATCGGCGGTGGTGCTGGCGGCTCGCCGCGATAATTCCAAGGAGTCACCAATGAAGTCAGCAATATCTTGGATGGCAGCTTCTTGATAGTAATGTGCCAAAATCACGGCGTTTAGCTCTTGCTTTAGCGCCTGTATTGCTCCTACTAAATCGGTGGGAATATTACTAGGTGGTCGATCTATTACAAACATGGCGGCAGCAAGAAGAGAGGACAGGGAAACCGTTTCTCAATTATAGTATTTTTTACCAAAACACCAATTAATCTGAGCTGAGGATTCTCTCTACAGTTTTTTTGCCATTGGCAGATTTGATGGTCAAAATACGCTTACCGAAGTCAAATTGATAGCTGTAAGCCTTGCCCTGAGCAATATAGATAATGTCATCAGCAGTAGTTACAGGGAGGTTGAACTGTTTTTTAGTCTTAATGTTGCGCATGGCCACCACCGAAATCTCGGCGCTGGCAATCACATCGTCAGTGGTGCTAACCGGTAAATTCCTTTGCCTTCTGTTTCTGGCATTGCGCACTGCGGCACTAGAAATCTCGGTGGTGGATTTGGAGCAGAGGTTGACTTGGAAAGACTCCGTAACTGCGACGGCATCGCGGGTCATTCCCACAGGGCAAATAAAGAACTTGGGCTTGGCTCTGGCGATCGTTTCACTGGCCGATGGATCTGCCAATAGCAGTGCTATCACCATGCTAGCCAAACCCAAAAAGACCGCCCATACCCGCACTAGCGGTAGTTTGAAAATAGAACTCATAAGTAATTACCAATGGTAAAAATTGATGGAGCTGGCCGGAAAATCAAGATTAGGTGAATCAGATTCTGATATCGGCTAAATCTAGAATACGCGGGATTAGATCTTCGCGTTTGACGGCCATCAGATGCACTCCTTGGCACATTTTCTTTGCTAATAATACCTGTTCAGCAGCGATTTCGATGCCGGTTTGTAGGGGTTTCGCAGATTGAGCTAGTCGATCGATCGTCTTTTGAGAAATATGTACTCCTGGCACACAGCGATTAATAAACTCGGCATTTTTTGCTGATTTTAACAAAAAAATCCCGGCCAGTACCGGCTTGCCATGAGGCTGGGCAATTTCTTGCATAAACTGTTGGAGTAAATCAAAATCTGAGATTAACTGACTCTGAAAAAACTGCGCTCCGGCGGCAATTTTTTTCTCGAAGCGATTTTTTAAGGAAGCCCGACTGGTAATCTGCGGATCGACTGCTGCACCATAAAACAAGGAAGTTGCCCCATCCGGCAGAGGTTGATCGTTCCCATCAAGCCCAGCATTTAACTGGGAAATCAATCCCAACAACCGTACCGATTCCAAATCAAAAACTCCTTTAGCCTGGGGATAATCTCCCGCTTTCATTGGATCACCAGTCAAGGCCAGCACATTTTTAATGCCCAACGCTTGGGCACCCAACAAATCTGCTTGCAGGCCAATTCGATTGCGATCGCGGCAGGCCACCTGATAGACCGGCTCAATTCCTTCCCGCAACAGCAACGCCGCTGCTACCAACGGACTCATCCGCATCACCGCCCGACTGCCATCAGTAATATTCACAGCATGGACGCGACCTTTGAGCAAACGGGCAACTTCCAACATATGGCTAGGATCACTACCTTTGGGTGGCGCTACTTCGGCAGTAACTAAAAATTCACCGTTTTGGACTGCCTGTTGAAAGTTGTTCATGAAAAAATTTATAAATTTCGTGGATTGTGGATTTTATCCACAATCTAAATAATTGTAGGGTGGGCAGTGCCCACATCTAAGTTTTCAGCGATTCAGGCATCAACATCCATGTTGCTACTCTAATTACAACGGAGTGGAAAACCCCAATGCTTGCTTGGCTGCTGCCAAAGTTTCATCCGCAACCGCTTCAGCCTTTTGACGACCACTGCGCAACACCGATTCTAGATAAGATCGATCGAGCATCACCTCTTGGTACTTGGCCTGAATCGGAGCCAAATGAGCAATCATCGCCTCGGTTAATAAGGGCTTAAACTGCCCCCAGCCCATCTCCCGACATTCTATGGCCACCGCTTCCTGGGTTTGGCCACTGACGATCGCATACAAACCCAGTAAATTGCGACATTCTGGTCGATCGGGGTTATCAAAAGTTAAACCGCGCTCTGGGTCGGTTTTACATTTTTTGATCTTTTGTTGGATCAGCTCTGGAGTATCTAAAATATTAATCCGACTCAGGTCTGAAGGATCAGACTTGGACATTTTTTTAGTGCCATCGGTCAAGCTCATCACCCTTGCTCCTTCGGCTTGGATCAGCGGCTCGGGCATTTTGAATACTGGTTTTTCTGGAGTAGCAAACAAATGATTAAAGCGGGTGACAATATCGCGGGTTAGTTCTAAGTGCTGCTTTTGATCTTCGCCTACTGGTACTCGATCGGCCTGATACAGCAAAATATCTGCGGCCATCAGCACCGGGTAATCCATTAAGCCCATACTAACGTTGTCGCCTTGTTTGATGGCTTTTTCTTTGAATTGAATCATTCCTTCGAGCCAGTTTACCGGGGTAACACAGTTAAACAACCAGGCCAGCTCGCTGTGCGCCCGCACATGGGATTGAATGAAGATATTGGCATGAGCCAGATCAATCCCACAGGCTAAGTAGAGAGCGGCGATCGCATAGCTATTTTCGGCCAACACTTTTGGGTCGTGAGGAACGGTGATGGCATGGAGATCTACGACGCAAAAAAAATTCTCGTATTCAGCCTGGTTGACTACCCAGTTCCGAATAGCACCCAGATAGTTTCCCAAGTGCAGGTTGCCGGTTGGTTGTACCCCAGAAAGAACGCGCTGTTTAGCCATGAAGATTGGAAAAAACCATGAAGGTTGGAAACAAGAGGAATAGACCAAGGCTAGATGTCTGGTGGAGTCGATGGACTATGCTTTTACCTCGGATACACACAACTGAAATAATGCTCAATACGGGCACAAGACAATTGTTGACATCCTCGCCTGGTCGGTAAGTAGCTAATTGTACCAAACTC
>JANNEH010000273.1:0-3896 GCA_031378405.1 Synechococcales cyanobacterium OTE_75_metabat_409
TATTGTGGTCGGTGAGCCTAGCTTGCTTTTTGCCCGTAGTTGCAGAAATGCCCAGCCAAGCGGCTGGCCCGCTAGATATAGTTACCAAACCATCCACTAATCTGGCCGGTAGCAAGGTCAATGGCTTTAACGATACTACAGTGAGCAAGATTTCGGTTGATCCTTTTGCCAGCAAGGCCAGCTTGACTCCATCTGTAAAAATAGCTGAATCTAGCTCTTTGAATTCTTTTAGCCAACCGGCTGCTCCCCTGGAGTCTACAGTTACCAACATCGATAACCCTTTTGCTCCTGTGCAATTAGCTGGTAATCCGGCCAAGAAAAAGCCAACGGCTTTAAAGACTGCTCCGGCAAGCAATCCTCTTCAGCCCGCTCAGGCTAACAATAATGACAATCTTTTAGCCCAGAATGCTCCTAGCACCACAGATTTAGACCGGCAACTAGGAGATCTGAACAATCAGAAATTTCCAGTGACTGTTCCTGGTAGCCAAGGCTTTGGAGTATCTCCAGCCATGAGCATCAATAACCCCGTAGGCTTTGGTGCCGATAACGGGATTGGCTTCTTGTCTGGTAGTTATCAATCTAGGACTCGTGGTACTGACAAATCCGATGGTGAACTAGGCATTGGTGTTGGTCTATTTGATGCTACCGAAGCTGTAGGTTTGGAACTTTCTTATACCATCAATAGCTTCGGTTCCAGCCAAGGATTTGGTAGTGGTGGTTTCAATGCTAAGTTGCACAAGCGTTTTGGTGATAGTGCAGTAGCGATCGGCTGGAACCGTTTTGCTAACATCACTTTTGGCAACACGGGCAATCAAACCGATTACCCCAAAAACTCCTACTATGCAGTGGCTACCCAGGTAATTCGTACCACTGAAGATGTGGATAGCTTCTTGAGCAGAATTTCCCTCTCAGCAGGTGTTGGTGGCGGTCAGTTCTTGCCCTACAGTACTACCAGCACTAACCTGGAAGCTGGTGGTGTAAATGCCTTCGGCTCGGCGGCTTTTCGGTTAGCTAAGCCCGTCAGTGCGATCGTGGAATGGACTGGCCAAGATTTGGCTGCTGGTTTGTCTATTACTCCTTTTGGCGATGGCTTCCCGCTGGTCATCACCCCTGCTTTCCGAGATATCTCCGGCATCCAAGGCCAAAGTGCCCGGTTTGTACTGGGTGTTGGTACTGCCTTTAAGTTCTAGGCTGACAATATAAATCTGAAGGAAAAATAAATTATGAAATTACGTGATAGCTTTGCTGCTGCTGTGTTAGCGGCTACCTGCTTAGCTGCTGTTACATACTCATCGGCTACTCCAGCTAATGCTGATACCTGCTCTAACTGTTCGGGGACTAATAACTCCAACTTTAGTGGTTTCAACAACTCTAATAGTTCTCAGACTGGTTCTGGTGGCCCTGGTTCAGGAAGTGCTGGCTACAATTCTTCTACTCTTGGCCAAGCGCAGTCTTTGCAGCAGCAGTTAGCTGCGGCACAAAGTGCCTTAGATAACTTTAAGCCCACACCTACTGGCCCGCGATACTTTTCCCGTGCTAGTCAGCCCTGTAACTGTGGCGATGGTGGCGGACAAGAACGTGCTCAACTAGAAGCAAATTTAGCTAAAGCTAAGGCTGATGCGGCGGCTTTCTTAGAGTCAGTGAAGAACCCTAGCCGCGACAAATTGGGCGATGCCCAAAGCACTAGCGCTAAATACAGCCCTACTTGGTAGTACTAATCTCTAACCACTGAAACAACTAAAACAATGGCAAACAAATTCAAATCTGCTTTAGGTGCTGGTTTCGCCAGTGCTATCTTGCTGGGTCTGGCTGCACCAGCAGTCTTGGCTGCTGACGAATTCAGCCCCCAGGCAATTACTTTCGACAAAGATACGGCGATCGATTTTGAGTTTTTAGAATCTCATGGTTCTTACATGGCGACTTTTGGGGTCATGGACTTAAATAGCGGCGAAAAAACACCGCTGATTAAGGAAGACAAGCCTTCCGATAGCAGCGATCGCGCTGTAAATAAGGCCACTGACTTTTTAGGTACCCCCGGTAATGCGGTCAGCCAACCCAAAAACACCTTTACTTTTAAGGCCAACACTCCTTACACTCTGTATCTAGAATCTAGAACTGCCAGTGGTCGGGTAGCTTCGTTGGTTTATTCCGTCGATCTACGCAACCCCAACAGTCGCCAACAGACCAAATTAGATAAAGGCTTTGAAGGACTGGGTTCGCAGGGAGTCAGAATCAACTGGGATGACCAGATGAAAACTAAAAAAGGTGCCACTCGCACCGATGAAGACTTTAATGACTTCTTGGTAATTGCTGGTGGTGCTGATGGTTGTAGTTGCTCTATTGCACCTACTGCGCCAGTAACTCCGGACTTACCTCAAGAGCTACCACGCACTAGACCACGTGGTCGGGGCTAATATTTAGCAATCAAAACCAAGCCCAAGATGTTTTCCTGGGCTTGGTTTTTTAGGTTGCAATCAAGACCCTCATTCCCCAGGGCGGGAAAAGGGGAGCCGGAGCGCAAAGCGTAGTCTCTTGCCGCCTCTCCCATCTTGGAAGAGGGCTGGGGTGAGGGTCTTTTAAGCGCAAGCGGCCACTAAACTCTGAAAAACCCCTAAGCCATCGGTGCTTCCCAGCACTCCATCCGCTGCCCGTTCTGGATGAGGCATCATACCCAACACATTTTTCTGACTATTACAAATCCCAGCAATGGCTTGCAGTGAGCCGTTAGGATTTTCACCGGCATAGCGAAACAGCACCTGTTCTTGCTCCTCCAGCTCAGCCAGGGTATCAGCCTCAGCATGGTAGCGACCCTCCCCATGGGCGATCGGCAGGGTAATTTGGTT
Source organism: Synechococcales cyanobacterium OTE_75_metabat_409 (assembly GCA_031378405.1). GTDB lineage: Bacteria > Cyanobacteriota > Cyanobacteriia > Cyanobacteriales > Chamaesiphonaceae > JAAFHZ01. Next base: position 2,844 of record JANNEH010000273.1, read on the forward strand.
TTGATTTACATAGCTGCTTGTCCAGGGAGCAACCAATTTATTAATCACCAAAGGCACCCGATCGCAAATAAAATGCAAATCTCGGTTGCGCACCAAGGCTCCTGGCAGCAGCCCAATTTCAGTTAAAACTTGGAAGCCATTACAAATACCCAACACATATTTACCCTTTTGGGCATGTTCCACCACCGCCTGCACGATCGGCGAAAACCGGGCAATTGCGCCACAGCGTAGATAGTCTCCATAACTAAACCCCCCTGGTAGCACCACCACATCTAGGTCATCAATATTGGTTTCTTGATGCCAAACCATCCGGGTAGACATCTTTAAAATATCACGAGTAACATAGGCCACATCTCGATCGCAGTTGGAGCCGGGAAAAACCACCACGCCAAACTTGACTGTTTTAAGTTTTTCATTTCCAAATTTTTCAATCACTACTTTGCGCCCACAGTTTGCGAAACAGCAAAAATCTCAAAGCGATAATTCTCAATGACGGGGTTAGCTAACAACTGACCACAGATTTGGTCTAACTCCGCTTTGGCCGCCGCTTCATCGATCGCCACCACCGACATTTCCACATATTTGCCAATGCGCACATCTTGCACTTCGGTAAAGCCCATTTGGCTAATGCCAGCTTGCACAGCCGCTCCTGCCGGATCTAACACCGAAGGACGCAAAGTAACATAAATTCGTGCTTGGTATGTTTGAGCCATATTCTCTGAAAATTCCATCGCCAAACTCCCATATAATATAACGCCATGGCTGCAAAATGGCCGGAAATCTTCAGCTCCTCCCGTTCAGCGTTAGCTGCTAATGAAAGTGGTACTCACCCGCAGTCAAGACCGTATATTGCAATTATTAAAACAATTGCAGCGATCGGTTTCAGCTCAAGATATTTATGTGGAACTGCGTAACCGCAGCCAGGGCATAGGCTTGGCCACCGTATATCGAGCACTAGATGCTCTGAAACTGGCCGGGGTGGTGCAGGTGCGGACTTTGGCTAGTGGTGAGTCTTTGTATGGTTCGGTGCAGGAAGACCGGCACCATCTGACC
>JANNEH010000027.1:0-20345 GCA_031378405.1 Synechococcales cyanobacterium OTE_75_metabat_409
CGGGTAGATACCAACAAACGCCAAGTATGCAAAGGTGACGAACGCATTCGCCTCACGGGCATGGAATTCAGCTTGCTGGAACTACTAGTCGGAAAATCTGGTGAACCTTTCTTCCGCTCCTATATACTGACAACTTCATAATTCTTAACTGTATTTTTTCAACTCAAATCCATACACCGACTGGGTCTACATTGTTACTTATCTTATAATTTTCTGTAACAATTAGTCATCTAATTAGCACATATTTTAGGGTTTTTTAACAAATAGCAGACACTGAGATGTAGATCGCCTGCTCCTAGCTCGATATACAATAGGGGCGCAGTTCTATTTACACACACATCATGGCTCTTTCTACCGGTGCGAAGGCACCAGACTTTAATGTTAAAGACACCAGCGGCAACACCGTGACCCTGTCCAGTCTGGCTGGTCAGCGGGTGGTTATGTATTTTTACCCCAAAGATGACACGCCCGGTTGTACCAAAGAAGCTTGCAGCTTCCGGGACAATCATTCGGTTTACCAAAGCAAGGGTATTATGGTACTGGGAGTTAGTCAAGACGATGAAGCGGCTCATCAAGCTTTTACTGACAAATTTAGTCTGCCTTTTCCCTTGTTAGCCGATGTGGGCGGGGCCTTGTCTAAAGCCTATGACGTAGATGCTGGTGGTTATTCTAAGCGAGTTACTTATGCGATCGATGCAGCGGGTACGATCGTCCATGTAGATGAAAATGTCAGTACAGCTACCCATGCCAACGATATCTTGAAAGTTCTAGGCTAAATTTTCCCCAGTCACCAATATTTTTTTCGGTTTGTTTCTCAGTAGATTAGCTTGCACTGCTAATCTACTGAGGATTTTTTTGGAGATGTTCCTGAGTGGAGGCATATTGGGAAGAATAGAAAGGTCTAGAGTTTGTGACAAGTGATAACTATCACAGGCAGACCAGGCTACGGTGGCAATAATTGCATTAGATATCAGCTAAATATCCTAAGTTTTATTTTTAAATATGGGAAGATGGCAACTGGATATTACTAACAATTGTGCCTATCTTTCGGTTCTTATGTACTGGGTGTACTGCCCACAATATTTCCCTATGGCCAGACCTCATCACACCAACCTTGGATTTACTTTAGTCGAAACACTCGCGGTGGTTTTGATTGTTGGTATTCTTGCTGCAATCGCACTCCCCTCATTATCTAAAAATAGAAAATTTGCGAACGCAGTTCCACAAGTAAAGTCTGCTTTTAGAGTAGTCAGTTTAAAGGCCAGAGCTAATGCTGGCAATCCTTATCGGGTAACGTTGCAACTAAGAGCTAGTACCAACGAGCAATATTTGAAAGTTGACCGTTTGCTCAATGGCAACTGTAATGCTTTACCTAATGCCGCTTGGCAAGAAGACCCCTCACAGAGTTTATATCTTCCAGAAAGTCTGCGGATTACAAACTTCCCGGCTGCTGGTTTATGTTTTAACGGTAAAGGCGAAGTCATTTTGCCCGTTGGCTCTGCATCCAGAGATTTTATGATCATAGACAATAAAAGTACTTCTAAAGCTGTGAAGGCAGCTTTTACTATTACTAGTGTTGGCGATGTTGACTACAGAACTTACGATGTAAATGGCTCAGAAATTACAGGCGGAAAATTCAATTAAAATTAAAAATAAATTAAGCATATAAACATTAAATCAGGTAAAAGATATGAACAATCGATCGACCCAAGTCATGACGAATAATGTAAAAAATAAATACAAAAAACAAGATGAAGGTTTTAGCTTGATTGAGGTTGTTATTGCCATTGCAACAATGGGTGTTTGTTTGGCCTATGCGATGCCGATGATTTTGTATTCAAAAATAAACAACAACAAAAGTGAAGTTAGAGCTGGGGCTTTAATGGTTTCCCAAAAAATATTTGATAGTATCAGAAGTCAAGATTTTGACGCTATTCCTAAAGTAGATACAACTGTCAATAATTTGCCAATAGAGCAAACTTCAGCATTGGGTCGCAATTATATTGTTGAAGTTCGCTATTGTGAACCAGCCGGAGATGCCTGTACTGATGACTACCGAGCTTTCAGAATAACTATTAGAGATCCCAAAGGACCTTCTGCATCTGACGAAAGCATAATTTATCAAACACAAGCTGCCTTTACAGATTTCAAATAATTTCCTGCTAGTTTTATTGACAGTCAGTAAAAATCTTAACGGATCATATGAGGAGATACATGAAAAACAATAATTACGAAACAAGAAATAGATACAGGATACAGGGATTCACCTTGTTAGAATTGCTCACCGGCATGGCTATTACCACAATTGCTGCAGCTCTAATCACCCAGGCATTAGTCAGGACACAGGCTTCTTTCAGTAAAGATCAGAAGACTGTAGAAAACGGACAAAAAATGTCGTCAGTCCTAGAAATAATTGGGCGTGAGATCAGACAATCTGGAGAATTAATTGTGGAGCCAAGTTTCCCTACTATCCAAGTAAGAGCTAATCCTGTCCCTGCCAGGGGATCTAGCATTATTATGTATCGTGCTATTAGTGAACCAGTTGCTATTTGCGAAGACTATGCCGCTGGTACGACAATCAATGGATTTCTTTTTGCCGTTGATAAACAAGCTTCGGCAAATCTTAATGCAGATAAACCAGCTTGTACTTTAGATCCTGGAACTGCGGCTAGTCCAACCATTGCAGCCACTGACACATTTCCACCGAAGCAGCAAGAAGGTTGGGTAAATCAGAGAATTGCCTCTCGTAATCAGATGACATTGGGAATAATTTATAATATTACCAGTAGAGCAACTCAACCATTTGTATATACAAATGAAAGCAGTCCAGCTTATGCTACTGGTGGGAGCCTCAACCTTAGGGTTGGAATTATTAGCCGTAATGTATCACCAGAAATCAAAGTAGGTAACACAGCATATTTAGTAGAAAAAAGAGAATATATAGTCTGTGGAACCAACTTAATGGTGCGGATAAATAGTGTTGTGGAAGCAAGTTGTGCTAATCCTGATGTTGTTGCTGATCCAACTGGAGTGATAGATACTATTGCTACCAATATTGAAAAACTAGATATCACCATGACAACCGCTGCTACTGCTACTGCGGCAAATCCAACTCCTAGCCCCACAGTTCGATCGGTGAATGGATCTTTCCCCATTACAACTGCTGGTAGTGAAGCAAACTGGGAAAATATTCGAGGTGTCACGGTTAATATCAAACCTATAGATCCATTAGAAGGTGGGTTGAGAGGAAGAAATTTAAGCTCCGTTTCTGCTGCTGAAAAAGCAAGAATAGAAGAAAGTTTTAGTTCTCGTGGCACCTTCTTTCCCCGGAATGTTTTATCTTCCAAATAAAACTAATTTCTACGGTTCAACAAAATATTCAACTTCACAAGTAATTAGCAAATAGCTGGAAGGTATAGTCATGAGAAACAAAACAGAAATTCGTCATTCTTTGCAATTGCTGATCTTATTACAGAAGTTATCTTCTAATAAGCAAGATGCTGGATATGCCATGTTAATGGCATCAGTAATGTCTATTTTAGTATTTAGTATGCTCAGCATCTATTTGTTTTCTAGTAGACTCTATAAATCCTCTGCTAATGCCATGGTCGATTCTGGCAGCACATTCTATGCGGCAGAATTCAGTCTGAATAAACGGGCTAATCAGGTACGGAAAAAGTTTAGTGCCTATGCAACACCAACCGGTGTGCAACCAGTTGGTGCAACTGTAGCCGAACAGATGACGAACTGTTTTGGGACTAACCCTGCAACGAAGGGAACAGGTGATTTTGCCTGTATTGAAGATGTCAGCAATTATAATGAAGCGATGACAGTAGTAGATATTACTGATGGTAAAATTGGTGCTACTAGCAAAGTTAAAAGCGATACAGGTCTTAGGTACAAAAACTATAGCTTTGTGAGACCTATGGCTGGAGCCGGTAGCAGTACTACTGAACTCAAGGTAATGACTACTGGTGACTACAGAGGATTGAGAGCGATCGAAAATCGCTATCGTGTTTATAGTACTGCCCGCAAGGAATCGACTATTGCTGGCGATGATAACGTTACGGCTCAGTCAATGCTGCAAATGGAATTTATCAATCGCCTAATTCCTGTTTTTCAATTTGCCGCCTTTTATGAGAATAATTTAGAATTCTCTCCTTCGGGGAATATGACAGTTGATGGTGCAGTTCATACCAATAGCAGTCTTTATTTTTCCCCCGGTGGATTGCTAACTATCAATGGTCCGGTTACTTTTACCGGAGATGTATATAGATCTTTGTCTTATGTCGCTAGTCATTCATTTGTTGCTGCAGGTGGACAAAGAGTTTTACTTGATGTGGGTGGTCCATATCCAGATAGCGGCATTAGTTGTTCTGGAATAGCTAGCAAATGTATCAATGTATCAGATGCTTGGAATAACCGAGATCTGCTGATTTCTGCTAACGATATTACACATAGTAATGGTCGGCTCAAAAAGCAGTCCAAATTACAATTACCACCCGTTGGTTTCTTAAGCAAAGTAGATTCTACTGGTGCCCCTGGAGAATATTTCACAAAAGCAGATCTAAGAGTAGAATACAATCCACGAAGAGGTGGTGCACCTTTTCAAATCACGCGCCTAGATCAGTCAGGTTCGGTACCTGCTATTCTCGAAATCTTCAGCAATGGCGTGATCGATAGCTTGCAAAAACCAGTTTTAATGAGGGTCAGTACCCAAACTAATAGGCAACAATTTAGTGAAATTTCTCGGTTATGCCCTAGGCTAGATGGTTCGGGTAACATTGATTTGGGTGAGCCGGATAATGTCGGAGAGGCAATGCCCACTCCATCTGTAAATTTAACTGCTGCTCAAAGAACGGTAGTGATTAATGAAATGCAAAGGGCGATCGCACCGCTAGCACCGGGCGCATTTACTTACAACACCACCAAACAAAATGCTAGTACTGTATTCGGCGTGTCTTTTACCAATACACTTAAAGCTAATGCTCAATTTAGTGCAACTCCAGCTATTGTTGATAGTATTGTAAATCTGCCATTGCGTGAAATCGCAGCATTCAATACAAATACCTTCACTCCTACGGAGAACGGCAAAGGTGGCTGCTTCTTGCCGCCACCAATGCAAAGACTATATGACAGCACGACTAACAGTACCAACAACAATATATATACTGACCGCAAAGAGAACCGGGTCATGGATATCTTGCAGTCTAATATCAAGAGCCTAACAGTCTGGAATAGAGATGGCTTATATTGGAATGGTACAGCTCTTCTAACTACTGCGGACAAGTTGTTTGCTAGAAGACCTGCCACCCCAGTTGGAAGTTTGTGGACAGCCCCTAACCCTAAGGCTGCAACCGATCCTGTTATGGGGAACGCGAATTGTGACTTGGTATGTTTAGGCCTAGGTTCACAAGACGATACCCAAGGTGGTATGGTATGGCACTATTCGATGATTGATCGAGCGGCTCCTTACAACTATGCCTCTGGAAACGGGATAACTCGTTCTGATGCAGTCGGATTGAGTCCTTATGGGTTTGCTTTCTCGGGTGGAACTCGCTTACCAGGAGCACTCACCATTGCTAGTGATCAGGCAGTTTATGTACAAGGCGACTATAATAACCCCAGTACTAAAGAACCTGCTATTAGAGTTGGCACTAATGATAGAGTTGGTGATATGACTGCTGTTCTAGATGAGAGTCAATTTACTGCGACTAGTGCAGCACAACCTTATCCACCTGCCAGTGAAAAGAAACCAGCATCATTTTTAGCTGATAGTCTCACAATTCTTTCTAATAACTGTTACAACGGTTCTGCAAACTATGAATTAACTTGCTTAAAGCCTTGGGGTCAACAGATATCAAGAGCTACTACTACAGTGGTAAGAGCAGCTATTTTGTCGGGTACCGAAAAAGCTGTAGTGAACGCAGGTAATTTAGTAGAAAGAGGTCCAGGTCTGAACAATCATATTCGCATGTTGGAAGATTGGTGGACAGACAATGCTGGCAACACTCCAGCATTGCCAGCTCAAATTTTCAAATACCGAGGATCATTTGTGAGCCAGGGTATTCCAATCGAATTTAACGCACCATACAGGGGTGGTTGCTTCGGTAATACTTGTAACTACAATATCCCTACTCGAGATTTTGGATTTGATGCTGATTTCAATATGGCTGCTGGGTTACCACCGCTAACTCCTAGAGTTGTCTATCTCAACCAACAAGTCTTTAAGCGAGACTATGACACTCAAAAAAGACAGTAATTCAGATAGTCAGCAAGTGAATGCTTGCTGACTATCTTTGATGATTTTGGTTGTCAAGGATATTGACCTCTGGTTTATGGGATTTATATGAATAGTAGCAAGAACTTTGTTAGATATGAATAATCATCGATCGAACAAAAAAGGCTTTGAGTTGATTTGCCTCATACTGTTGAAAACAATCACATCTAAACAGGTTAGACACAATCGAAATCATCACGATCATCAAGAGCAGGGCTATGCTATGTTGCTAGCATCTGTGATGGCTATATTGATTTTTAGCATCTTAAGTATTTACATGTTCTCCAGTCGGCTTTATAAGTCTAGTGCCAATGCGATCGTGGATGGTGGCACAACTTTTTATGCAGCCGAATCGGGGATAAATAAGCGTGCGCGGAAAACTCACGCTAAATTTATCGGCTTCTCTCAGCCGGATGGGAATGCTCCAGATGGTTTGAGCCCATCGGAGAAAATGGCCAACTGTATTTCGGGTGCTACCGGACAAAAAGGTAGCAAAGACTTTCAGTGTGATGTTGAATATTTTGATTCTTATGAACAGATAGAAAGTGCGACTGGTATTATCAATATTTCCAATAAAAAATCTAAAACTAGTAATAATGCCAAGTACTCAGCCTATACTTTTGTTCAGCCTAACCCTCAAAAATCTACCAGCTACCCACTTGCCAGAAGGATACCTGCTGGAGAAGTATTTGCAGGCTTAAATGCGATCGAATACAGCTATCGCATTTATGCTTCTGCCCTGAAATCAGATGATGCCGCTAACGCTAATGCCAACAATGCCAATGTAGCAGCTCAAACCTTGCTACAAATGGATTTCAACAGCCGAGTCGTCCCTTTATTCCAATTTGCCGCCTTCTATGAAAACGACCTAGAAATCAACCCAACACCAGATATGGGTCTCAATGGGCCTGTGCATACCAATGCTAATCTCTATATGGCTCCAGGTAATGATCTAAGGTTAGAAGGACAAGTAACTAGTGTCGGTGACATGTATAACTCTATGAGTTTTGTCACCAATCACTCCAAAGGTAGTACACCGCAAATTAGAGTTAAAACTGGTTCTGGGCCAACTGACTATTACGATATTAGTACCTTAATCGCCTGGACACAGGCCAATAACCAACTTACGCCTGCTGATATTACCGCAGCCAGCGGCAAACTAAGACCCAAAATCGATCGGCTAGACATTCCCCAACCCGGCTTCTTAAGTAAAGCTGGCGTATACTACGACAAAGCCGATATGCAAGTGGAATTCACTCCCAATAGCAATCTGGCAACCCTGCCTTTTAAAATCAACAGCATTTCCAAGAATGCATACGGCACCGCCACAACAGTTACTTTAGATGATGGTAGTTTACGCAGTTTGCGCCAACCCGTCATGCTCGATAAAAAAAGTAGCGCTGAGCAAACAGCCTTTTGTGGCGGAGTACCAACTTCCAGTTTATCAGTCAGTCTGAATGCGGCTGAAAAAGCTATCGCAGCCCAAGTTCTCTCCGCAGCAATTGCAGCTCAGCCTACTCCCATTCCATATTCGGCAATAAATACCCCGCTGAGTTCTTCCACCACGCTCCGTACAACTTTTGATACCTACTTAGATGCCACTAGTATCAAGTCTAAAAAACAAGCGCAGTTGTTGGATGCCAGCCCCAAGGAAATTGCCGCACTGGCTGGTAATTGCTTTCTGCCCGCGCCATTTCAGGTGGCGACAGTAAACGATCGGCGCGAAGGTCGAAACATTCAGGTATTGCAAACCAATGTTCGCAGTTTGGCAATTTGGAATCGGGATGGTAGAGCAGTGAAACTGGACGCTACCGGTGCCGTCACCGACAACTTTAGTGGCATTGGTACTAGCACCGCCAATCAAATATATGCCCCAGCCGCCGCTGATGCCCTTGCTCCGGCTGGTAGCTTACGCGCTTTTGGTCTGGCAGCCAGCGATCGCAGCGAAGGTGGTTTGGTTTGGCACTTCAACCTCGATAAAACTGCTTATTCTTACACTGCTGGCAACAGTGTTTATGGCTTTGGTTTTAGCGATGGTGCCAATCTGCCAGCCCCCCTCACCCTGGCTACCGAGCAAGCTATTTACTTACAAGGTGACTACAACACCATTGATAGCCAAGCAGCAGCAGCTATGGGTGATACCATTGCCGTACTTTCTAACGCTTGCACTAATGCCGATCGAGTCATTAGCTGCGGTGATTTGAATGATGCCAGTGGTAATCCGGTGCAAGGCACCTATGCTAGTTTGACTGCCAATGCTACTTACAGTGGAACTCCTGCAAATGTACCAGTTGCCACGCCTACTAATATTCGGGCAGCGTTTTTGAGTCAAACAGATCTCACCAATATTACTGGTAGCCCATTCCGTTACTCTGGCGGATTGAATAATTACATACGGATGTTAGAGAATTGGCAAAATGTTCCATTGACTTACGTCGGCTCCTTTATTAGCCTAGGAACACCTGCCGAATTTAGCGGCCCATATCAATATGGTAGAACTGCTGGCAACATCGTAGATAGAAGTCAATCTGACTATTATTACTACTATCCACCAATCCGTAATTTTTCTTTTGATACCAACTTTAACGTGGCCAGCCAGCTACCACCTTTAACTCCCAAGGTAGTTTACCTTAACCAAAAAGTCTTTAAACGTGATTACGATAGTAATCGCAACTAATCTAGAGTGCCCGAACTGTCCCATAACAGCTAGCATAGTGGGAGGCGAACTGGCAGACGATCGAATTGGACTGGTTGGACTGGAATGTAAATTGGCTAGAAGTTGGCAACTGGGTGATGCGCGGCATCGACCTGAGCTTGGTAGTCGGCTTAGTTTTTATTATATTTTTGGCGATCGGCGACCGGCGAACCCTGTGGATTGTGCGGGGTTTGGTGATTTTGATTATCGCTGCTGCTCTAAGTCGCAAATTTCAGCTCAATTTTTTGTACTTTGCCCTCGAAAAACTGGTAATTGGTTCGGGGTTAGCGATGTCGATCGCCTTTCAGGTGGAGTTTCGGCGCTTTTTAGAACAGTTGGGGCGCGGAGATCTGAGTTACTTGTTTCGATCAGTGCGGCGCACCGGGCCAAAACTGGATTCGCCAATCGATAGCATTGTAGAAGCAGTGAAAGATCTTTCCCAAAAGCGGATTGGCGGTCTGTTGATTGTAGAAACCAGTTCGCCTCTAGACGATCGAGATTTTTCGGCTCCGGGGGTAAAAATCGATGCGGAGCTAACCAAAGAGTTGCTACAGACTATTTTTCAGCCCACTACTTTGCTGCATGATGGGGCAGTACTGATCCGTGGCGATCGAGTGGTGGCGGCTGGGGTGATTTTGCCGCTGTCTGGGCAAACAGTGTCGGCACAGCTTGGTACTCGTCACCGGGCAGCCTTGGGCATTAGTGAAAAAGTGGCTAACTGCTTGTGTGTGGTAGTCTCAGAAGAAACCGGTTCAATTTCGGTGGCTGAAAAAGGAGCGCTCAATCGTCCCCTAACAGGTAGTAAACTGAAGGAAATTCTGGAATCGCATTTGGTGCCAGAAATCGAGCAAAAAGCTAGAACCACAGGCTGGAAGCGGTTTATACGCACTGGCTGGCGGCGACGTTTTTTTGCCTTTGTCTTCAAGCCTAAAAAATAATGTCCAAAACTGACAGCTTAATAGATTTACCCGCCGATCTCGATCGACAAAAGCTGCCCCGCCACGTCGCGGTGATTATGGATGGAAATGGGCGCTGGGGCAAAAAACATGGATTGGCCAGAGTATTTGGCCATCGCAAAGGAGTTGATACCCTGAAGGATCTGGTTCGTTGCTGCCGAGATTGGGGTATTCCAACCCTAACCACCTATGCCTTTTCCACCGAAAACTGGGGCAGACCCATTGAGGAAGTGGATTTTTTGATGGAGTTGTTTGAGGTAGTGTTGCGTCGGGAACTAGCCGAGATGAATGCCGAACAGGTGCGGATTAACTTTGTGGGCAAACTAGATGGTCTACCGCTTGCTTTACAAAACGAAATTGCCAAAGCCGAAGAGACTACTCGCCACAATCAGGGTATCCATTGGACAGTAGCAACCAATTATGGCAGTAGGCAAGAAATTGTTCAGGCTTGTAAGTCGATCGCCGAAGGAGTGAAAGACGGCTCGATCGACCCGGCCAATATCGATGAAAAATTGTTCGATCGCCACTTATATACCCACGGCACTCCTGACCCAGATCTGTTAATTCGTACCAGTGGCGAGATGCGGATCAGTAATTTTTTGCTGTGGCAGTTGGCCTATGCCGAAATTCATGTTACTGAAACCCTCTGGCCAAACTTCGATCGGCGAGCTTTTCATGTAGCATTACTCGACTATCAGCAGCGGCAGCGGCGGTTTGGGAAGGTTTAGGATTTTTCCCGATAGGTGGCCGCATAGCTGATCACACACATGACTTGGTAGGTTTTGTGATAGCCACAAGCTACTCCAGCCATCCGGTAATCTGGCCGAAAAACATTGGTGCGGTGACCTCGATCGGGAATACCGTCGTCTACTACCAGATCGCGGACGACGGCGGTAGCAGTGCTGGCACCATAACTAATATTTTCACCAGCGGCTTGTTGCCAGCGTCCATAGCGGTTGATCCGCTCGAAGGGTGTGCTGCGATTGGTACCCGCATGACCGATCGCGCCGCGCTGACCTTGATCTAGCACATGGTCACGAGCCGCCTGAGAAAGACCAGTAGAGAGACGCAGTTTGGGAGCCGAGCCAGTATTTTCCACCGCTTTAATGGCTTCATCTACCGCCGCCACCCCTTCTTTGGTTTGCAGGAAAAAGCCAGGAGCAAGTCGGGCTTTATTACCCCGAAACTTGCGTCGCCACTCTCGTAAAGACTGGCTATAGGCGTTGGGATTAGCCCTGGCTCGATTCATTTCGGCCACAATGCCTAGCTCTAGAGCCGAATATGTTGGTGGCTTTGCGCGGCGGGGACGAGCAGCCATAGACAGGGGAAGAACAAAAATTGCCTGGAAGCAGCAGGCTAATACTAAAACGATCGGGAATATTCTACCGACTAATTTCATAGGAGTTGGATAGAGAACGGATAATTAAAAACTGCGATCGATCTTTGACTAAATCAGCAAATTGACTAAGAATAGGCGGAGACTTAGATTTTTACAGTAAACCGGAGAATAATATGAACCCTTTAATTGGCATGATTGCCAGTCAGCTCGGTAGCCCAGCAATTAGTCAAATTGCCCAGCAAATTGGCTCAGATAGCGGAACAACCCAATCGGCGATTAATATGGCTTTGCCAATGATGCTATCGGCAATGGGTAATCATGCAGCAGATGACAATGGCGCAGATGAATTGCACCAAGCAGCACAAAATAATGATAGCTCGATCATCGACAATGTGATGGGTTTTCTGGGAAATTCTGCTGGGGGCAGCATGGGCAGTGCCATTATCAACCAGTTTTTGGGTGGAAATAGTAATACGATCGCCGATGTGGTGGGTCAACAGTCGGGAATTGGCTCTGGTCAGGCCATGCAGTTGATGGCAATTCTCGCCCCGATTGTGATGGGAGCTTTGGGGAAATCTAGCCAAACCAATGGTTTGGATGCCAGTGGTGTTGCTCAACTACTAGGATCAGCGGCTGGCAGCAGCGGCGGTAACGATCTCTTGGGGATGGCTACTAAAATGCTTGATGCCGATGGGGATGGCAACGTAATCGAAGATATCAGCAGCCTTATTGGCAAAATTCTCTAGCTCTGCTTGCGCCAGGCGGGAATTCCTTTTTCTTTCAGTCTGGCCACCAGCTTATCGGCGGCTGATTTTTGGCTAAAGCTGCCCAAATGAATCCGATCGCCAATCCGAGTCGCCGTAGGTATATCAACCTGAATCTGCTCAAGGCCGATCGGGTTAATATACTTGGCCATGACCTGATACTGAGCAGTATTACTGGTGGTATCAGATATTTTTTTGTTGCTCTTGGGTTGGGTCGCTGGTGATTGGGGTACGTAGGGTTTAACAGTGGTGGATGGCTGAGTAGTTACCGGAGCCTGGGGCGTGACCACCTGGGGCGATGCCTCACTCCCAGCCATTTGTTGAATATTGGGTGGTAAGAGATTCCGAATTAGGGTATCAGCCAGTCGTGAGCCATTGGTGGGCTGAGCGGTGACTGGTGCCACAGTAGTGTTTGGGGTGACGATTGGGCTAGTCAGCACAGAAGTAACTGGGGACACGGCAGTTGCGCTGCTGGGGCTAACCGGATTTTGAGCCAAGGGGGCAGCACTGCCTGGAATGGTGATGGAGTTGAGATTACCCAAACTGAGATCGCTGAATTCGCCCATGGCCAAGTCGGGGCCTTGCAGGCTCTGCCCCGGTGGAATAGCAGGCATTACTGGCGGTGCTGTGAGCTGAGAAACTACCGGAACTTGCTGTAATAACAGGGGATGCAGATTGACATAGGTCATCCCGGCCACTGCCGCTATGGCTGTTAAGGAAGAACCGATCGCCACCGGCATTTTCCAACGGGGTACTTTGGCCGCGACTGGAGGTGCTGGCTTGCCCAAGCTCCGCCATAGCTCTTGAGAGGCAGGGGCATATTCATTGCGCGCCGAAGAAATTTCTCCCGGTGGTAGTAGGCTGAGATCTAAACTAGCTGCAGGTGGCTCTGCATCTTTGAAGACTAGCTCTCCAGGTGGTTCGGTAATAGAGCTGCTATGTGTGCGAGTATGTTCCATCACGGCAAAGGGTTCCGAAGGCGGAATTTCTTCGTAGTCTTCTTCCTCTTCTTCGGCGGCAGTAATTACCGGACTGAGCTGCTCGTGGGTCTGAGTATTATTTAGCTTGCCTGCTTTGTAGGAGCGATATTTAGCGATCTCTAAATCTGGTTGCAGATCTAGCATATTCAAAGCTTGTCGCAGGTAAACAGGCAGCTCACCTTGGCGTTCAGCCAGATCGGTGGGTGCAGAGTCCGATGGATCGGAAAATAATTCGGATGCGGGGGAAACTGAACTCATAAAATCAAGGTAGAAGTGCAGAGATGCTATTTCCTAATTTACCCCTAAAAGATCCTGGTTTCATCATTTTGTTAATCGAACCAGTGACCGTTTAGAGTCCAAAGCCAGCTAGAATCTATTGCAGCCCTCTACTGATGGATTACAATGTGGCGATCGATTAACGCCAAAAAACTTTTGGTTTGGCTGCTGCTCAGTTTGGTCTTTGCTGCCAATACCTGGCTGCTTTCTCAGGCTTTTAGGTATTTTGAGCACATCATTACAGTAATGTCGATCTCGGCAATTTTTGCCTTTTTGCTGAATTATCCGGTGCGGGCACTCGATCGCACCGGTATCAGTCGCGGTCAGGCGGTCGGGGTGGTTTTAATTGCCACTTTGGTGACCATTATTATCTTAGGTGTCACGGTAGTTCCCAGTGTGATCGAACAAATCGCTGGTCTGTCGGAACAAGTGCCCAAATGGGTCCAGAGTAGTAGCCAAAATATTAATGGCTTAGAGCAATTTGCCCAAAGTAAGGGGCTACGCCTAGATTTTGAAGTAATTCGCAATCAAATTAATTCCAACCTGCCCAAACAGCTCGAAGGTTTTACTCAGCAAGCTGTGGCGGTCGCAGTGGGGACAGCTTCTAGCTTGCTCGATTCCCTCTTGATTGTGGTTTTGAGTGTGTATATTTTGATTGATGGTGACAAATTGTGGGCAGGAGCAATATCATTGCTACCTAAAAAGTGGGGACCACTGGTGGGGGAATCTTTGCGGCTTAATTTCCAAAGATTTTTCATTAGTCAGTTTTTGCTGGGAGCTTTTATGGCCGTAGCACTAACCATTATTTTCTTTTTCTTAAATGTGCCATTCGGCCTGTCTTTTGCCATCCTGATTGGCTTTTCTCAACTGATTCCGTTTGTGGGTGCTACCCTAGGAATCGGTATAGTGACACTACTGGTACTGTTGAAGAGCTTTACCTTAGCGGTTTGGGTCTTTGTAGTTTCTTTTTTGTTGCAACAGATCAAAGACAATTTTTTGACTCCCAAACTGATGGGTGACTTTATCGGTCTAGATCCAGTAATGATTTTGCTGGCAGTGTTAGTTGGTCTACAAATTGCGGGTTTTTTGGGAGTACTGGTAGCAGTTCCGATCGCTGGTACCATCAAAGGCACGATCGAGTTGCTGCGCAATCCGCCTGACCTGCGATCGGCTGATTCTGGAGCAGATTCCTAGCCAGCCAATATCGCCCCCCGCTCTACCATTCTTTACCTAGTATAAATACCGTAAATATCATGGTGCTAGTTTCCGAAAAAACCGCTCCGCCAGACCTAGATCCTTACACCCTAACGGAATTGGGCATTGAGTTACTGATCGACTTGGCACAACGGGGCGAGATCGATCCTTGGGATGTACAGGTCATTGATGTAATTGACAATCATCTCACCAAGATTCCTCTAAGTCTTTCTAGCACCGATCACCAAACTAATCGCCAGACCAATTTATCTTTATCGGGGCAGGCTTTTTTGTGGGCAGCGATGTTGGTGTTGCTCAAGGCCGATAGTTTAAATCAAGAACCGCCAGAGTCACCGATCGATGACGATGATCTGTACCTGGAAGATGCCCCGGCAGTTATGGGGTTACCGGCCAACCTAGAACGCCATATTCATCGCCGCCTCAGTGCTCGTCCTCAACAGCACCGCCCGGTCACCCTCCAAGATTTGATTTTGCAGCTCAGGTCGATCGCCAGCCGCATGAGCGATCGACCAATCAGCAAGCGCAAAGTACGTCATGCCAATCTATCGGCCAGCAAGGCTGCCAAGGCGATCGCTGAACTTGCTCACGGTGAAAATCTCACCGAAATGGCTGAGCAGTTAGAAGTATTTTTACAAGCTGCTGATTTGGATTGGATTGATTTAGAGGAACTGATCGCCCTGTGGGTGAAAGCTCTAGCTAACGATCAAGGAGAAATTACTACCCACGATCGAGTAGGGGTTTTTTGGGCACTGTTGCTGCTCTCGGCTCAATCGAAAGTAGAACTCAGCCAAGAAGAGTTTTATCGCGATCTGAAAGTCCGCAGTATTTTTGGTGAGCTAGTCCCACCGCTGCAAACCGAGATTGCGATCGCTGCCCCACCGGCTTTGGATGATAATTAAGTTTCCTAGATTTCCCTAGACCAAATTCCGATAGCAGTAGGGTGGACAGTGCCCACCACAAAGATCTCAGGCAATTTCTGGGCTTTAAATGATTACGCCGCCCGACTTAAACCATACAGAGAGAAATCATGTTAGTAATTGGCCTGATGAGTGGCACTTCCGTAGATGGCATCGATGCTGCGCTGGTAAATATTCAGGGCACCACCAACGACTTACAAGTAACCTTGATCGCCGGTAAGACTTATCCTTATCCACCTGCTCTGCGCCAGCAAATTTTAGCTGTTTGTGCCGGTCAACCAATTAGCATGGCGGCATTGGCCGAACTCGATGAATCGATCGCCCAATGTTTTGCAGCAGCAGCTTGCCAGATTCAGCCGGTTGGTGATCGGGCAGAATTAATTGGCTCCCATGGTCAGACCGTTTTTCATCAGCCCGCTCAGCCCGGACGGCTGGGCTACAGCCAGCAAATTGGCCGGGGGGCTGTGATTGCCCAAGTTACTGGCATTCCGACAATCGACGATTTTCGCACGGCAGATATTGAGGCTGGGGGACAGGGTGCGCCATTGGTACCTAAAACTGATGCCTATTTATTAGGGGATGCCAAACACCACCTCTGTATTCAAAATATCGGCGGCATTGGTAACTGCACTTACTTACCGCCCCACTCTGAGGCGGATTGGGAAGAGCGCGTGTTGGGTTGGGATACTGGCCCGGGCAATAGTTTGATCGATCTGGCGGTCAGTGAGTTGACCAATGGCCAGCAAACCTTTGATGCCGATGGCGCTTGGGCTGCCCAAGGAAAAGTAGATCGATCGCTAGTAGCAACCTGGCTACAGCAAGCCTATTTCCGTCAACCTCCGCCCAAGTCTACCGGGCGGGAACTGTTTGGCCGTGAGTACTTGGCTGCTTGTCGCCAAGCCGCTGCTCATTTGTCTGCTGCCGACTTGTTGGCCACCCTGACCGACCTGACGGCGGCGAGTATCGCTGATAGCTACCAGCGCTTTTTACCACGGTTACCCGATCGAGTGCTGCTCTGTGGCGGCGGTGCCCGTAATAATTTTTTACAAACTTGTCTGCGCGGTCATTTACCTAATGCCAAAGTTTTGACTACTGCCGAAGCTGGTGTAGATAGTGACTCCAAAGAAGCGATCGCCTTTGCCCTGTTGGCTTATTGGCGTTGGCACAATATTCCGGGCAATTTGCCCAAGGTGACCGGTGCTCGATCGGCGGTATTGCTGGGCAAAGTCCATCAAGTCTAGCAGAACCCAATTTTTGACAGATAACTGGGCATATTGAAGGGGTATCGATCAATTTAGCTGCTTTAGCACCCATTTGATTTTTTAGTCAGACAACTCGATAAAATTATGGTATTTTTTGTCTTCTCGCTCACCGCCTAACCTATTCAAAAAAGTTAACTGGCTGAAATGGACTGCATCTCACCGCTCGCGACCGATCACTACCACTCTTATTGCCACAGACCAACTCTGAATCTGGGGGCCAGCTATGACCAAAGATAGTAACTTCGGTCGGTTGGTTGTCCAGCGTTATCAGCTCATGGAAATAGCTGGTAAGGGTTCTATGGGGCAAGTATACCTGGCCAAAGACATGTTATTGGGCGGGGTAAAAGTGGCGGTCAAATTTTTATCCAAAGCTAGCATCACCCAAAGAGTCCGCGATCGATTCATGCAAGAGGCCACGATTAGTGCCTTGTTGGGTGAAAACAGCATTCATATTGTAAAGGTGCGAGACTATGGTCTCGATGACCTAGAGGTGCCGTTTTATGTGATGGAGTTTTTGCAGGGAGAAAGCCTGAAAGACGTGATTCACAAAAAACCCATGCCCCTACCGCGCTTTTTTAATATTTTGCGCCAAATTTGTTTGGGACTAGACTGCGCCCATGATGGTATTGAAATCGATGGTAATTTGTGTCAGGTAATTCATCGCGACATTAAGCCCAGCAATATTATTGTTACTCACAACCCCACTTTGGGAGACTTTGTGAAAGTACTAGATTTTGGCATCGCCCTGCTGCGCTCTGATGACTCACCCACCGGCTTTATGGGCACTCCGGCTTACTGCTCACCCGAGCAAATGGAAGGCAAGACCCTAGACAATCGATCGGATATTTATAGCCTGGGCATTATGATGTTCCAGATGCTTACTGGTGAATTGCCACTGCGTCCTAGTAGCAGCTCTTTTGAAGGCTGGTTTAACGCTCACCACAAAACTCCCCCCAAAACTTTTCGGGAAGTAGGGCCAAACCTAGAGATTCCCAAAGAGCTAGAAGACTTGGTGATGAAATGCATGGCCAAGGCTGTGCATAATCGCCCTGCCAATGTGGAGGAAATTTTACAGTCGATCGAGCAATTAGAGCAAAATTACCTAGCCGAATCCAGCACCGCTGGTGGCAGAAGGATATCCAAAGCCAACACCGATATCAAGTGCTTGGATGATTTGTGCCTACAATCTACTTGGCCTGCCGATAAACCCCGCGCTGAGATTGTGTTTCCCCGACTGATGGAATATGAAGGTGAAGTAGGTGCCACTCTCTGGATTATGCTCTCCCGAGAAGAAATCAACTATTACAAAAAGCATCCCCCCCATTGCCAATTTTTGTTCATTGCTAATCCTCATCCGATGCTGCTGTGGATTGCGGCACTGTTTCACAACGATCGACAGCATCGCCTTTTACCTTCTTATTTAGACCTGAAAAAACAAACTAGCGAACGCACCCTCAGCGTCTTAGCCCAGTCTCAGTCTTAC
Organism: Synechococcales cyanobacterium OTE_75_metabat_409; assembly: GCA_031378405.1. GTDB lineage: Bacteria > Cyanobacteriota > Cyanobacteriia > Cyanobacteriales > Chamaesiphonaceae > JAAFHZ01. Next base: position 18,168 of record JANNEH010000027.1, read on the forward strand.
CGACTGCTGTTTTTTGGTCTAGATGGTGAAAACCGCTGCGTGAGTGTCATCAAAGGTAAAATTCCGGCGACGAAGGTGCAAAAACTCCAAGAGTGGTTGCAGGAAAGTCAGGTTACTCCCGGCTCTAACCAGCAAAAGCTGAGCAGATCTTATCTGCGCGAGGAGTTCGAGTCGGTGAAGGTGAAACTGTTGGCTAGCCTTAGCCGCAAACAACGCAAGGCCAGTGGCATATCATCTTAGGCAGATTTTGTCTTAAACTGGCAATTTGGTTTAGTAAGATAAAGTGCGACTGTTAGTGATTGAGCTTTCAGTTAATCTGGCTTTCAGTTGTGAATCTTTGTTGCTAGCATTGTTTTAGTTGAGTAAACCCCAGGGTGTCTATCTATGAATTCCGAGAATCTTCCCCCAGAGCAGTTGCCTGCTCCACTGCGGCCAAACAAACCGGTGCGGCGACCAAAGGTTGAGCCAGAAACTGCTGTTGGCACAGAGTCGCCTGCTAAACCCCGCCCCGAAAAGCCGGTAAAGCCAAAAGACTATCCGCCACCGTTGCCCATGTTTGAGTTGAGTGGGAACATGCCCATTCCGATGGCCAGTGAGCCTTTGCAGTATCGGGCGATCGGTTTGGTCAAGGGAGCCTATTTGGCCTCGGCAGAAGAATTCACTAAAGGCTCGATAATCACCGACGACGGCACCCTCATTGATGCGGTGCTATTGGGGCGGATCATGAGTTTGGCGAAAAAGCATTTAGATCTGGGTGAATCTCATCTGTGGGTGGTCTATCCCCGTGTTCGCAAGGATGATGGCAAGCTCCATGTGCAAATTATGGGGATCTGGGAGCCGAGGCTGATCGAGCCAGTGGCTGATGCAGCCAGTGCTCCCGCTCCAGAACCGATGGAAATTCCAGATAATTATTTCTCGGTACGCGGCGAGGTGGTCTTTCAATCGCGGGAAAAGAAAGAAGTATTCGTCAAGATCCGTCAAGCAGCCCGCAAAAAAGAAACCGAGCCTCGCCAGTTTAAACTGCGACTAATCGGCGATTTTCCGGACAAAATGGTCGGTAATTTTTGGGAGTTTGACGTGCTCCGCCAAGGCGATGATTTAGTAATTCGCACTGGCCAGATGATTGCGGCTCTGCGGGCTAAAGGTGTTAAGGGTAAACCTCCCGGCGGTGGTAGCCGGAAACCTTTTGGTAAGCCTTGGGAAGAGAAGACCCCGGCTAGTGGTGAGCCTTTAGGTAAGCCGGTGATTAAGGCCAAAAAGGTGGCTGAAGAGGAAGAATAGGTACCCTTTTATGGGGGTCTCTTACTCGTCATTTAGCGGTTCACTACTGCGACGGTCTTGAGGGATAAAGGTTCGATCGACTGGCAGAGCAGCCACTGGAGCCGTCAAAGTAAATTTACCGGCAACAATCCAGTCTTTCAGTATGTGGGCAATTTCTAGCGATCGACTCAGGCTCACTAAGGGGGCCACTCGCACGGTGCGACCTTCGATCTTGATCTTGCCACTTTTGAGCTGAGCATAATTTACCAAACCAAAAGTCGGACGCACCCGCCGGGGAATCGAAAAATCGACGATCGGAGTCGGTCACAACAGGCGCGCCGGCGGCGGCGAAGATGAAGCAGGCCGCGACCGTCAGCACGAAGGCGATGACCTGGTTCTTGGTCAGCGCCGAGATCGCCGCGCCGATCGCCAGATAGGCGCCGGCAACCAGCAGGCACCCGGCATAGCCAGCGAGAATAACACCATTGTCGGGCCGGCCGAGGATGTTGACGGTGATGACCAGCGGAAAGGTCAGCGCCAGCGCGATGGCGCAGAACAGCCAGGCGGCGAGGAATTTGCCGACCACGGCCTGCCATTGCGGCATCGGCAGCGTCAGCAGCAACTCGATGGTGCCGAGCCGGCGTTCCTCCGCCCACAGCCGCATGGTGAGCGAGGGCACGAGAAACAGAAAAAGCCAGGGCACGAAGTTGAAGAAGGGTTGCAGATCGGCCTGACCGCGCTGGAAGAAACCACCCAGGCTGAAGGTCAGCGTGCCCGTCAGCACCAGGAAGATGACGATGAACACATAGGCGACCGGGGTGGCGAAGTAGCCGGTGAATTCGCGCCGCGCGACGGTGAAGGTCGCGCCGAAGGCGCGCGGGCGCGCGATGCTCATCACGCGGCCTCCGCATCGGCGCC
>JANNEH010000302.1:0-4329 GCA_031378405.1 Synechococcales cyanobacterium OTE_75_metabat_409
TGTCCTCTTCACCCGACCCTCAATAACGTATTCAATGGTTAATAAACCCTCGATCGCCATATCTCATCTCGGTTGCGAAAAGAACAGAATAGATAGTGAACACATGCTCGGTCTGCTAGTGCAGGCTGGTTATCATGTGGATGCTGATGAGAACACTGCCGACTATGTAATAGTCAATACCTGTAGCTTTGTGGAAAGCGCTCGGGAAGAATCGGTGCGGACTCTAATAGAGTTAGCCGCCGCCGACAAAAAAATTGTGATTACTGGCTGCATGGCGCAGCATTTTCAAAGCCAGCTTTTGGACGAAATTCCTGAGGCCGTAGCGGTGGTGGGCACTGGTGACTATCATCAGATTGTTAGTGTCATTGAAAGAGCTGGCACTGGTGAGCGGGTAGAGTTAATCTCGGCGGAACCAACCTATATTGCCGATGAATGGCTGCCTCGTTATCGCACCACTTCTGAAGGCGTGGCTTATTTAAGAATCGCTGAAGGCTGTGATTATGCCTGTAGCTTTTGCATTATTCCTCACCTGCGCGGTAAGCAGCGATCCCGGACGATCGAGTCTTTAGTCACCGAAGCCCAACGCTTGGCCACCGAAGGTGTACAAGAACTGGTATTGATCTCGCAAATCACTACTAACTATGGTCTAGATATTTATGGCAAACCCCAGCTAGCAGAGCTACTACGGGCTTTGGGTAAAGTAGATATTCCCTGGATTCGGATGCACTATGCTTACCCCACGGGTTTGACCCCAGCAGTAATTGCAGCAATGCAAGAAACTCCAAATGTGATCCCCTATCTGGATTTGCCTTTACAGCATTCTCATCCAGATATGCTGAGAGCGATGAATCGCCCTTGGCAGGGTCATGTAAACGATCGAATCATCGAAAATCTGCGGCAGGCTCTGCCCGCTGCGGTAATGCGGACTACTTTTATTGTGGGCTTCCCCGGCGAAACCCCGGAATACTTTACTCACCTAGAAGAATTCGTCGCCCGTCACCAGTTCGATCATGTGGGAGTGTTTACCTTCTCAGCAGAAGCGGAAGCTCCGGCTGGTAAGTTACCAAACCAAATTGCCGCTGCTGTGATGACCGATCGCCATGATCGGATCATGGCACTTCAGCAACCAATTTCTTTGGCCAACAACCTGAAAGAAGTCGGTAAAATTGTTGATGTGTTGGTGGAGCAAGAAAATCCTAGCACTGGTGAAATGATCGGGCGCTCGGCTCGTTTTGCACCCGAAGTAGATGGCCAAGTCTATGTGCGTGGTAATGCTCGTCTGGGTTCGATTGTCCCGGTTAAGATCGGTCGAGCCGATCACTACGACCTGTATGGGGAGGTTGTTGCCTTCTAAATATTGCACTCTTCTAATATGCACTATGTCGGAGAGCTACCCTGTTGCCTTACCTAACCGGTTGTCTCAACTAAGTTATCTGACTGTATTGGTTTCAATCTGCTTGTTCTTTAAATAATTCTCCAAATTATGACCACTTCCTTTACTAGCCTCGGCATTTCTGATCACATTGTTTCGCAATTAGAAAAGCTAGGCATCACCGAACCCACTAATATCCAGATTCAGGCAATCCCAGAATTGCTAGCTGGTAGAGATGTGGTCGGTCAATCCCAAACTGGTACCGGTAAAACTGCGGCCTTCGCATTACCGATTCTAGAAAAAATTGACTTCCAAAAGCCTTGTGTACAAGCGTTGATTCTGGCTCCTACGCGGGAACTAGCGATGCAAGTATCCGAGGCCATGAAGACCTTTGTTACTTCCGAAGTACGTCGCTCACCGATTTTGACCGTCTATGGTGGTCAGTCGATCGATCAACAAATTCGGCGCTTAGATAGTGGTGTGCCGATTGTGGTTGGCACTCCTGGTCGGGTAATTGACCTGATTGATCGGGGCAAACTGCGCCTTGACCAAGTAGATTGGTTTGTCTTGGATGAAGCTGACGAAATGCTCAGCATGGGCTTTATTGATGACGTAGAACTAGTGATGAAAAAACTGCCTAGCACTAAGCAAACTGCTTTGTTCTCGGCAACTATGGCTCCCCAAATTCGATCGTTGATCAATAAGTTCTTGAATGATCCGACGATCGTAACAGTACAGCAGCCTAAAGCCGCTCCTAGCAGAATTACTCAGCAAGTTTACTTCGTACCTCGGGGTTGGAACAAAGCCCAAATGCTTCAGCCGATCATGGAGCTAGAGCAACCCGAATCGGCGATTATCTTCGTGCGAACTCGGAAGGCCGCTGCCGAACTAACTAGTCAACTACAAAGTGCTGGTCACAGTGCCGATGAGTATCATGGCGACCTGTCTCAGACTCAACGGGAACGCTTGCTGCACCGCTTCCGCCAGTGCAAAGTACGCTGGATTGTAGCTACCGACATTGCCGCTCGCGGTTTAGATGTAGACCACTTGACCCACGTAATTAACTACGATCTGCCAGACAGTGTAGAAAACTACATTCACCGCATTGGTCGGACTGGTCGAGCTGGCAAAGAAGGTACGGCAATTTCCTTGATTCATCCTATGGATCGGCGCAAAATGCAGGGCATTGAGCGCCGCACCAATCAAGCACTGATTGTCTGCCAAATTCCTAGCCGTGCTCAAATCGAAGCCAAGCATTTACAAAAAGTCCAATCGGAAATTGTAGAAGCTTTAACTGGCGAAAGAGTTGCTTCTTTCTTACCGATCGTTGCTCAACTCAGCGAAGGTTATGATGTACACACTGTAGCTGCTGCTGCTCTGCAATTAATCTATGATCGCACTCGTCCGGCTTATCTAGATATGGAAGAGCCAGCTCCCCAAGAGCGTGGAGATCGTTATGAACGGGGCGATCGCGGAGACCGAGGCGGTTATGAGCGCCGGGGTGGTGGTTCACGTCGCAGTAATAGCGGTGGTTCTAGCAGCGGTGAAAACTCTAGCAAGCCGGTGTTGCGTCAAGGTGACATCAGCCGTCGCGATCGGACGGAAGATCGTTCCGAAGGTGGTGGCGATCGAGATTATCAAGAAGCACGCGGTGCCGGTCGTCGTCGTCGCTAAGGTTTAGGGTCTTTGAACCCAGGGAATGGCAGTCTACAAAGACTGCCTTTTTTTATTTACAGGTACAAGATTTGAATAGGTAACTTTTATTTAGGATTTCCTTGCTTTTCTGGCAGTGATTAATGGGTACCGATTTTAAGCGGGACACTGTTGCACTTAAAACTGCTGCCCTGATTAATAGTTCTATTAGAGCTAGAGAACTTAAATGAATTTGCTATAATCAACCAAAGGTTTTCTGGATTTGCAGGCATTTTTATGACTATCGCCCAATCACCACCTACTCTATCACTGCCAGACCACACCCAACTACCAGAGTCAGATGGGACATTTGTGAAAAACTTTCAAGAGCATCCTCAAAGTATTCTACTGACTAGTGCTATTCGCCCAGTTTTAGAACAACTGCATCCAGATGAACGTTACTGCATTGGTCAAGATTCTGGCATCTACTGGCGGTTAGTCGATCCCCCAGAGCGCGGTGCCGAGGCTCCAGACTGGTTTTATGTACCTAACGTGGCTCCTTTACTAGATGGTCAATATCGTCGCTCCTATGTAATGTGGAAAGAAGTCGTTGCGCCTTTAATCGCCATTGAGTTTGTTTCTGGTGATGGCTCTGAAGAGCGGGATGCCACTTCACCATTTTTGAGTGCCGAAGCTAAAGCTGGGAAGTTTTGGGTCTATGAAAAAGCTGTGCGCATCCCTTTCTATGCAATTTATGAAGTGAAGAAAGCATCGGTAGAAGTCTATGAATTAGTGGCTCAGCGCTATCAATTGGTGAGTCCGAACAGTCGCGGTCACTATCCAATTCCACCTCTGGGCGTGGAGTTAGGGATCTGGCAGGGAAGAGTGGACAATCAGACTTTGCCCTGGTTGCGCTGGTGGGATAGTAACGGCAACTTACTGCTGACCGGGGAAGAACGGGCTGACGTAGAGAAGCAACGAGCTGACATAGAAAAGCAACGAGCTGACGTAGAGAAGCAACGAGCCGATCGACTAACGACTAAGCTTCAAGAAATGGGCATAGACCCCCAGGATATCTGAAGTCGCCTAAAAAGCTAGAATTAACCTGGCTTGACGCTGGAGTATTTATTTATCAACATGTCCATTACCACCTGGATTTCTGCCCTGGCCAGAAAAAGCATCTTGATCCTCAGTTTGCTGCTGGCCGTTACCCTCAGCGGTTGCGTAAAATACCAAACTACTATCGATTTTCATAGCTTCAATAGCGGTGACTTCATTCAGCACATCACCCTCGATCGACAGTTTTACCAGATCAACCAACCAGC
>JANNEH010000306.1:0-8305 GCA_031378405.1 Synechococcales cyanobacterium OTE_75_metabat_409
GGAACGCCTCCCCTCAAACTCCCCTACGTAAGGGTTGATCTTGCTGAGTTGCCGCGTTGTCTTTATTGATCAAACTTAGTTAAGTTGACAACCGCAACTGCGCGACAACGCTGGTGAGCGTTTTTGAATTTGGAATTGCTGGGTTGCACTGTTGTTACAGCTATGCTTGTGCCCAAAGTTCTCTTACACCGTCTTGGGGTAGCCAAGTGGCCACTTCTTTAATTCGATCGGCAGAAAGCTCTTTCTTCGTTGCGGCGAAAACCGCTTTTACAGCCTTTTGCCGATCGGCATCTTTGTGCTCAGGCATTCTTTCTAGTCCACCCTCGTTGGCAGCTCGAAAGAAAAAGCGATCGGAGGTAATTTTAAAAATACCAGGGCCTTGCCAGGGTGGACGTACTCGGCTGAGGAAGCCCACCAGAGGATTGGTGTCTTGCCACAAGTCAGTCACTTCCATTTGCAGTGCTTTTTCCTTAGTTGGTATCATTTCTTCGTGTAGCTCGTCGGCCACTCGATCGGCAGCTTCTGTGCTCATTAGGTCTCGCATAATCCGAAACACTACCTCCGTGAAGTCTCGGGCATCGTAGGGATCGGCAAAACCACCCTCGACCATGACTTGCTCTAAGAAAGAGCGGTGCTTATCTGCTAGTAATGCTCGCGGGTCTTCTAATTGTGTCGGGTCAATTTCTGGGAGCTTTTTGGTCAAAGTTTCATCTATCATGGTTATTTGCTTGGCTTCATGCTGGATACTCGCTATCACCTTAAGAAATAAACTGCCATTTTTTCTCTATCTTTTGACAGATATCCCCTATTTTTCTATCAAATATCCCCAATAATCATGCCAAAGATGCCCCAGTTATCGAGTAATTCAGAATATTTTGCTCAACCTGCCATAAAGGTAGGAAGGTACAGTAAGGTAAAGGTAATTAGAATACAAAACATCAGTGGGTGTGCAGCATGACTTCTCCAGATTTGATATCACAAGTCAAACAGCAGATTGCTGACCTTACCGATCCTAACTTGGCGACCGGGGATATCTCTTTGACCAACTGCGATCGAGAGCCGATACATATACCCAGTGCAATTCAATCTCACGGTGTTTTGTTAACATTGGCTGAAACTAGCCTGGTGATTTTACAAATTAGTCAGAATTCAGAGATATTTCTGGGCAAGAAGCCAGCAGCATTATTGGGTAAATCGCTCTCGGTCTTAATGCAGCCAGAACAGATTGAAACTATTCGGGATTGTTTAAATGCCGAATTTGAGAATGTGAATCCATTGCGCTTAGTGTTATGTATTGCTGGAAAAGATCAGGTATTTGAAGGGGTAGTGCATCGTACTGATGACGTAGTTATTTTGGAATTAGAGAGATCGATCGAACAGCAATCGGTGAGCTTTTTTGATTTTTATAAATTTGTCAAGTCACCCATCAACCATCTCCAAAGCACCGCAAACCTAGCCGAACTGGTAGAACAAACGGTCAGTACAATTCGGAGTATTACTGGTTTCGATCGGGTGATGCTATACCGCTTTAACAAAGATGGCTCTGGCCATGTCATTGCCGAAAATAAATGCGAAAGTGTTGAATCATTTTTGGGTCTACATTACCCTGCTAGCGATATCCCCAAACAAGCCAAAGAACTCTACCGGCTCAACTTGCTGCGGATTATCTCTGATACTTTTTATGAGCCAGTATTATTAGAACCTGCTTTAAATCCGGCCACTGGTCAGCCTTTAGATATGAGTCTAGCTACCCTGCGCAGTGTGTCACCTATACATATCGAATACCTAAGTAACATGGGGGTTAGCGCCTCTATGTCGATTTCTATTTTGCGCGATCGGCAGTTGTGGGGGTTAATTGCCTGTCATCATTATTCCCCAAAAAGGCTTTCTTACGAAACCCGCACAATTTGTGAATTTCTAGGGCAGGTCATTGCATTTGAAATAGCCTCTAAAGCCGATGCTGAAGACTTAGCTTACAAAATAAAACTTCAGATAGTTCACTCCAAATTTGTGAATACTATTGCCAATTGCCAAACTCTCGATGAAGGTTTGCGCCAAAACCCTAATGATTTAATGGATCTGGTGGGTGCTGCTGGCGTTGTTTTTTGTGAAAACCATAAGTTTACATGTTTTGGTAAAACACCCCCAGAAGAAATGCTTCCTGACCTACTGGAGTGGGTTGATCAACAGATTGGCAAAAGTGCCGTCTACAGTACAAATACCTTAATTACGAATTATCCACAGCTTGCTAACTATCAAGATGTTGCCAGTGGACTACTAGCGCTGCAAATTTCTCGCTTGCAGCAAACTTATTTGCTCTGGTTTCGGACAGAGGTGATTCAAACTGTTAATTGGAGCGGTAATCCTCAAAAACAGATGGTTGTAGATGCCGATAACAACGCACGGATTATTCCTCGTAAGTCTTTTGAACTTTGGAAAGAAACAGTACGACTCAAATCTTTGCCCTGGAAAACTTGTGAAATGGAGGCTGCTTTAGAACTACGTAGTCGCATTGTGGGAATTTTGCTGCAAAAAGCTGACGAACTAGCCTTGCTCAATACCGAATTGGAGCGTAGCAATATGGAGCTAGATTCTTTTGCCTATGTGGCCTCTCACGACCTCAGAGAACCACTGCGTGGTATTCACAACTATTCTACATTTTTAATGGAAGATTATGGTGATAAATTGGGAGAAGCAGGAGCACATAAACTAACAACTCTGATGCGGCTTACCCAGCGCATGGAAGATTTAATCAATTCATTGCTGCACTATTCGCGCTTTGGGCGAGCTGAACTTATTTTTCAATCGGTTGATTTAGGCAAGGTGATTCAAGATGTATTAACCATGATGGAAATCAGCCAACCAGCACTTACTGAATTTCGGATTCCCCGGCCTCTGCCGATATTTCAATGCGATCAATCACAAGTTACTGAGCTATTTACCAACCTGATTAATAATGCTATTCAATATAACGATCGAACACAAAAATGGGTAGAGATCGGATATATTTTACCCGAAGAAACCCATCCAGATCTGCCAGAATCTCTCAACCTATCACAAACCATCTTCTTTGTGAGAGACAACGGAATTGGTATTAGAGCCAAGCATTTAGAGACTATCTTTAAAATTTTCAAGCGCCTGCATCCAGCTAACAAATATATTGGTGGGACAGGAGCTGGCCTAACCATCAGCAAGAAAATTGTTGAACGTCATGGTGGTAATATTGACGTGGAATCGACTTTTGGGGAAGGAAGTACCTTTTATTTCACTTTGGGGCAGCCAATATGAAATGTGATAAGCCAGGTATTTTATTAATAGTAGAAGATAGTGATGAAGACTTTGAAGCCTTAAACCGCATAATTGATCAGGTTTGTACTTTTCCGCTGATTATTTGGCGCAGCCTTAGTGGCGATGAAGCCTTAGATTTTTTGAATTTAGAAGGAGAATATCAGAACCTTACTAATGACCAAAAACCAGGACTAATTCTGTTAGATCTAAATCTGCCAGGCACAGATGGGCGAGAAGTTGTGAGCATAATCAAACAGAGTAAAACATTAAAAACAATTCCAGTCATTGTACTCAGTACTTCCTCAAACCCCAAAGATATCGAAGATTGTTACCAATTTGGTGCAAATAGCTACATGCTAAAACCAATTAATATTAATGACCTAAGAACCTCAGTAAAGATGATGTTAGACTATTGGTTTCAGGCGGCTATTTTACCTGCAAGCATTATGCCTGCAATAGTAAGCAAAATGGGCACACAATATGTGAGGGGAAAAAAATGATTATACCAATGGCCAAAACTACTAACTATGATGATGTGTTTCCTAGTAACTGCACCGTATTGATTGTAGATGATTCAGAAGTCGATCGGATGACATATCGCCGTTATTTGGAATCTTCGCCCAACTTGGGCTGCAATATCTTGGACTGCGAATCAGCAGAAGATGCCTTGCAGCTTTGCTACCGAGACTGCCCTGACATTATTTTGCTCGACTACATTCTGCCCGATATGAATGGGCTAGATTTTCTCCAGGATTTGACTAAACATTTAGAGGCTTTACCGCTCATAATTATGATGACTGGCCAGGGGAACGAAACAGTTGCCGTAGAAGTGATGAAATATGGAGCCAGAGATTACTTGGTAAAAGGTGAACTTACTGCTCAGAAACTAGTAAATGCTGTAGTCAATGCTCTGCATGAACACAAACTACAAGCCCAGCTCGATCGACAGTATCAGCAACGAGAGCTATTCATGAGTGTAGCGCTACAAATTAGTCATGTAGTTAATATATCTGAAATCTTGCAAACTGCCGTGACGGGTGCCCATAAGTTGTTAGGCTGCGATCGAGCAATGGTTTATCAATTAATCCCTGATCTGAGTGGAACAATTGTGGCTGAAGCCGTATCACCAGGGTGGTCATCAACCCTCGGTTGCCAGCTAAAAGATAATTGTTTGGAGGGTGAGCAATCAGCTCAAGTCGCAAAGTATTTACGTGGTTACAAAATGGTGGTTTCTGACATTGAATCGGCAAATTTGACTGATTGCCATGTGCAGATGCTCCAGCAATTTGAGGTCAAAGCTGTATTGGCTGTGCCCATTTTATTTTTAGTGCCACCAGCTACCGAGCCGAGTGTCTGGGGTTTATTGATTGCTCATCACTGCCGAGCAACTCATGAATGGCAAGTAAATGAGCTGAATTTACTCGATGAATTATCTATGCAAATGGCGATCGGCATTCAGCAAGCAGAGTTAGTAGCTAACCTTAAGGCAACTGTGGCTAAGCAGAAATTGATCGAAAATCAACTGCGCGATCAAGTCGAAGAAACTACCATAAGTAATGTAAATCTTGCTCAGACTAGTTATTTGCTGAAAAAACGTAATCAGGAACTAGATGACTTTTCCCATATCGCCTCTCATGATTTGCAAGCACCCTTACGAGGAATTTCCAACCTGGCAGATTGGCTGATCAAAGATTTGAGCGGACAGCTTCCTAAAGAAAACCAGCATCAGCTTGAGCTAATTCAGTCACGCATCGCCCAAATGAGTGCATTAATTCAGGGTTTGTTGCAATATGCCATGGTGGGCAGAGAAAATGTCGATTCTGTCAATGTAAATATTAGCGATCTATTAACAGAAGTAGCCGATATGCTGGCTCCCCCAGCTAATTTCCAGATTCGCTTTGCACCCGATTTACCTACATTACATACTCAGTCTTTGTTGCTCAAACAAGTACTTTCTAATTTAATTGGCAATGCCATCAAATATCACAGTTCTCCAGCAGAGACAGTAGCCAATAACACTACTGGTATAGTAGAAATTCTGGTAGAAGATCAGGGATCTTTACTACAATTTACAGTCATTGATAATGGCCAAGGCATTGCCCCCGAAAATCATCAAAAAATCTTTGGCATTTTTCAAACATTAGTAGGGCGTGATGACAGTAAAGGTATGGGAATTGGTTTAGCAATTATCAAAAAAATTGTAGAAAGCCGGGGTGGCCAGGTCTGGATAAAATCGGCGTTAGGAGAGGGCAGTACATTTTCATTTACCTGGCCAAAAACAACTTGATAATGACCACCCCGTCAGGCTTCGCCTGCCACCCCTCCAAGGGAGGGGAACTAATTAATTCCCCTCCCTTGGAGGGGTGCCCCGTAGGGGTGGGGTGGTCTGTTTTCTTACCCCGCCTCCACTCGCCCAGTTAGATTTGCAACCAACCAAATGAGCTGAGTTGGGTCGATCGGTTTAGCTAAATGCCGCTGAAAACCAGCATTGAGCGCTAATTGTCGCTCTTGATCGTTAGCATAAGCCGTGATGGCCGCTGCTGGAATCTGTCCACCGAGTTCCTGATCTAAAGCCCTGACCTGATGAATCAAGGCAAAACCATCTTCATCTGGCATTCCAATATCGGCCAAGAGTGCATCATATTGGCCAGGAGATGCCGTTAATGCAGCGATCGCTGCTGATGCAGAAGTAACTACAGTAACTATAGCCCCGGCATTTTCTAAGATGAACTTCATCAGATCTAAAATATCTACATCATCATCGACCACCAAAATACTCAAACCTACCAACGAAGTCACTTGTTGTTTCACCGCCGCCAGTGAAGCTATTGATGATACATTGATTGTCGGCATTACTGCCAAAGGTAACTGCATAATAATAGTGGTGCCTTGCCCTTCCCCCAAGCTCTCGGCGCGCACTGTGCCACCATGTAGCTCTACAATATGCCGGACGATCGACAAGCCCAAACCCAACCCTTGAGTAGTTTTGGTTTTGCTAGAATCACCTTGGCGGAAGCGATCGAACACATAGGGCAATAACTCTGGCCAAATGCCTTGGCCATTATCTTTGACCCGAACCTCTGCGACTTGCTTCTGGGGATTAATCTGTACTGGGGTTAAAGTGATTTCCACCCGACCACCAGCAGGCGTAAACTTAATGGCATTAGAAAGCAAATTCCATAGCACTTGCTGCAAGCGATCTATATCTCCCAGAATGGCTACTGGAGTAAGCTGTGGTACAAGTTGAATTGATTTGGCATCGGCAGAAAGTTGGACAGCTTCGATCGCGGCACTTACCACCGAGACTAAATCAAACCGCAGCGGGTTAAGATGCAATTTGCCATTAGCGATCCGCGAGAGATCAAGCATATCTTCGATCAGTTGTGACTGAGCCTTGGCACTGCGATAGATTACTTCTAAAGCACGAGTGACAGTTGCTTCATCCGATTTATTGGTGCGCAGAAATTGCGCCCAGCCGATCACCGCAGTCAGAGGGTTGCGTAATTCATGAGATAAATTAGATAAAAAGTCGTCTTTGGCACGGTTGGCTGTCTCGGCTTCATGGCGAGCCGATTGTTCTTGAGCCAACAGACGAGATCGCTCAGATTCAAATTGTTTGCGTTCAGTGATGTCTTCGATCGATAACAAAATTCGCTGAGTATCGCCTGCTACAATGATTTTCAAAGCATTCAGCAGCATAGTTTTCTGGCCAATCTGCTCAAAATAATGTTCCACCTCGAAGTTTTGCAAAATAGTGTCATTGGCCAACACATCTTCTAAGAGCGGTCGCAGTCCTAAAATATTCCATTGACCGTTTCCTAACTCAAATAGTAGCGATCGAACGCTTTCTTGCTGGGTTACCTGAAACGTTTTACAAAAAGCCTGATTAACTGTATTTACCCGTAAATCTGCTTCTAGTACAATTAAAGGCACTTGCACGGTAGCAACGATCGATTCTGCATAGTTACGGGCTGCTTCAATAGTAGCAACACTGCGCTTCAGAGTATCAATATCTAATAACACTATCACCACTCCATCTATTTGATTTTCGGTGGTGCGATAAGGACGGATGCGCAGCAAATACCAATATCCGGCATCGGTTTGTACCTCCAGCTCTTTAATGCTAAGTGTGTCTAGCACCTGGGAAATCAAGGGTTCTAGATCTGGAATATTCAAATTAGTTCTAATATCACTCAGCGGTCGGCCAGCATCAGTTGGAATAAGGTTAAATAATTGCTGTGCCATTGGTGTAAAACGCCGAATACACACGTCATTGGTCAACATCAAAACGGGAATATTGATGCTAGCTAAAAAGTTAGTTAAATCGTTGTTAACTTGGTAAGATTCCACATTTCGGCGGCGAAGTTCTTCGTTGGTGGTACTAAGTTCTTCATTAGTAGCCTGAATTTCTTCTTTGGCTGTTTCTAATTCTTCATTGGTACTTTGAAGTTCTTCATTACTCGACAAAATTTCTTCATTGGCAACTTTGAGATCTTGATTGGTATGTTCATGCTCTTGAATGACGGCCTGTAAATACTCCTGAGTCGCGGTTCGCTCCTGAATAGCCGCAGCCAGCTCCTGACGTAACCATAAATTCTCTTGGGCTAAATCTCCTTCAATGCTGGCTAACTCCATAGGAATAATGTTGTTGATAGTTGGTGGCGCATCTTCAAATAGCACCAAAAAATGTTGCTCTTCAGTCCCTGAAACCTTAAAAGGAATGACATGTAGATTGATATTGCTAAAGCCTTTCCTGGGGTCTTTGGCCAGTGGATCGCTTACTGGTAGGCATAATCCATCTTTGCTGACTGGTGAATGATTGCGCTGTGCTTGATAAATAGCCGCTCGTAGCTCATTCAGTAATTCTGACCGTACCAAGTTAAATAAATTAAAGTTGGGAACGCCAGCTACCAATTTTAGATATCGATCGATTTCGCCGCGCAGTTGCAACACCCGCATTTTGTCGTCAACTACCACCCCAACCGGGGCATAGCGATCAAAGATTAATTGATCAACT
>JANNEH010000316.1:0-5535 GCA_031378405.1 Synechococcales cyanobacterium OTE_75_metabat_409
CTAACGATAGTATTGTTTCTCGATCGGTCGCAGTACTAGTCACCAGGCCGGGCAACCCGAAAGGCATTAAAAACTGGGCGGATTTGGCCAAGGATGGGATCAAAGTAATTACTGCGAATCCCAAAACTTCTGGGGTGGCCAAATGGAACTTTTTAGCTCTCTGGAATGATGCCATCAAAGCCGGTGATGAAGCCAAAGCTCTGGAGTTTGTTAGCAAAGTCTACAAAAATGCTCCAGTTTTACCCAAAGATGCCCGCGAAGCCACTGATGCTTTCTTTAAGCAAGGTCAGGGAGATGCTTTGATTAACTACGAAAATGAGCTGATTCTGGCTCAACAAAAAGGTGAAAAGGCTGAATTTGTGGTTCCAGATGTCAATATCTCGATCGACAACCCGATCGCCATTGTGGATACCAATGTCGATAAACATGGCAACCGAGAAGTGGCCGAAGCCTTTGTCAAATACCTGTTTACTCCAGAAGCTCAAGCAGAATTTGCCAAACTGGGCTTTCGCCCCTCTGACCCCATCCAACCGACTAAATACCCAGTAGTCAAGCAACTTAGCACGATCAAAGATTTTGGTGGTTGGTCGGCAGCTCAGACTAAGTTCTTTGCTGACGGAGCGATCTTTGACAAAATTCAGACCTTGCAAAAGTAATTACAAGGTAACTATTATGTCTTCATCTTCGTCGTTAACCCAGCGCTCGCCACAGAAACCTCGTCTATTAAGCTTATCTTGGGCTTGGCAAATAACGATCGGTTATTTAGTAGTGATGTTGGCATTGCCAGTTGCAGCGATGTTTATGAAGGCTAGTAGCCAATCCCCAGCGGAATTTTGGCGGATTGCTACTAGCCCCATAGCCCTGGCAACCTACGATGTCACCTTTGTGACAGCTTTAGTAGCAGCGATCATTAACGGATTTTTTGGCACGCTTATTGCTTGGGTATTAGTCCGCTATGAATTTCCTGGTAAAAAGCTAGTTGATGGTTCGATCGATTTACCATTCGCTTTGCCAACCGCAGTCGCTGGCTTAACTTTAGCTACTGTATATAGTGATAAAGGTTGGATTGGTTCTTTGTTTGCACCATTCGGTATTAAACTCGCTTTTACCCGTACTGGGGTCGCGATCGCCATGATTTTTATCTCCTTGCCATTTGTGGTCAGAACAGTGCAACCTGTGTTGCAAGAAATGGATACCGATATTGAAGAAGCTGCCTGGTGCCTGGGGGCTTCTCAGTGGGATACTTTTCGTCGGGTTTTGTTGCCACCCTTATTTCCAGCAATTTTAACTGGTGTGGCTTTAGGGTTTTCCCGCGCAGTGGGAGAATACGGCTCTACAGTAATTATGGCTTCCAATACGCCTTTTAATGATCTAATCGCACCTGTATTAATTTTTCAGCGGTTAGAACAATATGACTATGGAGGAGCCACGGTAATTGGGGTAGTACTGTTACTAATTTCTTTGGTATCTCTCTTAGCGATTAACTTGCTCCAATCTTGGGGTAGTAAATATCATTAACTTCAGTCAGGATCATGATCAATAATCGTTCTCGCCAACAACCCAAATGGATACCAGTAATGCTGATGGCGATCGCCATCACTTATATTGCTTTGGTGTTCTATATTCCTACAGCTAATGTTTTTTACCAAGCCTTTCATAAAGGTTTTGATCCTTTTTTACAAAACTTGACTCGCCCCAGTTTCTTGTTTGCAGTGCAGTTGACTGTGGCCTTAACAGCGATCGCGGTGCCTTTGAATGTAATTTTTGGCCTCTGTGCCGCATGGGAAGTAACTCGGCGTTCTTTTCCAGGGAAGGCTTTGATTTTAAGTATTATCGATTTACCATTTTCCATATCACCAGTGGTGGTGGGTTTAATGCTGGTGTTGCTATATGGTAAACAAAGTTGGCTGGGTGGCTGGCTAGATGCCAGTGATATCAAAATTATCTTTGCTTTTCCGGGCATGTTGTTAGCTACTGCATTTGTCAGTATGCCATTTGTCGCTAGAGAAATTATTCCGGTGCTAGAAGAAGTCGGCCAAGACCAAGAAGAAGCTGCCCGTACTTTAGGCGCTAACGATTGGCAGATTTTCTGGCGAGTGACCTTACCTAATATTCGTTGGGCTTTACTCTACGGCGTAATTTTAACCAATGCCCGGTCTATGGGGGAGTTTGGTGCAGTCGCAGTGGTCTCTGGAAATATTGCCAGCACCACTCAAAGTCTTCCCCTCTATGTGGAGGATGCTTACAAACAGTATGAAACAGAGGCAGCTTATTCTGCGGCTGTGCTACTGGCACTGTTAGCCGTAGTAACCCTGATAATCAAGACAATTTTAGAAAACAAAACCAAAGTTAAGGATGTTTAAGCCATGACTAATATCTCTGGTATCGCTCAAACCCACATTCGGATTCTAATTTCCGAAAAATACCACCAAGAGCCGATTATTTCTCGCTTGGTGTCTGATTATCATCTTACTGTCACCATCAAGTCTGCGGTATTAGGAGCTAATGGTGCAGGAGGTGGCTGGTTTGATCTGAATTTGGAGGGATTGCAGGTTGATATTGACCGAGCATTACAATATGTCCAAGACTTGAACCTAGATGTTTGGAGTGGTGAGGAGCGTAAAGATGATTGGTGATGCAGCTTAGATGTAATAGGTAACGCTGGTATGAACAAGAGCGTCTCGTCGATCGCATAGTTCTTGCAAAGTACATGCTTGAAAAATTTGCTGGACTTCTTCTTGGGCTTCTTGCCAAATTCCTGCTAACACCATGCTTTCGATCGATTTGTTACTGCCGTTTGATTCGCTAGTTTTACCTTCGATCGCTAAAACCACTTCTAGTACAGTAATTTGCCAAGGTTCTCGGCCAAGAATGTACCCGCCTTTGGCTCCCCGCTGGCTTTTCACCAAACCATTCTGACGCAAAATCGCCATAAGCTGCTCTAGGTAACGATCCGGGATTTTTTGCTGTTCGGCAATTTGGCGAGTTTGGACCGGCTCACTAGCTTTAAAATGTTTTGCTAGCTCCATTAGAGCCAGCAAGGCATACTCAGTCTTAGATGAAAGATCCACAGAGCAACACAGTAAATAACATACCTTTGTATTGTATCTTGACCTGGCCTCGACCAAGCGGCTATTACTCGATATAAAAACTCAACCACTCGCCCCAGCTCTCATCAACATCTCCACCGCCGCCGCAGCCCGTACACATTGCCGAGCCTCACTCAAAGCCGTCATCCCCCAACGATTACAGGGCGAAACCTCAGCACCACCAGCCAGCAAAATAGCCATGGTTTCTAAATCTCCCTTAACAGCAGCCATCATCAAAGGAGTCCAGCCACCCAAATTAGCAGTGTTCACATCAGCACCTAAATCAACCAGAGCACGGACAGTGTAGGAATGACCTTTATCTACTGCTAAATACAGCGCCGTGTCACCAATTTTATTGACTGCATTAATCTCGGCTCCCATTGATACTAAGCGTTGGACAATATCAGTTTGACCAAAGCGAGCGATCGACATCAGCACAGTTTCTTCCAGACGGTTACGATCGAAGATGTCAGCTTGTCGATCGAGCAACAAGGCCATCACATCTCGCTTATCTACTTCCGCTGCATACATCAAAGCAGTATAGTTACTAGCATTTTTGGTATTAACCTCAGCACCCCGGTCAAGCAAAAGCTGCACAATTTCCAAATGGCCTTCCGTCGCCGCCCACATTAAAGCAGTATTGCAGCCACCCAGTGCCTTAACTCCACTGGTATTGGTATCAGCACCCTTGTTGAGCAGAGATTGGACTTCTGATAGGTTGCCTTGCACCACACTGCGAATTAGCTGATCGTTGATATCACTCATGAAACTGGTAAATGTTGAGAATACTTTCAATCTAGCGAAATTCATCAAAGCTTGCATCGCATAGAACAAAGGGCTGGCGATCGATTCTGCAAATCCAGCAGTGAAATCACCCCAACCTTAGCCATCAAAGCCTAAGTAAATGGGAAAGAAAAATCTTGGCCTCTTTAATTTTGCACCAGAATTATTATGGACGGGCAGAGAGCTGAAGAATGGCATCATTAAAATCTCGATCGCCACCGCCCCAGAGGTCTTCAAAAGCAAACTTGTTATCACCGAGAAGTCTAACATGATCTGCTTTATCGGCATTGCCAACCACATTTCCGAAGTAAACAGGGAGTTAGCTCCTGCCAGCATACTGGTAACCGAGTTATTGGCAATTAAGAAAGGAGCCAGGATCGCCCCGCCATCCAATTGCATAGAGAAATTATCTCCTTTAATGCCACTAATGACGATTCTTTTGAGGGCGGCAGCTAAATAGCCAGAGTCTGCAAATTTCAGACCATCTATGTTGCCATCTAAACCATCAATTTTATACAGGCCAACAGTATTATTGTAGAAAGCATCACCAGAGATACTAATATCGAAGGTCTTTTTGCCTGTGAAACTGCGAAGATCTACGATGTCTTTCGTACCTTGTTGCTCTGTGCCAATAACATTTGGCGCTGGTTCGATAGCTACGCTTGCGCCAAAGGCGATCGAGATTTCTAAGCCCAGATCGTTAAAGTCACTATCACCACTGATTTTGGTATCTTCCCAAGCAAGTTGCTGGATGGAGCCTTTGTTGGTGATACGGGCAGAAGTGATGTCAGTATTAGCTGAAGGGAAGGAGAAGAGTACGTCCGCTTTTACTCCTTGATTGATTTCGTCGATCGAACTTCCTACTACCATCAGTAAACCAAGCCTAGTATTGGCAGCAAGGTTAATATATCGATCGATTTGGCCATCAAGCTGTAGATCTACGGGACTATCACTTAGGCTGGCAAATATTACTTGCGATCTTTGGATCGCGGCATTCTGATAACCAGTTTGACTAGGGGCAATACCATTAATGCTGCCATTGTCGTCATCGACAGTAAATAGGCTGACTTCATTACGATAAAACGCTTGGTGCTCGATTTTTCTAAATTTTAGGGTTGTACCTGTACTGGCAGCATTTTCTACCTTGAAAATGCTGGATTGCAATGTAGTGAGCTGGGGTGGTGCTATTTCATCATCAGCAATCGTAACAATACCCGTATCTTTACCAGCGGCTACTTGGTAGTCAGGGCTTTGTTGGAGCTGAAGTTGGACTGTTTCAGAACCTTCTAAAATATTGTCATCTATTACGTTGATGTCTAAGAGTTGACTGGTCTGGCCAGGGGCAAAGGTGACAAATCCTGGTAGAGCTTTGTAATCTACTCCTACTGTGGCTGTTCCGGTTAAGACGTATTTGATGGTAACTGGAATTTCGGCGGCGGCTTCGATCGTGATTTGGAACTGACCAAGATTATTTGGTTCTCCGGCTTGGCTATCAGTAACAATTAGGCTAGCGATCGGGATATCATTGTTTTTAATAAGTCCGATAGCGGTAGCTTTACCCAAAGTAACACCATTGCTAGGATTGCTGAGAATGATGCTAAATAGCTCATCATTTTCGACTATTTTTTCGTTAATGATGAGAATTTCAATTATTTTTTCGATT
>JANNEH010000013.1:0-12678 GCA_031378405.1 Synechococcales cyanobacterium OTE_75_metabat_409
ATCAGATGTTTACTAGGCCAATCTTCTGAAGCAATACTAGTGGGATTGATTAGCAAAGGCTTTTCTTGATTAATCATCTCTGGGGTATGAGCATATTTATCCACCACTGGAAAACGACAGCCTTTGCCAAATTTACGTTTCGAGAGCTGATTACATTTTATGCAAGAAATCAATAAATTCCGCCAATCATAGGCTAGCCAGTAATATCCAGGATGATTAGCAATCACCTCATCCCTTTCATTCCTGAAGCTGTTTCTTGGCTTCTAGATCCAGCATCGCTGGGGGATGGTCATGAGCTATTTTTTGTAGTACTTTATCTAAAAGTTGCTCTACCTTTTGAGCGATTGGTGTTTCACTGATCGTCAATCTACTTTGTACCAGAGGTTGAAGTCGCTCTAATTCAACAGATTCTTCAGGTGTCGGTGTAGATTTCGAGAGAAGCTCTGTGTATCGATCGACCTCATCATGGCTTTTATTATTACGAGTGGTCAGCAAATCAAAAGCCGAAGAAGTCAATATTTGGTCAGCGCGTTTCCCGGCTATTTCGGCTTGATCGATCGTCACAATTTTAATCTCATTATTTTCGTCGCGCTCTAACTTCAGCAAACAGCTCTCATCAATATCTGCTACTCCAGCGGCCACCAGCGGAGTGTGGGTACTAGCAATAATTTGGGTTTCAGGAAATTGACGACGCAGCAACTCTACAATATTGCGCTGCCAACGCGGATGCAAATGTTGCTCTAATTCATCAATAATCAAAATTCCGCCAATTTCGTTGTTATCTCCTAACCGCCCTGCGTAAATCAGCCAACCCAAAAAGTCCAAAACCCACAGAGTGGTGCTGCGATAACCATCGCTAAGTTTATTGAAATTCACTTTTCCCCAAGGCCCCACCACGTTTAATCCTGTTTTGCCTGCATCGATCTGATAATCTTCTTCGTCCAGCATTAAAATACTTTGCAGTTTTTCTTGGAGTAATATTCTGACTTCTGGGTCTTGCCTCAGCAAGATTAGCTCAGGGTTTTGCAAGCGCACTTCATGACTAAAGAGCGACTGCACAGCCTCAAATATTTTATAGCGTTCATGGCTGGTATCGGCTTCTTGTGATCGAGAAGCTCCGTAGCCACAGACAAAAATATCTGCCCAAGGGAATTTTTCCTCGGGTGATGGGGTGCTAACTTCCTGACTGATTTCCTCGGATGTTCCTGCTGCGTCTTTGGTGATGATGGTGGTAATGCGGTATTTTTTACGAGCATTTTTTGATAACTTCCCGCGTTGTAACTCAATGGTAATAGAACCATGGGTTTCTCCGGCACGAATAAATTCGCTGTTCATATCCGATATTCTGGTCAGTGCTGCGGCATCACTGGCATTGCATAGGCCGAGGGCAATACATTTGAGTAGTGTGCTTTTGCCGATCGCGTTGTCTCCTAACAGCATTGTCCATCGATCGATTTGTTGCTGCTTAAAATCGATCATCAGCTCTCGAAAGCATTTGATATTTCTGACTTCTAACCTAGAAATAATTAATTCTTGCCCTGTTTTGAATCTATTTAGCTGGAGATTAATAGCAGTTTCACTATGATTCGTTAAAGAAGTTGAAATACCTTTAATCAACTTTTCAAGATTTTCAGCCTTGTAATGCTCATACCCATGCCATCTCAGAGGCACATAATCATTAAGAGCTTGAGGCAGAATTGGGTCTCCTTTATACACACCGTTAGAAACAATGACACTAGTTAGCAGGAAAAAATCAGGTTTTATTTTATCTTTTAACTTCAGAGCAAATTCACATTCATCACTAATATGTTTTTGATTTTCTTCGGAATCAGAAGATTCTTTTGATAAAACAATCAAGAAAATATTAGATGAACTTTTAATTTCATTGAGCTTTTTTTGCTTTCTCCGTCGAACTTCTTCCTTCGTTTCTCCCGGCCAACTATCATCCGGCGAGCCGTATAAATCAGTAGTTGTTCCATCAAAAATGCCCAGAGATGGTTGAAATCCTTTGTCCTCTAGTTCTTGAACTAGAGTAATAGCTTCTTCGCGGTCAGTGTTTGTACAGCTAATATATATCTTCGTAGAGTCAGTCATTATTCTTACAGGAGAGAATACTTAGCCGTTGTGGTATGCGTAATTATACCAAGATGAAACAATTTATGCCAAGATTTCATACAAAAGAAGCAGTTCCAAATTCAAAAGGTAGACAGGTGATAGCTTTTCGCCTAATCAATGACAGTTATCAACAATGCCTAGAATCAGTCGCGCTCGTTGGTTTGCCTATCAGTCTTTTGGAGCAAGCGCTGGAGCAAATGGTGAAAAATAATGGCAATGCGGCAAAATGGTTTGCATTACAAATTAAAGATTTACCAATTCATTGACATTAGGGGAATTGCCTTGTGCCTGCTAACGACTCTTTTCAGAACTATCCTGTAGGTAGTTCGTTGGTCAGTTTTTCTGGTCGAGATCCCCAATCTGAGTTGCTAAATAGTTAGCCATCAATTGCTTCATTGAACCCAGCATTACCTCAATATCACCCCCAGTTTGCTGAATCTCCGCTTCTTGGTGAATCAAATAGCTAATGCCTTTATACAGAGCCTTCATTACCCGCGCCATTTCTTGACTGTGCGGAGGATCAAGTTGCGGATAAACTCGCCGGAGCAGATTCTGAATAGTAGCCAAAATTTCTTGATTCATCCGCTGTGCGCCTTCGGCTAAAGCACCGCTATTTTCTACGCTGGCCTGCAAATAGCGAAAAGCTGGATGACAACGCTCAAAAGCAATCATCGGGTCAATTACTCGATCGACCATCATTTGTCCATCTAAACCCGTCACATCCTGCTGCAAAGCCGTCAGAGTATTTACTGCCAACTGCTGCATGTATCGATCGCTCAGCGCCGCCAAAATCGCTTCCTTATTCACAAAATATTGATAAATAGAACCCACCGCAATTTGTGCTCGATCGGCAATGGCATTGGTATTAATCGCCTCCGTCCCCCCCGCTACCAACAAATCTGCCGCCGTATCCAAAATTAAATCGCGGCGCTGCTGCCCCCGCTGACCATAGCGACGTGGCAAGACTGTTTCATGATCGGGGGGTTGACGATGTGAGCTTTTGCTCATAGGATAAAAACAAATGATGTGAATAAAAGCTCACCTTACCAGTAACCAGCCGCTTAGCCAATAGAGGATATTACTATGACCATTAAAACCGCTTTTGTCACTGGTGCCACTGGCCTACTTGGCAGTAATCTCTGTCGTGAATTGGTCGCTCAGGGTTGGCAAGTGAAAGGATTGGTGCGATCGATCGACAAAGCCCACAAATTATTAGCAGATAGCGGCCTTGAATTCGCCCAAGGCGACATGAAAAACGTCACCGCCTTCGCACCCACTCTCGCCGGAGTCGATGTAGTCTTCCACACCGCCGCCTTTTTTAGAGAATACTATCAGCCTGGTAATCATTGGGAAACTATGAAGCACCTGAACGTAGATGCCACTATGGAGCTGTTACAAGCAGCCCAGACTCAAGGAGTAAAACGAGTCGTATTTACATCTTCTAGTGGCGTAATCCAAACCCAGCCCGGTCAGTCTGCCACAGAAGCTGCTGGCTACAGCGTGTCTGCCACCGAAAATCTCTACTTTAAGACCAAGGTACTAGCCGAGCAGGAAATTCAACGTTTCCTGGAAACTAGCAGTCTCGAAGTAGTGATGATTTTACCCGGTTGGATGATGGGTCCAGGAGATGCCGCGCCGACTTCGGCGGGACAGTTAATTCAGGATTTGATGGCGCGTAAACTGCCTGGATTGATTGATGGAGGAGCAGCGCTTGCTGATGCCCGAGATGTGGCAAAGGTGATGATTGCAGCGGCGGAACAGGGGAAAAGTGGCGATCGATACCTCGCAGCAGGCTCGTTAGCGACCATGAAAGATATTGCCCGAGAAGTTGAGAAAGCCTCGGGAGTGAAGGCTCCAGGAATAATGATGCCCAGTTGGTTGGCATTATCGATCGCCAATCTTTCCGAAAAATGGTCGAGTTTGACCGGCAGCAAAAACCCCATGCCCCCCGCCGGAATTCGCACACTCATGGAAAAAGCTCAACTCAGCTCGGCCAAAGCCGAACAAGAACTCGGCGCGACTTTTCGACCTTTAAGAGAAACCATTAAAGACGCAGTAGCTTGGTATCAGAGCCATCCAGACTTTTAGGCCACTCCAGGCAGCCTAGATCTCAACTCCCGCAAAATTTGCAATACCCGATAAAGATCATTGCCCTGATTCAGCATCGAAAACATATTGGAAGTAGCATATTCCGGTGCGGCTCCTGATACCAATTTCAAAAATAGGCATTCACTGCCATTCAGAACTAAACCAAAAGTAGGTTGATTACTTTGGGGACTAGCAAGCATGTAAGTTAACGCTTGGGGTAGAGCTTTAGTCAAAGAAAATTCCGAGTTCTTGGCTTCAATCACCAAAATCCAAAAAATATCTTGTACTGCCAACACATCAATACAGCCCTGAATCACTACTCCTTCATCCTCACCACTGACCTGGATATTGGCTTCTCCCTGTACCCGCAATGGTGGCTCATAAAAACCTGCCAAATCTAACAGGGGAGAAAGCACCACCATTTTCACAATACTCTCGATTACCGGATATTCCAACAGATATAGGTAATTATGGCGAACCCGATCGAGGGTGGCTTTTTCTCGATTGGATAAAGCTACCCCAGCCACCTGCCATTCCGGGAAAAAATCTGCTGCCGTCGATCTCTGCAAATTAAACTGGGTTCTCAGATCATGTAGCTTAAGGTGATGAGCTGCAATGGTAGTCGCCATAACGGTAAAAGAGCTTGTGTTACAAATTCAATAAGTTCTATTGTACCAAAATAACCAATTGTCTGTCCAACAAAAAACCACAGGTTTTGCCTGTGGTTTTCGATCGAGAAATCTATCGATTTCTACTCATTTTCAGCAAAGCTCAAACCAGAAGCGAATTCCTCGCCGTAGCCTTCTTCACCATGCTCATTAATATCCAAACCTTGGTACTCGGCTTCTTCCTTGGCGCGCAAAGGCATCACCAAAGCCAAACCTTTCAGAATCACAAAAGTACCAACTGCCGCGAAAGCATAGGTAGCCAAGATACTGATTAACTGAGTAACAATTTGGCCACCATTGCCATCTACCAAACCCAGCGCGATCGGCGTTTTTCCGTCAGTACCAGGAATTTCGTAGAACTGCTTAGAAGCAAACACACCAGTCAATATTGCGCCGACTGTACCACCAACCCCATGAACAGGGAAAGCATCTAACGAGTCATCAAACTGCAATTTTGCCCGGAAACTAACCGCAAAGAAACAAACGGTAGCAGTAATTGCCCCCACCAAAATTGCAGACAAAGGACTGACATAACCAGCGCAAGGAGTAATACCGACTAAACCGGCTAAGAAACCACTGGCAATACCAACAGCAGTGGGTTTTTGGCGTAAGACCCACTCTAAAATCATCCAAGCCAGACCAGCCGCCGCCGACGCAATCATGGTAGTTACAAAAGGAATCACTGCTCCTTTAGCGCTCAAACCACTACCACCATTAAAGCCAAACCATCCGAACCACAGCATCCCAATACCCAACATTACGAAAGGTACATTATGAGGAGCAGCAGGCTGAGTCTTGTAAGTACGCCGAGGGCCAAGCACCCAAGCCGCAACTACCGCCGAAACCCCAGAACTGATGTGTACTACGTTACCACCAGCAAAGTCTAAGGCACCCATAGCACCTAACCAACCTTTACCCCACACCCAGTGAGCCAAAGGAGCATAAATTAATGTAGACCACAGAGCCACAAACCAGAAATAAGCTTTGAAACTCATTCGTTCGACAATCGCCCCAGAAATTAACGCTGGTGTAATGATGGCAAACATCATTTGATACACCATAAATACTTGGTGAGGAATAGTGCTGGCGTACTCTACCGCTTGAGTACCAGAAACGTTGTTTAAGCCAAACCACTTGATGCCACCAATATATGGACTAATTAACTTGGTATCAAACTTCAACACATCGGTTGCTTTAGTAGCAACATCGTCGATCGGGTTATTGAAAGCTAAGCTATAGCCAAACAAAACCCAAGTGACTCCCACCACACCCATCAACACAAAACTCATCATCATTGTGTTGAGAACGTTGCGAGATTTTACCAAGCCACCATAGAAAAAGGCCAGGCCAGGAGTCATAAACAGCACTAGCGCCGCCGATACCAACATGAATGCAGTATCACCGGTATCGATCGGCACCTTAACCGGAGCATCGGCTGCCCAAGCATTACCCATCAACGGACCACTAAGCAACCACAGAGAAACTAATGAAATTAGGATTATTTTTTTGAACACTGCGCTGATTTCCTCACGCCAGAAGTTAAAGATAGGAATTTGTACGTATCACGGTTGGTCAATTTTGTATTTGATGCCCTTGGGCATTCTGTATAGTAGAATACATTCCCTCGGGAAAATATGCTAACTTATCTGAATTTCAAAGAATTGGCGCAGCTACTTAGTTGCTACCACTGCCAAGTTCCAAGCATATTTGCGCAGTAAGGGGATCTGCTTGAGCAATCGATCGAACTGCTCTAACTGTTGGTATTTTGGGCGCAGCCGCTGGTGTTCAATAATAATTTTTTTCCAATATCGTTCTTGGTTGGGATTAACCCGCTCAATTAAATAAAACCGTAGAAAAATCCACAGGGTTGCCAGCCAGAAAGTATCGTAATCTGTCTGGCTAAAAGTCCCTTGCACAAACTTTACAATATCAATGTGCAGCGGAGTCTCATCTTCGGTGCGCACATCAGTAGCCATCCGCCGATAAATATTAATCACCGGATTGTGGCGCAAGGGGTCCCAGAAACAAGCCTTACCGCCGGGCTTAAGTACTCGGTGCATTTCTTGAATGCAAGCCAGCGGATCGGGCAAATGATGGAGCAAATTTGAGGCATAGACAATATCAAAAGTATTGTCAGGAAAATCTAAAGCCATGGCATTGACCGTCGCCCCGGTCACCTGCACACCATTGCTTGCCGCCAGTTTTAGCGCTACCTCTACCATGCCTGGTGAATAATCCGAGGCAATACAGTCCGCCCCTTTTTTGGCGAAATACACGCTGTTTTCGCCAGCACCGCAACCCAAATCTAGCAGCTTTTTGCCCGTTACATCTCCTAGATGCTGCAAAATAAAGCGGTTTTCAGGTGCTGTACAGACCTCAAAATAGTCTTTCACCAGAATGCCATCCACGTCGATCGTCGCCGCCCATTCGTCATGAAAGCGCCGTTCTTTGGCATACAAGTCAGAATTTTCCATAACTAACGCAGGGAATAAATACGGCCATCTACCAGCATCAGGGAAATACCCTTGGCCAATAGGTGATCGATCGTTTTATAAAATACACTGCTATCGGGGACTTTAATTACCCGTTGGTTGCGACTATTAGAGAACCTCTTGGCGACCCGCTGATTATCGAAGACCGGCAAAGTATTTTGGGGCGCATCGCCACTAACTTTGCCCAACTCTACAAAATCCCGCAGCGGACAGGCCACCAGCTCCGCAAACTTATCGACCACAATGTAGCAGGTGCGCGGCAAGGTAGCCGAAGCCAGAGGCAACACCTGCATTTCTGGTGCCATCAAGGTGGGCAATACGGCCTCTGACCACCCTTCTTCTTCCGGCAGATCATCTTCATCTTCATCTAATAAATCAGACATATCAGCCATTTCTTCGCCAAAGATGCTGGCTACCATCGACAGATCTTGCTGTATATCTTCTTCTGGTTCTAGTGGCTTGTGCTGAGCGTTAATTCCGCTGGTGCCGGAGGTGACTGGTTGGGGCTTCACACTAAAGCCTTTGTCAAAGGAAGCTATCGCATTGTTTTCGACCCTCGCTCTTACCGGCATCGGTATCGAAGGAATTACTGGTTGAGCCAATGGGAGCGGTTCATTGTACTGATCTAGCTCCAGCTCAATTGGTTCATCAGGTATATCTGTTGAATACCTTTGTGCTCTAGTAATTGGCTTAGGAGCAATGGGTTTGGTATTTTGCTCTGGGCTTTCTTCCTCTTCTGTTGCCGAAGAGCGCCGCCTAACTCGCCGACTGCCACCGACAGTTACCCGGGGTTTAGGAATTTCTAGCGGTAAATTGTTGAGATTCTCTTCATTTGCTGTCTCGTCATGAGTCTCGATCGCTTCGCAACCTGCGCCTTCGGCGCTCGGCAAATCCAGCAGCAGGTCTTCTTCGTTTTCACCTCTTTGACTGCGCTTTTCACTGATCAGCAATTCATATTCGTCTTCAGGGATGTTGATTTTTAGCAGCCTGCTGATCGTCGAATTGCTCACGCCATATCGATCGGCCAGGGCAGTGGTGCTTTCTGCCGAAGAGCGATAGGTGCTAACGATGGCTTTCTTATCGGCAGCAGTAAGTTTTCTCGGACTCATGTTCCCCGACCCCAAATTTAGCTTCCCTATCTTAACCTATTGCTGCGCCCGGTATTAATGGACAAGGCACCCACTAACCCAATATCCTGTTAAGTGATATCAGGAATCAAAACTACCCGAACTACAAAATTCGGCTTAAACGAATGAATTATCAGAAAATCGCTCTCTCGATCGCCCTCGGATTAACTGTAACTGCCTGTGGAAATAGTTCCCCAGGTGGCTTAAGCCCCACAGTTGCGCCGACGACGACAGTTCCAGCCACCACTCCATCCACATCGGCTAGTTCTCCAGCTAGTCCTCTTGTTGAAACCATTCCACCCACCACCACTGCGCCCACTAGCAGCACCGATAAGCCAACCGCTGGCACCAGTGAAGCCACGAATAGCCCCAGACGCAAAAAAAATCGCGTCAAAAAATCTTCTGAACCACAAGTTAGTACCTACACCTTCACCCCTAAGCCTAAATCTTCCACCAAGCCTTCTGCCAATGATGAATCTGATGAGGATGATGAAGTAGAAGAAAAGCCCAAAAAATCGCCTGCTAAACCGGCAAAACCTGCCAAAGGTAGTCAAGATGGTGCTGATACTAGCAGCCCAGAAAAAAACTCACCGACTAAAAAACCTAGCACCAAGCCAGATGGCAGTAAGCCAGCCAAACCACCAGCAGATAATGTAGATAAGAACCAAGAAAACTGATTTCTACTAGTCATTAACGGTGCATTAGCCGCTGTATGCGATGGGCATTTTCCCACTCTAAAGCAGCGGCGATCGAAATCTGCACAAAACCGGCAATCCAAAAAATTTCTAGCAAATCACCGCTTTCGTAAGCACCAGCTTTAGATAAAAAGGCAAAGCGCACATCAGCCAAGTAAACACAAACCAATCCCTGCGCCATTACCTGCCAAGTAGTTCCCATGCGGCCACCCCAAAATCCTAAAAACAGCACCGCAGCCATCACAACCAGCACAACGTCTGACAATAAATAGAACAGGCCAAGAACGTCTACTAAAGGCTGCAACATTTGGGACATTGAGTTGACCCAAGCCACAGAAGAACTGTTGCCCACCGATAAGGTTGTACCCATAACAATTTGCAGGGCGATCACCGCAGCAGCCACCGCTACCATTCCTACTATGATCATCTGTGCGGGTTTTAAGGCTAGTTTTTGTTGCCTCACCACCAGAGTCAGACCCCAAATAGTCAAAATATAAAAAGCTAAATTGCACAAATCTGCTGGTGAAATTCCAGAGCTGGCACCAACATAAAACTTCCAAGCAGTACCAAACACTTCGCCAAATAAAATGGCGATCGCTGCCCAACTAAATATTTTCCATACCTTGCGACCACTGGGGATATGTGGCTGGGACGAATTTCGCCAGCACAAGGCAACAGTTCCTATCAGCGCAATTATGCTAAAAAAATGCGTACTCAGCTTAAACCAAGCTGATCTAACCATGCCAACTTCTACCAAACCAAACATCAAATAAATCAGCAACACCACTACCAAGAAGACGGTGCCTAGAGCTGTGACTTTCTTACTGTTCCAACGACTCTGCAATTTGATTTTTAAAATAGTCGTTTCAGTGCTACGGCGGTAGTCCATAAAATCCTTGAAATTCTGGCCTGGTTAAAGTAATTGTGAAATGGAAGTAAAATCAAAACAGTCTAGAAAAAGACATTTCAGCGATCGGGAGTCGATCGACAACATCAGCAACGGCTTCCAAGCCTATTTGTTGGCGAGCCAACTGTTGGAATCTGTCAATAATTTGGCGACCGCGATCTAATTCTGCCATGTCAATTGGCGGTGGCGTAGTCCCCAGACAAGCCTGCAAATCGGCTTCAGAATCGATCGGCAAATCACTGGTAATTACATCGCGACCAAAAGCCTTTGCTCTTTCTACTCCACCCAATTCGGTGAGCAGTGGCCACAATGATCTCAACAAATGAATCGCTAAATTTGGTATCGCCTTGCCAACAGCCTGATTAGCTGCTGGCTGTAAGGAAGTTTGGCTAGATTCCATCTGCCTTATATCTGTCGGAGAATTGATCAAAACCCACAGAGAGTAAACCAAGGGTTCAGTTACTAATAAATAAATATTACTGGTATTGTCAGTTAAATGGCACCAGCGGCTTTCTGCTTCAGTCTTTTGGCCTAAAGTAAAAGTGGTTCTACGCTCATATAAATTACCGAAATATTCTAGAGTGTGCGATGCCTCATCGGCAGTTGCTAACAAACGGACGCATTCGGGAGTGATCTTAAGCATGATCAAATAACTCAAAGAAGGATGCGGTAGATTGCCCTTCTATATTCCCATCAAAAAAGACGGGTATATCCCGTCTTTTTTTGGTGATTTCAGATCTATTGCACAAAAACTATTCGTAAGTCTTTTTGCCTTTGAATTTGAGAGTCACTGGCTCGGGATTACTGCCAATATTTCTATCTATCTTGCCATAGAATTCCCGACCTGCGTTGACTTTTTCCGAAAATACGCCATCTTTCGGATGGAGTAAGTCGGTGTCACCGTTAGGTAGCACCCGATAAATCTGGTAGTCCTCGATTTTGGGCTTGAACTTGGTGCGCAATTGAGTACCCAATGCCAAGCACTGCTCCTTGCGGGGCATGTACAAGAGGTTTTCACCTGCATTCATGGTGGCGGCACCGCCAGTGGGTAGTTCAAATACCTGGGCGCTTTTGCTAGTCCAGGTAATTGCGTACTTTTCTTCGACATCTGCTTTGGAGAGCAAGCCGCCAGTATTACCACCGTAGATGGGGGTTTTACCAGTTAGTTGTATTTTTTCCGCCATAATTTTGTGATTATATGTGGGTTTTGAGGCAGATCGTACCACCGGGACAGAGCCGCTATCACCAACCTGTCAAGAACTGTAACACTTGCGGCTTTTTCCCTTAATGTTCAGTCTTTTACAAATGTTTGGTTGAGTCGATCGGTATAATTCTGTATGATTCTGCTTGCAGCACGTTCTCTCAGCCTATCTATTTCGGTACGATTTTGGCAGTCTGAGCGGGTTGTAAACAATAACTTTAAATTGATCAAATCAGCATTATGTCTAGTTTTTGGAAATCTTTAACTGCATTAGCATTACTTGCAACTACTGCTTTGCTAGTGATTAGTCCATTATCTTCTGCCCAAGAAGATGCTCCTACTGTCCCCACTTGTAATGACCAATCAGCAGAGTGTCTGTACAAAAAAGATGCCTATCGCCTAGATAAACTAGCTCAAGGTTGTCAAGAGCAAAAAAAGGTAATTAAATCTATGACCTATAGGCTTTGCCGCAAAAATGGCAAGATTGTCAGTGCAGCGGAGTCTCTAACAGAGGCCGGAGATGGAATGGGCTATTGGTTCGAGCAGGGTAAAGTGGTAGCAGTACGCTACTTTCATGACGGTACCTTGGTGACATTTAAAGGCGCTAAAATTAGTGCCATCTATGCTGATGGTGGGAGCGAAAGGATTACCAAACCCACTTCCGAGGCACGCAAACAGTTTGAAACTGCTGCTGACGGTGGATACAAATCGATTTTTAAAGTGTTTGGGGTGCGCTAACGTAGTCCTAGCCAGGTGATGATGTCTTGTTTGGTGAATAGTTCGATCGCCAGCAAGACCACAAAGCCCACCATGGCAAAGCGCCCGTTGACTTGCTCGGCGTAACTTGTCCAACCAAAGGCCGGATCTGTAGGATTTTTAGGAGTCTCTGGTGCCGGTGCTTTTTTTTCGCTCATGGATTTTAAAATTTTGAAGGGCAAAAGTATCATAGCGCAGTACTCTGAAGTCTTCCCGCCTCTCCCACTAAGATTTAGGATGGTTACTTTTATGGTGCAAATGATCTTGCATGTGTGAATATTTTATCGACTTCTTGAAAACCTACTTAAATCCAATTTGCGTATTGTATGTTGCAAATACAACTGTCTATCTGTTGTTAAATTAGTAGCTAAGTAATTATTATAACAAGATAATCATGCCACCAGCAATTGGCTTTATTCTTCTTACTCACAATAAGCCCGATCAGGTTATTAGATTAATCGCCACACTCAATCGCATGTTTGACAACCCTTCGATTGTCTGCCATCACGACTTTTCAAAAAGTGAACTTCCTGTCGATACGCTCACAAAAAATGTTTCATTTGTGTCTCCTCATTTGCAAACAGATTGGGCTAAATTCTCTGTGGTAGAAGCTACGTTGCGTGCAATTG
>JANNEH010000036.1:0-2557 GCA_031378405.1 Synechococcales cyanobacterium OTE_75_metabat_409
AGTGGAAGGTTTTGGAACTATTCAACTCGTGATGGGATGCTGATTCCTTTAGAAGGCGAGGTGGGATGGGATTATCCAGACGGCATTCGGCTCTATTACAAAGGAAAAGTTACAGAGATTAATTATGAGTTTGCAACATAAATAGTGGGGGAAATATCAAACCTTTTATCCATTAGTCAACCTATTGATGAAATGCGATTCTCCGCAGGAGAGGCTACGCTGTGCGAATGGCTTTGCCGACTCGATGATGTAATTTATCGGTAGACCAATTTACGCCAAAAGAGAGAATGAAAAATGAGAAAATATCCGATTACTTGGTTCTATATCTTAGCCTTTGGTATGTCATGGCTTGGCATGATATCAGCGGTCTTAGCTTCGCGAGGCATTGCTCCATTTTATCGTCCTTACTTCCTGGTTCTTTCGATCTTTTTTGCCATTGGCCCTGCGCTTGCGGCTGTTATTGTGTCACGGGTAACGTATGGCAAGAGAGGAGTTGGGGATTTACTTAAGGGACTAATTCGATGGCGAGTGGGCTTGGTCTGGTATATCTTAGTGGTATTGGGTTCTGTGGGTCTGCTCACTCTGGCGCAAGTCGTCACGAGATTACTGGGCTTGACCGTCACCATCGCAGTGCCACAAGTCAATCTATCTATTTTCGGTTTCGGGGTAAATTTCCTTGCCAATACCTGCGAGGAAATTGGATGGCGAGGCTTTGCATTGCCACATTTGCAGAAACGATATAATGCCTTAATTGCTACTCTCATTGTGGGCACATTATGGGCTTTGTGGCATTTACCTCTGGTCTTTTTAGTGGGTAACCCGATGTCTGAGTACCCTTTCCTCTGGTTCCTCATCATCGTGACGAATGCTTTTATCTATACCTGGATTTACAACAGTACTAAAGGCAGTATTTTGCTTGTGGCACTTTTTCACGGTTCGCTGAATATAGGTAGCGCATTTATCACTGGGGTGTCTCCTGTCGCAGATGCTCTCCTAAATTGTGTGGTGGCGATCGTCCTAATTACAGTATTTGGGAAAACGAATCTCTCGCGCCAAGAAAGAGTTCGTGCAACTGATTGAAGTAAGTAATTTTGGATTTAGTGCAACGAATCCGCACCTCAATCCGATGATATATCTGCTGGATGCCAATCTGACGAATACACTCAGACTATCCGATCGTGCGAAAGAAGTTAGCTTTGGAATGATCCTCACGAGTTCCTCATAGTATTCCCTTAGGCTACAACTAGCGAGCAGGACTCAACCGTATTAACACTAAGAAATCACGATGTAGAGAGATATCATCATGTCTACCAAATCAGAAATTGCTATAAGGCCAGAATCAGAAACGATTAGATTGGAAACTCGGATGAACAATTAATTCATACAGGAAATCTAATATGAAAATTGCAATTATTGGAGCATCGCGTGGAATAGGTGCCGAGCTGTTAAAAGCGTCCGTTGAAGACAACCACGAAGTCACGGCTTTAGTGCGAGACCCCACCAAGTTAAACACTAGCATCCCTGGGTTAAAAGTCATTAAGGGCAATATTCTTGACCCATCCTCTGTGACTGCGGCGATCGCCGGACAGGAGGCAGTTTGCGTTTGCGTCGGCATTCCACCGACCAGAAAACCCGTGGATGTCTTCTCGCGAGGAACTCAAAATATTCTTGAAGCAATTGGCAAAGAATCAAACCAAAAACTAATTTTAATTACTGGCATCGGTGCTGGTGATAGCAAGGGTCATGGTGGTTTTTTCTATGATCGTATTATCAATCCGCTGTTGTTAGGAACCAGTTACGCAGACAAAGATCGCACGGAATCGATCGTCAAGGCTAGTAATGTGGAATGGCTGATTGTCCGTCCAGGATTCTTGACTAATGGCCCCCGAACCGGAAAATATCGTGTTATCGAAAATTTGTCTGGTGTTACGGCAGGGAAAATCTCTCGCGCCGATGTTGCTGACTTTATATTGAAGCAGTTGGCATCGCCAACCTGCTTTGGCAAAACACCACTAGTAACCTACTAGCTAGCTTGGCGATCGATTATTATGGCAAGAACTTTTGACCATTAACCTAAAAAAACAGGTGTTATCCTTTAAAGTGACAATATATTTTGTATTAGGAAAACATGACTACGAAGTACCGTCTGTACTTGCTGAACAGTATTTTAAAATAATTGAAGTACCCAGAAAAGAATTGATTTGGTTTGAAAATTCGGCACACTTTGCTTACACAGAGGAAAATGAAAAGTTTAATAACCTCTTGATAAATCATGTATTACCTACTATTGCTGTATGTTAAAAAAATGTTGCTGCTTGCCATCATGTTCAAGAAGGATTCTGAACTAATTACTCAAACAAATGAAATATAAATGCGGTGACACTATTATCATTATTGGGGCGGGAATTGCTGGGCTGGCAGCAGGTTGCTATGCCCAGATGAATGGTTATCAAACCCAGATCTTTGAGATGCACGATCGACCAGGTGGCCTGTGTACAGCATGGCAAAGGCAGGGATTTGTTTTTGATGGCTGCATTCACTATTTGTTTGGTTCTGG
>JANNEH010000037.1:0-4398 GCA_031378405.1 Synechococcales cyanobacterium OTE_75_metabat_409
AGTCCAATATTTTCTGACTTGTAAACTAACCACTTGTTCCTCCCACGGTGGTATAACTGCGCTCTCGTTCCTCAGGCTTATATTTAACATTGACTTCCACATCAAGATCAAGAGCATTCAAAAACTTGAACAACCTTTCCAACGAATACCCCCGAAATTGTCCCCTGACCAAAGCCGATACCTTGGGCTGATCTATGCCCAACACTTCGGCAGCTTGATACTGATTTAAACCCTTGGCTTTAATCGCCTTACTCAATAGCATTACCAAGTGCGCCTTGAGTAGCATTTCCTCTGGGTTCTCATAGCCTAAATCCGCGTAAACATTGCCACTGCTAGAAGTTACAGTGTTTTCTAAATCTTCAGTTAGAGTGTGGTTGGTTGTCATAATTAGCCTGATGATGTTCAAGAGCAGCTTTGAGCCTTTGCTCGACCAACTCGATATCTTGCTTGGGGTTCTCTATGCCGCTTTTAGACTTCTTTTGGAAGACGTGGAGGACATACACAGCAAATTCAAACCGGACAGTATAGACAGCGCGATACGCATCCCCATCAAAGTCATCGACAACTTCCAATACCCCAGAACCCTTAAAACCTTTCAAAGGCTTGGCATCATCATGCTTTTCACCTAGTTGGGCTAGAAATAATGCAAAACCAACGTTGTCTTGCACCGAATCGGGCATTGATTTGAGGTCTTTTTTGGAACTGGCGATCCATTCAAGTGGCTTCATTATTATATTTTATCTTTAATAATGCTAATTTTGGCATCATGTTTGTTACGGTGGCCAGTTAAAGTACTTTACTTGTGTTTATAGCGTTTATCTTGATAAGCTAGTACTCTGAGGCAAATTTAAAAGTCATGCAGAGAAAACCCTAATGCCACTAGCCATCCTAGACCATCAACCAATCACAGCCCGAGAAGAAGACCGACCCAACCTCATCAAGCTAGAAGATCTACTAGAACATCTAGAGCTATCAACCATCAGCTCGCAACTAATCAGCATATCTGGCGAAGCGATCGATCTCCCTCAGCCAGTCCTTAACCTGCTGCGCCAGATGGTACACGAACTACTCCAAGGCAACAGCGTCACGATTGTCCCCATCCACAAAGAACTCATCACCCAAGAAGCCGCCAATATCCTCAACGTCTCCCGCCAATACTTAGTAGAACTCCTCGAAGCCCAAGCTATCCCCCATACCAAAGTTGGCACCCATCGCCGTATCCGCTTCGGCGATCTGATGAATTACAAAAACGATCGAGATGCCAAACGACGGGAAGGCTTATCGCAAATGACTAAGACAAGCCAAAAGCTAGGACTCTATACCAAAGAAGCCAATACCCCCGAAGATCATCAGGTTGATTAAACTAATTACTTCCTACGGTGGTATAGCTGCGCTCTCGTTCCTCTGGTCTAGATTTAACACTGACCTCTACATCAAGATCTAGAGCATTCAAAAATCTGAATAACCTTTCTAACGAATACCCCCGAAATTGACCTCTGACCAAAGCCGATACCTTCGGTTGATCTATTCCCAACAATTCAGCAGCTTGATACTGATTTAAACCCTTGGCTTTAATCGCCTTACTCAATAGCATTACTAAATGTGCCTTGAGCAACATCTCCTCTGGGTTTTTATACCCCAAATCAGTGTAAACATTGCCACTGCTAGGAGTTACAGTGTTTTCTAAATCTTCAGATCGATCATGGTTGGTTGTCATAACTAGTCTGATTCCGCAGGGGAAAGCCAGCTCAGGCGATCGATCTGCTCACATCCTTGGGCGATCGAAAGTCCCTAAAACTATTGGTGGCACAAGCATTCACGCGCAGAAAATACATCAAACCTCATTTTCTTGGAACCACATCAACAGATCGCCCATTTCCTCAAAATCCAATAGCGCTGCCCCCAAAGAGTCAAGCTGTTCTGTAGAAAGCGATCGAACCCGAGATACCACTTCTATTGGCATATCTCTGACTTGTCGGCTTAATTGCAGCAGCACCAAATTCTGCCGACCTCGCTGTTCACCAATCAGTTCACCTCGCTGTTCACCAATCTGCTCACCAATCTGCTCACCTCGTCGTTCCCCATCAAGGCGTGCAGCTTCTAACTGTTCTAAATATAAAGGGGATAATTGCATCACTAACTCCTGCTCATCGTTTTCAGCATCTTGTTTGGCCGCTAATTCCATTCTATAGGATACCAGTAAGTCAAACAGGCTTTGACGATCGGGCTGTTCCGTTGGCAACGCTGCAACTTCGGCCATGGCAGCTTGTTGTACCTTGCCTTTGCCCATCAGCCGAAATAATAAGGTCTCGGCAGTCACCGGGAGCTGATGAACAACAATAATACCAGTTTGTAAGCCTTTGTTTAACAGGTAAATGCCTTTGCCCCATTTGGCTTCATCAGCTAACGCCCCAAAGGCTTCCAGCTTATGGGCTGCCAGAGTCGGAGTAATGATCCACATACGGGGTCGTAATTCCGCTTGAGGATCTGGCTCTGGGCAGACTTCCTGTTGAATTTGCAGGGCTTTGATAATACAGCCTTGAATTTTATTAACCTCGACCGGATTGCGATAGGGTTCAAAGGCAACGGCTTGGCCACTAATGCACTCAGCCAGTAAATTCAACTGTGGCTCCGGTGCTAACGGTTGCTGAGGAACAAAATAAATATCAATAAACGTAGTTTCAGGATCTAGCGATCGCTGGATACTAACCTCTCCAAAGGGACTAAGACGCAACTCAAAAAGGTTTTTGTTAAAGCGGTCATGGGGAAATTGGGACATTGCTTTTCTTTCGGAGGTGCTTATCGTCTGATACCCGATCGATCAAAGTCGCTATAGAGCTAGCTCCTAATGATTTTCCCTAGTTTCAAAATCGATATACAGAGGAAAGCCAACTCAGGCGATCGATCTGCTGACATCCTTGGGCGATCGAAAGTCCCTAAAGTTATTACTTTCAATAATCCCGGCATTTTCGGCCACAGTCAACTTGATTCTTCTGCGAAGAGACAATGTAAACATCTCCGGCACAAGCATCTCAAGCTAACTTTAAGTTTACACCCCAGTGGTTACAGAGATATTGTTCTGGAGCCATTTCTCTAGATCTTTGACCTTTTTGAACTTGAGTAAAGCCTTAGCCAATGCTTCTAGTTGATCGATCGGTAAATCATTTACCTCCCGAACTAGATCTATTTTTAACTGCCCACAGTTTTCTTCCAGTAAACTAAGAACTAAATTCAGAGTCACTTTGGCATAGGTGTCCTTATAAACACGAGTATCTTCAAATTGAATATCTAGCATTTTAAGCCGTTGGCTTGGCGGGTTAAGTCAATCTCATAGAGGATTTGAGAACATTAATCAAGCTTGAAGACTATCCCCCAGCGGTTGCGGAAGCATTTTCTTGTAGCCATTTTTCCAGATCCTTGATCTTTTTAAACTTCAGTAAAGCATCCCCTAATGCTTCTAGCTGGTCAAGCGGCAAAGCAGTCACCTCTCGAACTAGCTCTATGCTAAGTTGTCCACAGTTTCGCCCAAGTTGTCGAAGAACCATATCTCGATTCCCTTTGGCATAAGTATCTTTGTAAACACGAGTATCTTCAAATTGAATATCTAGCATTGCATCTATCTCCTCAGGACTTTGATCAATGAACATGTAAGACATAACGCGAGTAACTAAATCAACGATCACCTCATACTGTTGAGGCTGTTCTCTAGCACGGGCTAAAATATCTCTCGCTTCTGCTGGAGCCTTCTTGGGCGGCACCGTTGGTAGTACTGCCAGAGCAGTTGTTAATGGTAAATCGCGGATGTTACCCAACTCATCTAAGTATATAATCTTTACCTGATCAGACTCTAGCAAAGCTCGATAGGGATAGGTAATTTTTTGCTCCGTACTGCGAGAGAGATATATCATGACAAGCCCCCAATCATTGTAAAGCTCTCGCGATCTATAAAACAG
This sequence comes from Synechococcales cyanobacterium OTE_75_metabat_409, assembly GCA_031378405.1. Lineage (GTDB taxonomy): Bacteria > Cyanobacteriota > Cyanobacteriia > Cyanobacteriales > Chamaesiphonaceae > JAAFHZ01. The sequence goes on from JANNEH010000037.1 coordinate 3,954, forward strand.
GGCGAAAAGCTCAGAAAATGCCCGTTCATAAAGCCTTTGGTCTGGCTGCATCTGAACTTCAGCCAAATATAATTTACCAGTCCCGTCCAGTACAGGCGGCTCAAAGACTCCATCGATCCTAAAGGTTGGCTCCTTCACTTCCACGGAACTAAACCTATATCCAGCAGCATTTTCAGGAGAATTACCAATCAACTCGAATAGTAAGCCAGGAAACTCCTTGAATATCCGGTAGAAAAGCGTGTCTCGTCTCATTTAGTCCTCTTTTCATCATGATCTAGCTTTGACCTTGCCCCTGATGTGTGGGCATCTGTATTTTAGATTACGTCAAGCTTATCCAAGATTCTCAGCAACATCTCCCCGCGCTGCCATCAACTTCAATCGGGAAAGGATCAAACTCCACAAAAGCAACAGTAGAAAGTTCCTCGATCAGCTTGTTTACACTGAC
>JANNEH010000308.1:0-6535 GCA_031378405.1 Synechococcales cyanobacterium OTE_75_metabat_409
CTGTGCAGGTCTACTACTTCTTTCGATCGACTGGTTTTGCGATCTTTGCCGCTATCGAAGATTTCATGCAGTACTCGTTGGTTTAACAAGTCAGAGTAGCGGCTGATTGGTGAAACTCCATGTAAGTAGCCATCAGCTAAGCCCAAACCAAAGTGATTACCTGGTTGAGTGCTATATACAGTAGTCTTGAGCATCGACTTGAGAATATAATTCAGCACCCGAGGCACGCTGGACTGGGCAAAAGTACCGGCTATTTGATGCAGATCTGGCATAGGAGCATCTGGTTCAGTTTCCGAAATCAGCCCCAGGTTTTGGGTTAGTTTCACCAAGTCCCCAATTTCGATCGCTTCTGGTTGGTGCTGAATGGCATAGATACCTGGTACACCCAAGGCTTGGAGGTGGTTGGCAATTACCTGGTTGGCCGCAATCGAAATCTCGGCCACTAGCGATCTCGGCTCGTCAGTAAAAACGGCTCCTAGTCTGCCCTCATCTGCAAAGCGGGTCTGGGATGTCAATAAATCTACATTCAGACCACCGCGCTGCAAACGATTGGCACGCAGCTTGGGGGCAATGACCATTAATAAATCTCGAACTTTGGCGGCTTCAGTGGCAGGTAAATCACCATTTTCATCGGCAATTAAAGCATCGAGGTGGGCAAATTTCAGATGGTGGTTAACGGTAATTAAGCTCGGTTGAATTTCAAAGCTGCCAACTACCCCGTCGGTATCTATCGATAGAATGACAGATATGGCCAGCCGGGTACTGCCCTGGGTGAGAGAACAAGTTTCTTGGACTGATTTGGGCAGCATCGGCACAATGCAGTTGCCCACATATACCGATGTACCTCTGCGCCGCGCTTCTCGATCGAGCCGATCATCGGTGGTGAGATAGCTGGCCACATCCGAGATATGCACTGCTACTTGCCAGGTATCATCGTCTTGAGCTTCGATGCTGAAAGCATTTTCCCAGTAGTAGTCTTCTTCGGAAATCGCAAAGGTCATTACATCAGTAAAGTCTTTATGATTTTTAGACATTTTGGCCGTGACCTTGCGGGGGAGCGCCTCACCGGCGGTAAGGATGCTGGGCGCAAAATCTGGGTGTAAATCGTGTTTACAACAGACAATATCAATTTCTGAAGCTGTTTCGGCACTGGCACCCAAAATTCTGGCCACTCTGCCTAAGGGTGGTTCTTGGCCAATTTGGTGACGGATCACTTCTACCTGGACTAAGTTATCGGCTAGTCCGGCGAGGTCGGTATCACCAGGTACAATCTCGATTTCACAGAGCAGTCGATCGTCCAGAGGCACTGCCCGGAAAGTCTGATCATCTAATTGCTTGAGTCGCCCTAACAAAGAAGGATTAGCTCGCTCTAAAATCAATTTGACCGTGCCTTCGGGGCTGCGACGGCGGGTGCCTTCTTTCATCACTTTAATCAACACTCGATCGCCATTCCAAGCGTTGCCCAAGTGGCTTTCCCGCACATAAATATCTTCGGCACCTTCTTGGTCTTGGATGGCAAAGCAAAAGCCTTTGCTAGAGCAACGTAGTTTTGCTTCTACTACGTCTTCCTCTTCTAGTTTGCGAAATTTTCCCTTGTCTTTGGCCAATACACCAATTTGATCTAATACATCTAGCACTAAGCTCAGTTGGGAAATGCTGATATCGTCTTCACAGCCCAATTTCTTCTCTAAGAGCTTAGGAGCAACTGGTTTTTCATCCGGGAAATGCGAGAGCAATGTAGCGATCGAAAAGTTCATATGATTCAATTTCTCCTCCAAGATTTTTCTTGTAATGCAAATGGGGTCAGTTCGCTCTCGTTCGCGAAGCATCCGTATCGACCAGAACCGCTGAACTTCCGTACCACATCATACCCCACCACATGGTGCAACTAAATACCTTCTTCCGAGACTGGTGACTCTTGGGTTTACACCAGCAGCCAAGGATTCGGATGGTCTGAAGCATCTGCCGAAAAAAAATGCTATGTTAGCTTTAGCCCTGGCCGCTCTATAGCCTTGGCTAATTTTACCTGCCTCTCAGCCAAATATGGCTGTTTGTAGTTTTAGTTTCTAAATTAAGGAGGGAAGAAAAACGTGTCAGTTGAAACCCTAGAAAAGCGCTCCACCTCTCGTCAGCTTGCCCCTAAGTATCGGGTATTGCTGCACAATGATGATTTTAATGGTATGGAGTATGTTGCTCAAGTCTTGATTAGCACCATTCCCAATCTCAGCCAGCCCCAAGCAGTGAGCATTATGATGGAAGCCCACAATAATGGCATGGCTTTAGTGATTACCTGTGAAATGGAACATGCGGAGTTCTATTGTGAAACTCTGCAAAACCATGGGTTAACTAGTACGATCGAGCCAGAGAGCTGAGTACTATTTTGCCAGACCGTTTGAAATAGATTTCTGGCCTGCCCGCCCCAATGAGAATTTTGGCTTTCTTGCTGGTGCTGATTGTTAGGTGGGCACCTTTTACTCTGAACTTGCAGCAAATAATTAGCCTGAGACTTTTTTAGAAGTCTCAGGCTAATTATGATTTATTGAGTCTACATCAAGGACTTTTTAGACAGTGACTGGGGTTTTTAACCCCAGTTACCAATCTAGCCTAAGTTTTTCGCAGATTTAATCGTGCCCAAACGAGCTTTAATCAAGAGCAAGTTAGCCTGCTCGATATTAATGTTGAAGGGTACTAGCTTCACGCTATTACTAACCCCAGACAAAGCACTATCTGGAATCTCGGGAGCGACAATTGCCACAGCAGCATTGGCGATCGCGTTGGGTTTTTGGCTGATTTCTTTTGCTGTTACCGTGCGGTAATTCACATGGGTTACACCGGCATCGATCAGCACTTGCTGAATCATTTCGGCTTCGGCAGAGTTGTTACCAACAGTAGCTACTTCTGTATGTAGAGGTAGAGCAGAAACCTCGGCCAAGAGTAGTAAGCTGGGCTTGATGTCCAGAATAATTACTTCTTGGTCATCGCTGACAAAGTTATCAACGGTTTCTAAATGCTGGGCTAGGGTAATTACTAAATCTGCATCATCTAGTTTACCGGCTCCCGACTTGCCTTCTAAGACAGCTAGATCAATCAGATCTGGCTCAATGCCTAGTTCAGACTTCAAGACCCCATGGATTTTGGGCAAGTGTTGGAGTCGATCGACAAAAGCGACCTTGATGGTCTGTACCTGGCGTTGGCTGACCATCACCGCTTGAGCATAGGCTGCCGAGCCAAAAGCTGAAGCTGTCATGCCTAGGCCGCTCGCCGAGGTGAAATTTTGCTCTAACAATTCATAAACTTGGCGATAGGTAACAATGCTTTGCACCGCTTGGGTATTGGCCACAAAGGTGCCTTTTCCTCGCTGAGCCATTAAGTAGCCAGCTACGATTAAGTCATTATATACAGCGGCGATCGTATTGTGATTGACGCTGAGCTGTTTGGCCAGTTGGGTAACTGTTGGTAAAGCATCATTGGCATGTAATACACCAATAGCAATTAGGAGTTTGATCTGCTCAGCGATTTGCGAATTAATCGTAATCGGCACGCGAGGATCAACAGAAATGGGCAGGGCGTTAGATTCTAGGAATACCATATGTTTGGAGCAATATAATTAGGTTGGTAACTTCAGATACACTTCTAGGCTGAATATTTACCTCGTGTATTCAGGGACACTATTAATATTCTAGTCTAGATCGAGACTTTTATTAACTTAAATTCCATTACTCATCTGTAAATTTTTATGTGTGTTTAAATCACACACTAAAACAGCGGGACGAGAGTAAAAGAGGAATTTTGGTTAACCTTTAGTCATAGAAATGACTGATCAGTCTTTAAATGCAAGCCAATTAATTCTAACATGCTAGATGTATTATTGACGACACTCTATGCCAATGATATAGCCAACTCGTATATCTTTCTTCATGATTGCCTAGGAAATAGCTCATGCTGATGAAATACATAGAATATGGTTAGAGTAAAAGAAATTTACTCGATCGGGTGTGACCTTACGCACAAGGGCGATCAGCCAAAAAAAGTATCCTTATACACAAAGCATACTACATAATGTAGCACATTGTATATAAGGATACTAAGAAACAATTTATGAACTGTTATCTAAACTGGCCACGATAGGTAGCGGCATTACCTAATTCATCTTCAATCCGCAGCAGGCGATTGTACTTGGCTACGCGCTCACTGCGGCAGAGAGAACCGGTTTTAATTTGACCAGCGCGGGTAGCTACGGCCAAGTCGGCAATGGTGGTATCTTCGGTTTCTCCTGATCGGTGGCTGATGATCGATGTATAACCGTTGCGGGTGCCTAAGTCGATCGTGTTCAGGGTTTCGGTCAGAGTGCCAATTTGATTGAGCTTGATTAATACTGAGTTAGCCGCAGATTGCTCGATGCCTTGGCGTAAGCGGGTTTCGTTGGTTACAAATAAGTCGTCACCCACAAGCTGAACCTGGCTACCAATTTTTTTGGTTAATGCTTGCCAGTTAGCCCAGTCTTCTTCGTGCAAGCCATCTTCGATCGAGACAATCGGGTATTTGCTGGTCAAACCGGCCAAGTAATCGATAAATTCGGCAGGGGTGTGTTCAGCACCATCGTATCTATAGTTACCGTTAACATAAAATTCGCTGGCGGCCACATCTAGAGCCAGAGCGATCTGTGTACCTGGCTGGTAACCAGCTTGCTCGATCGCCGCCAGCAATAAATCTAGGGCTTCTTGGTTAGAACCTAGGTTAGGGGCAAATCCACCTTCGTCACCCACGCCGGTCAACATATTTTTGGCAGCTAGGACTTTGCTCAAAGCGGCAAAAACTTCTGATCCCCAGCGCAGGGCTTCCCGAAAAGAGGGCGCACCCACCGGTACGATCATAAATTCTTGAAAATCGACGTTGTTGGCGGCATGAGCACCACCGTTGATCAAGTTCATTAAGGGCACTGGCAGTAAGCTGGCTGCCGGACCACCCAAGTAGCGATAGAGCGGCACGCCCAAGGCATTAGCAACGGCTTTGGCGGTGGCCAGAGAAACCGCCAAAATGGCATTAGCTCCCAAATTGGTTTTGTTGGCAGTGCCATCTAGCTCAATCATTGCTCGATCGATCCCCTGCTGGTCGAAGGCGTTCATGCCATACAGCTCTGGGGCAATCTGATCATTGACGTTGGCAACGGCTTTGAGAACTCCTTTGCCGCCATAGCGACTGTTGTCGTCATCGCGCAGTTCACAGGCTTCAAAGCTGCCGGTGGAAGCACCACTGGGGACTTGGGCAATACCAATGCCGCCGTTGGTGAGGTAGACTTCTGCTTCTACGGTCGGCTTACCACGCGAGTCTAAAATTTCGCGGGCTATAATTTCGTCGATCGCCATGTCGTGCATATTCATATGTGGTGCAGATTCCCTTGCCAATGCTGTTCAAAAACTATGCCAGTGAGTATGGTACATTGCCTCGGTTCAATATTGTTAACATTTAGTTCAATATTTTTCGGCAGCCTGGGTGGTACACCCTCATCATATAATGTTGTATTGCAGACAGGGCAAGGATTTACATCTCATTTTTGGTGGAGGCTAGGGTGATCGAAAAAAGACGACAAAGCGCTTGGGCAATGCTGTTAACGCTGTTAGCTTGGTGGCATACCAGTCCCGCTTGGGCAATGGAGGGCTTCGGCAATGTTGGTTTGAGTGAGACTTCTCCACCAGCGATCATTACCCAGTTAAACCAGGTTGCGGCCACTGCACCTCAAGTATATATTCTCAGTCCTCGATCGGAAGAGGTGGTAGCAAATACTGATGTGGTGGTAAAACTACAGGTCTTAGGTACCCCAGTTTTTAAAAATGCTGCCCTGGGTATTGGCCCGCATTTGCATTTGTTGCTCGATCGGGTGCCTACCCAGTCGGTGTATGACCTGAATGCACCAATTACCCTAAGTAATCTCACCCCCGGCACCCATACTCTGCAAGTGTTGGCCAATAAGCCCTGGCACGAAAGCTGGAAAAATCCGGAAGCTTTTACCCAGGTGACTTTTCATGTGTTGGCCAAGTCTACTGATAGCCCTAATCCCCTTGCCACCCAGTTGATTTCGGTGCAACCAACTGAGGTTGGGGCAGAGCCTTGGCTGCTGGATTTTTATCTGGCGAATGCTCCTAGCCACTCCGATCCCCAGCATCCATTACGGCAGGTGAACGATTGGCGAGTGCGCACTACTATTAATGACCAGAGCTTTGAAGTGAATCGGGGGCAACCGATTTATCTACGAGGGTTGCGACCTGGTGTCAATGTGCTGAAGCTAGAATATCTCAACGCCCAGGGACAGGTGGCTGACAGCGCAATTCGGGTGGTGAGGTATCAGCCCAATGGCACCGATGGTTTGTCGCGGCTGTTGCGCAATGAGTTATCGATCGAGCAAGCCTTGGCGGTATTTGATCCCCAAAGTCGGGCTGTGGCAGTTGTGCCGATCGCTCCACCTGTCCAGCTTGTGACTCCTAGCACAATTCCGAATCTGGTGATGCCAGCGAATCCGATGATGCCTGCAAATCCG
>JANNEH010000207.1:0-6401 GCA_031378405.1 Synechococcales cyanobacterium OTE_75_metabat_409
AAAGAACATTGGGGCGAACACGTTAAGGAAAGTAAGTTTAACTGGGAACTGATGAAGGATATTACTGAAGAGTGCCATCTATACGACCCACAAGATTTTTATATGTCTTTTGGGGCTTTCAAGGCTGCTAATAGCAAGTAACTATAAGACCATGTTTTTGGTCACCCTAGTTAATTTAAACATATCAAAAGCCGGATTCTGAATCCGGCTTTTTTTGTGCAAATATGCTCGAAACCCAAACTTAATGAACATTAAGCGCAAGCAACTTTACTGCGTACCAAGTAATTACTGGCTGATACCAAGTCTGCCAAAATAACCGTGGGGGATTGCTGCTGTAAGTATTCCCGGCTGCGGATACCACAGGTGAGAGCGATCGTCTCAATGCCCAAGTTACGCCCAGCCCATACATCAGCTTCGGTATCACCAATCGTGCAAGCAGACTGCTGATCGCGGATTGCCGCTGGCCAATGAATAGCAGCAGCATTTTTCAAAAGCTGGGTTTTGAGTTCGATCGAGTTTACATATGCCACATCTTCTTGAGCATGGGTACCAAACACGCCGCTAAATAGGTGAAGTAAATCAGCCTTAGCCAAGATCTGCTCGGCTTGCTCTTGGGCGCGCAAAGTTACCAGTACTAGTTTGATCCCCTGGCTGCGCAACAGGTTCAATGCCCAACTTGCACCGGGTTGAATTGTGTCTTGATACAACAAATCACTATGGTTGACAATGTAGCTGACCTGGGACAAAAAGGGATCGATCGCCGCTGGCGGCAGACCAGACTTACCCGCGATTTCGATATCAGGTACCCGATTCCGCTTCATTTGCCAAAATTCTTCTGGAGATAAGGGAGTGAGAGATACTAATAAGTTGTCGGTGTTGTAATACTTACAGACATTGGCCAGTGCCAATCGATAAGTGCTGTAGTAGCGATCGGATACATCTACCAGTGGTCCATCAAAGTCGCAAAATACAATAGACGGTAGTTTTCGAGGCAGCCCAGTCATCAATGTTTACCAAAGTTAACGTTAACCTTCCTTTACAATATCAATTTTTTCATAAGTTGTCACCGATGAAAACCCTAACACCACATCAGAAAAAGTTATAAGAGTCCGCCAAGAGCGCTTTAAATATCTCTCAGGATACCCAAAGGTGGCGATCGAGAGCCGTTTGAGCGGAAATAATATTGATGAATCGTGTCTGGATATCTTGACAATATGGCTCATTGGGAGTTACAAGCCGCAAATCAAGGAAATGCCACTAGCCGCTAAAATGCTAAAGACCAAGATTTATAGGGCAACGCCATGTCACAGACCTGGAGCCAACGCTTCGATGGAACACTCCATCCCGCCATTGTTGAATTCAATGCCAGCATCAGCTTCGATATTCAGCTCATTGAATATGATCTAGATGGCTCGATCGCCCATGCCCAAATGCTTGCCCACACTGGCATTATCAGCGACGAAGAAGCCGAGCAACTGGTCATCGGACTGCAACAAATTCGCCAAGAACATCGGGCGGGACAACTTCCCATCGGCCTAGACTTAGAAGATGTCCATTTTGCCGTAGAAAAAAGATTGATCGCCATTGTGGGAGACGTAGGCAAAAAACTCCACACTGCCCGCTCTCGTAACGACCAGGTGGGCACCGACACCCGCCTCTATTTACGCGCCCAAATCGACATCATTCGCCAACAGCTCCGGGACTGGCAACAAGTATTACTAGATCTAGCGAAAGAAAACGTCGAAACCCTGATTCCTGGCTATACTCATTTGCAACGTGCCCAGCCGATCAGTCTCGCCCATCACTTGCTGGCCTACTTTGAAATGGCTGATCGAGATTGGGAAAGGCTGGGTGATGTGCGCAAGCGAGTAAATATCTCACCTTTAGGCTGCGGAGCCTTGGCTGGGACTACTTTGAAGATCGATCGGGCTTTTACTGCCGACTTGTTGAACTTTGCTGATATCTATGCTAATAGTTTAGACGGGGTGAGCGATCGAGACTTTGTGATCGAATTCCTGGGTGCTGCCAGCATTATTATGGTGCATCTCAGCCGCCTCGCCGAGGAAGTGATTTTTTGGGCAACTCAAGAAGCCGGATTTATTAAATTAACCGATCGCTGTGCTACTGGCTCTAGCATTATGCCCCAAAAGAAAAACCCGGATGTGGCAGAGCTGGTGCGAGGCAAAACCGGGCGGGTCTTTGGTCATTTGCAAGCGATGTTGACAATTATGAAAGGCTTACCTTTGGCCTACAACAAGGATTTGCAGGAAGATAAGGAAGGTTTATTTGATGCAGTGAGAACAGTGCAGGTCTGTTTGACTGCGATGATTGTGTTGTTCCAAGAAGGTCTGGAATTTCAGCCCCAAAGATTGGCAGCGGCTGTCAATGAAGATTTCTCGAATGCTACTGATGTGGCCGATTATTTAGTTACTAAGCAGGTGCCTTTTCGGGAGGCTTATGGCATGGTTGGACAGGTAGTAAAAACTTGTCTCCAGGCCAATAAATTGCTGAAGGATTTGACTTTGGCAGAATGGCAGGCGATTCATCCAGCTTTTGAGCAGGATATTTACGATGCTATTAAACCTCGGCAAGTAGTGGCGGCCAGAAATAGCTACGGTGGTACTGGTTTTAATCAGGTCAGAAAAGCTATTGATCGATCGGAGCAAATTCTTTTTGATCCCTAGAAACTATCTGTAGCCATGTACCAGTTCGGCAATGGGTTGATGGAGCCGAACCCAACTCTAAGAGACCAATCTCGATCGAGTAATTTCTTGGGTTTTGGGATCTAACCGCCAGCGTAACAAAGTCGCAGGCTGACCAATATAGTCAGTAACAGTGGTACCGGGGATGAGTGCTCGTCGTGGTGCCCTAGTAGCTAGATCAATACCCTGTGCTAGATCACAAGCTCCCCAGCGCACCAAGTTATCTACTCCTGCTAATAAAGGCAGCGTTGTACCAGCCAAAGTGCCATCGGGCAAACGAGCGGTACCAGAGCTAATCTCGATTTTGCGACTATCCCAGGGATACAAGCCATCGGGTAAACCCAAAGGTGCCAGAGCATCGCTCACCAAAAAGGCATGATTACTGAAATTAGCCGCTCTCAGCAATACCTTCAGCATAGTGGGATGCACATGCTGACCGTCGGCAATAAATCCCGCCTGAACACCGTGATAGGTCAAAGCCCCTGCCAATAATCCCGGTTGACGATGGTGCATACTGGGCATGGCATTGAAAGCATGAGTCACCATCGTCGCTCCTTCATCGAAGGCTCGTTCGGCCAGTGGTAGGTTGGCCAAAGAATGTCCAAGGCTGACTACAGTTCCTTGACGGCGTAGAAAAGGCACCACCAGTCCGGTGGGGTCTAGCTCGGGAGCGAGGGTCATAATTTTGACGATCGAGCCATAGTCTCCGATTACTTTTTTGACACTCTCTAAGGTCAATGGCAGCAAATATTCTGCTGGGTGAGCACCGCGTTTTTCCGGGTTCAAGCAAGGGCCTTCCAAATGCGCTCCCAATACTTGAGCCGTCCCGGCATTCTGCTGGGCCATAAAGTCACCAATGACCTGGAGTGATCGCTGGAAATTGTCGATCGAAGTAGTCACCAAAGTGGGCATAAAGCCATCGATGCCTTGCCGCCACAACCAATCACAAATTTCTCGCAGTTTTTGATGGTCACCGCGATGTAAATCGGGGAAAGCTAAGCCCAAAGCCCCATTGATCTGGAGATCCACGCCCCCCAAAGAGCACCAGTCTCCGGCTACGTCAGTCACCAGGCAGTCTTCAGAATTGGTGGAAATGATGGGAGCGATTGCCTGAATCTTGCCATCACGGACTAAAATTTGCTGGGAGCCGCTGTAACCAGGTACTTGGGCGTTGATTATTTTGGCAGTGACTGGCATGGTGGCTACCTGAAGACTCGATTTTCCAAGACTATAGCGTGTTGTAGGGATCGATCGCCAACGGTCTAAGCAACTGGAGCAGGATTTAACTCAACCTGTCGAGTACCAGGATAAATGTCCTCTGTAACAAGATAAATGACCGGTAAGAGCTGTTGTAAAAAAGTGAAAGTTTTGATAGGCGGGAGATAGAAGAATTTAGGAAGTGTTAAAATCGGGTAAAAAAGCAATAAAAATGAGAGCAGAAAGTCACAAGATAAATGACCGTTTTGCCTAGGAATAAGAAAATGAAAGTTAGTCTGTGAAAGGAATAGAGCAGATAAAAACAGAAAAAAGGACAAAAAATGCGGAAATTTAGCGTGAGATTTTTAATGATCGACCCAAAATGGCTAAAAAGCAGTTGCTGAAATCTTTTCAGGAATTCTAGAGGAGGACAAATAGCTTGGTAAAACGGACAAATAGCGTGGTACTTGACTCCGGGCCACGGAAAAAGACAGGAAGAAGCGGCAAAGAAACTCGGGATAACAGTGAGAAGTGTGCGGAGACTGGTAAGTCAGTTAAAAGAAGAGGGTAGTAAATGCGTTATTCGCCAAACGAGATCAGACCGAGGAAAACCCCAAATTGATAAAGAATGGGAGGAATTTATCGTAAAAGCTTACCGACAGGGAAACCGAGGAAGTACCCAAATGAGTCCCGCTCAAGTGTTCGTGAGGGTAGAAGTAAGAGCCAGGGAAATAGGAACAGAAGAATATCCAAGCCGTATGACCGTGTATCGAATATTGAATGGGTTGACAGAGCAAGGGCAGAAGCTAAAACGGTCATTGGGTTATAAAGAAGACCATCTACTGATAAAAACAAAGGAAGGTACAACCCTAGAAATTACACATTCAAACCAAGTCTGGCAATGCGATCATACAAAAGTAGACGTGTTGTTAGTAGACCAGGCGGGTGAATCGTTAGGAAGACCGTGGTTAACCACAGTAGTAGACACATATTCTAGGTGCATAATGGGCATAAACCTAGGCTTTGAGTCACCAAGCGCTCTGGTGATGTGTTTAGCACTGCGCCATGCGATACTGCCAAAGCAGTATAGTGCAGACTATGAAATGCAAGAAAATTGGGGGAGTTATGAAGTACCCATGTATTTGTATACTGATGGAGGAAAAGATTTTAGATCAAAGCATATAGAGCATGTCGGAAGTGAATTAGGGATTACACAATGTTTACGTAGAAAGCCATCAGACGGAGGCATTGTAGAGAGACCATTTGGAACTTTAAATAGCCAGTTCTTCTCGTCATTACCGGGATATGTGAGTAGTAGCATAGCGACAAGATCGCCAAAAGCTGAATCGGAAGCTTGCTTAACCTTGTGGCAAATGGAAAAATTGTTAGTGAGATACATTGTAGATAATTATAATCAATCTCTAGATGCGCGGATGGCAAGCCAAAGCAGGATAGCTAGATGGGATGCCGGGAAAATGCCTGAAATAAAGCTATTAGGAGAGCGAGAACTGGATGTGTGCCTAATGCGTAGAGAACGAAGGAGGGTCTATCGCAGTGGCTATATCCATTTTGCGACCTTGACATATAAAGGGGAATATCTAGCAGGTTATGCGGGAGCATCGGTGATAATTCGTTATGATCCGCGAGATATAACGATGATTTTTGTATACCAAATAAAAAAATCAAAAGAAGTATTTCTGGCTCGTGCATACGCACAAGGCTGGGAAGCAGAAAGGCTGTCGTACAGGGAAGCACAAGTAATTAGTCAGAGGAGAAGAGAAGCAGGAAAAGCAGTAGATAATCGATCAAAACTAGAAGAAGTGAGAGACAGGGATGGGGCAGTGAGAAACATGAAAAAAGAGCAAAAAAAGAATCGAAATACCAGAGGAGAAGCAGGTTTCAGTATTTATGGATCAGTGATGACCAGTATGGAAGATTTACAAGAGAACTCATCCATAATGTCGATAGCTCCGCTTGCGCCAAAGGCGATCGAGTTAATGGAAGAGGAAGAAGCAGAGTTCGAGGATATAAGATCAGCTGAACCCTTACCTTATGTGCGGGTATATGACTATGAAGAACTGAGAAGAGAAGCAGGACTGATATGAAAGATGAAGAGTTAGAATATATTACGCCTGTAATTGATAGCTTCGCTTGCGCCATGGGCGATCGAGAAATCGCTGCTGAAACTAAGCTTCAGATTAAACGTCTTCAACGAAACTGTGCGGTAGAACTAAGTAATGTGCAGGAATTTCATGATTGGTTGGATGATCATCGTCAATGTCGGCAATCTTGCAGAGTAGTTGGGGAATCACAAACAGGTAAAACATTTGCTTGTAGTATGTATCGATCGAAAAATGCACCCACTCAGTCAAGTGGAGATGTTTTGATTGTGCCGGTCATATATTGGCAGGCAACTACGAATACAAGCTTGAGAGAGCTGTTTGATGGACTGCTAGGACAATTGCAGTACCGAGTCAAAATAGTTAGAGTATTCGACTTACG
>JANNEH010000233.1:0-9580 GCA_031378405.1 Synechococcales cyanobacterium OTE_75_metabat_409
GGTAACAAAATCTGGTCACCCGGTTGACATGTGGCCAAAATTGCGGCCATGACACCACCGCTGGAGCCATTGACCAAATAACGGGTATGGTCGGCACCAAAGGTCTGAGCGGCGAGTTGTTGGGATTCGGCGATCGCCCCGTTGGGCGCAGCGAGATTATCTAGCCCCGGTAATTCTGGCAGATCACTTTTGAGTCCCGCAGTTTGCCAGAGGTCAGCAAACTCTGCACCCATCCCCCAGCCATGTTTATGGCCGGGGGTATAAAAGGGGGCATGTTCAAGTTCTGTCCATTGGCGCAGGGCACGGATAATCGGAGTCATTGTTTACAGGCCAAGCTTCGATCGCATCTCGGCATCTTTGCCTCTCATGCCGCTGATCACCGCTACACCGTCTTTGAGGAACAATGGACGTTTAATTAACATGGCATCTTTGGCAAAAGCTGCTGCCCATTGGTCATCTGTCCAGGCTTGCTTTTCGTCACCCAGGGCGCGATAAGAAAGGCCAGAAGTGTTGCGCAGGGGCTTGGAGCCGAGAGTACTAACCCAGGCAGTAGTTTCGGCCAAACTGGGGGGCTGTTCTTTGGTATTGATAAATTCGTAGGTGGCACCGGCATCATCTAACCACTGGATGGCCTTCTTACAGGTGCCACAGTTGGGGATGCCATAGACTTTGATACTCATAAATTAATCTTAGATAATCTCATCTGAGCATACCGCAGAGCAAAAAATCTTGTGAAGATCTGTCGCATTTTTGGAAACAAGAGGTTAGGAGATGTGATCGATCGTCTAATCTAGTAGCAAAGTTCGGTTTTCCGCAATTTCCCCATTGGCTCCTGTCTATTTATATATCCACAACTGTGTGCTAATCCCATGGTCAAGTCTTTAGATCCTCGCGTTTATCAAATCGGCTTTCTCGGCTTGTTTTTGTTGTTGGGCATTGCAGCCCGTGATTGGTCACTGCAACCAGCAGTGGTGGCCACGGCAATCATTGCCTGTGCCGTGAATCAGCTCATTGCTAAGTCTATTTTTCAGCCCAACGAAAATCCCCTGCCTTCCTTGCAGAGTTCGTTAATTACCAGTCTTGGTTTGGCTTTGCTCTTGCGTACTAATCATCCCACCACCATGTTGATTGCTGCTGCGGTGGCAATTTGGAGTAAGTTTTTGTTTCGCTGGGACGATAAGCATTTCTTTAACCCAGCCAATATTGGCATCGTGGCTGCGGTGGCTCTAACTGGCGATGCTTGGGTGTCTCCTGGCCAATGGGGCGAAGATTGGTGGTATTTACTCATGTTTTTGGGTGCCGGTAGTTTGGTGCTCAAAAAAGTGGGGCGTTGGGATACCAGCGTGGCCTTTTTGCTATCTTATGCGGCGATGGAAGCTGCTCGATCGATCTACTTAGGTTGGACTTGGGATGTGTGGGCGCACAAGCTCATGAGTGGCTCGTTGCTGATGTTTGCTCTGTTTATGGTTACCGACCCTCGATCAATTCCCAATGCCAAGTCTGCCAGAATTATCTGGTCAGTGGCGATCGCTGGGGCTACTTTTATTTTGCGCAATTATTACTTTATCCCCAGTGCGGTCTTCTATGCCCTGTTTATCATGTCGCCATTGACTCTGATTTTGGATGCCTTATGGTCAGCCCCGCAGTTTTCTTGGGAACGGGTACGATCATTTGCTGCGGCTAAATCATCTTGGACTCTTAAATCTAAGCTAGAGGCGTAATTAAGATCATGAAAATACTGATTAGAACTTTGACCAGCTTGCTGCTAGCTGTAGTTTTGCTGTTGACTTGGGCGGTGCCTGCTTGGGCTTTTTGTGGCTTTTATGTGGCTGGTGCCGATGCCAAGTTGTTTAATGAGGCTTCTCAGGTGATTATTGCTCACCAAGATGATAAAACGATCTTGACCATGGCCAACGATTTTCAGGGGGCGGTAAAAGACTTTGCCCTGGTGGTGCCGGTACCAGTGGCGATCAAAAAAGAGCAGGTCAACGTGGGTGACCCAGAAATTATTAAAAAACTGGATGCTTTTAGCCAGCCCCGGCTGGTGGAATACAATGACTCTGACCCTTGTGCCGCTCCACGAGAATCAATAGAAGATGCTGCTAAAGCTCCTGGCTCAACATCTGTCCCCAGACCAGTAGCTCGGGGTAGAGCAGCAGCTTTGGGGGTAACGATCGAAGACCAATTTAAGGTTAACGAGTATGAAATCTTGATTTTGAGTGCCAAAGAATCCAGTGGCCTGGAAACCTGGCTGCGGGGCAATGGGTATAAAATTCCGAAGGGTGCCAGCGAAGTACTGCGTCCTTACATTCGCCAAAACATGAAATTTTTTGTGGCGAAAGTAGACCTAAAAGAATTCAATCAATCTGGCCAGAAGTTCCTGCGCCCGATTCAGATTGCGTACCAGTCGCCCAAATTCATGCTACCGATTCGGTTGGGCATGTTGAATGCCAAAGGCGATCAAGACTTAGTGGCCTATATTCTTTCGCCGAAGGGTCAAGTAGAAGTCACCAACTACCGCACGGTAAAAGTACCGACGGGTAATGAAATTCCCGAGTTTGTCAAAGATGATTTCGGCAAGTTCTACAAATCTACTTTCCAGCGTTCTTACGAAAAAGAAAATAAAAAAGTGGCTTTTATGGAATATGCCTGGGATGTAAGCAATTGTGACCCCTGTTCCACCGAGCCTCCCACTGCCGCAGAACTGCGCAAAGCAGGCGTATTTTGGGGCAATAATTCTGGAGTTACTATTCGCGGTCGTCGTCCGCGCCCGACTAGCAATACTTTTATTACTCGTTTACATGTGCGCTATTCTCGCGCTAAGTTTGCCGAAGACCTGGTTTTTCAAGAAACTAGTAATCGCGACAACTTTCAAGGCCGCTATGTGATGACTCATCCATTTCGAGGGACTGCCACCTGCTCTGCTGCCGCCGGGTATCGCCAGACCGTGGCTGATCGACAGCAAAAAGAAGCCCAAAACCTCTCGAACCTGACTGGTTGGAACCTGGCAGATATCAAAAAACGCATTCAGCCTTTGGTTGCTAATAGCTCTGGTGTTGGTACCGATCGATTCTGGCCTTGGTAATTCTAAACCCAATAATTTGTTGTCTAATTCAGAGAGAATCCATGAAACTATTTTTGAAATCGATTATTAGCATCTGCCTTTCGTTGCTGTTGATGCTGAGCAACACTGCTGAAGCGATGGCTTTTTGTGGCTTTTATGTGGGCGGAGCCAATGCCAAGTTATTTAACGAAGCATCTCAGGTAATTATTGCCCACAAAGATAACAAAACCATTTTAACAATGGCCAACGATTTTCAGGGAGCGGTGAAAGACTTCGCCTTGGTAGTGCCAGTTCCCGTGGCCATTAAGCGCGAACAAGTCAACATTGGCAGCAAGGCGATCATCGACAAACTAGATGCTTTCAGCCAGCCCCGCTTGGTAGAGTATACCGATGCCGATCCCTGCGCGCCCTCCCAGGCACAGTTTGAAAGCGGTGGGATCAGTCTGAATCAACCTGTTGCTCCGTCTGCCCGCAACCAGCGTAAGCCTACTGGAGACCTCGGCGTAACCGTGGAAGATAGTTTTAAAGTCAATGAATACGAAATCTTGATTTTGAGTGCCAAAGAATCTGATGGCCTAGAAACCTGGCTGCGCCGCAAAGGCTATCAGTTGCCCAATGGGGCTAGCGCTGTGCTACAACCCTATATTCGCCAAAATATGAAGTTCTTTGTGGCTAAGGTAGACCTCAAAGAATTTAACCAAACCGGTCAGAAATTCTTGCGCCCGATTCAGATTGCTTATCAATCACCCAAGTTTATGCTACCGATTCGGTTGGGAATGCTCAATGCCAAGGGCGATCAAGACTTAGTGGCTTATATTCTTTCGCCCAAAGGTCAAGTAGAAGTCTCTAACTACCGCACAGTCAAGGTGCCTACTGGGAACGAAATTCCTGAATTCATCAAAGAAGATTTTGGTAAATTTTACAAGGCTACTTTTCAACGCTCTTACGAAAAAGAAAACAAAAAAGTTGCTTTTTTGGAATATGCCTGGGATGTGAGTAATTGTGACCCATGTTCTACTGAGCCTCCGAGTGAAACAGAGCTGAAACAAGCTGGCGTGTTTTGGCAAAATGATAGCAGCAGAACTTTCATCACTCGCCTGCATGTGCGCTACTCTCGTGCCAAGTTTGCCGAAGACTTGGTGTTTCAAGAAACCAGCAACCAAGATAACTTCCAGGGGCGCTATGTGATGAATCACCCTTTCCGAGACAAAATGACTTGCAAAGCGGCTGATAAGTATCGCCAACAGGTGAGTGTTCGTCAAGAAAGAGAGGTGCAGAATCTGACCCAACTGACTGGTTGGCCATTGGCCGATTTACGCCGCCGAGTGAAGCCCTTAGTGGCCAGCACCCCAGTGCGCAATGTAGATGATAAGCCCTTCTGGCCTTGGGCAAAACCATAAAAAGTTAGCCGAGACCAAAAGTCTCGGCTAATCCACAAAAACTTTAATGCCAGCTAGGAGTTTGTGAGGGCAAAGATGGCCATTTGAGTTGGTGAGCCGACAATTTCATCAACATCACCGATCGATCGAAACTCCACCATGTAACTATAATCTTCCCCGATCGATCTTCCCCATTGCTCAAACTCTGCCCTTGTCCACTCAAAGTGATGATCAGCATGACGAAAATGGCCATTTGCCAAACCGGGATAATTGACGTTGTACTCCGCATTCGGAGTAGTCAACACCACTAATTTAGGCCGCGCACAGCTAAACAACACCCGCGCAAAAGCCACCAGCCGATCGAGTTCCATATGCTCAATCACCTCAATTACCGTCGCGGCATCGTAACCCATTAAGCGATCATCCCGATAGGTCAACGAGCCTTGAATTAGTTGTAGTCGCTGTTGTTGATGAATTGGTAATCGATCCAATACCCGTTCTTTAGCAATTTCGATCGAGCGGTAAGTCACATCCATCCCCAAAATCTCGGTAAATTGCGGCTCAGCCACCAACCGCCGCAACAACTTGCCTTCCCCACAGCCCAAATCCATTACCCGTTTGACACCTGGAGATTGGAGTACGGCCATAACTGCATCCAAACGCTGTTCATTCAGGCTCTGCCGAATTTCTGGCACTATCTCCGGTTCAGCAGTCTCGGCAACTTCGACTTCTTCCGCAGCCAACAGAGCCAAAGCATCCCGAGTCAATGCCCGTTGCCGTTTGAGATAACGACTCGTAATCTCTGCTTTCATTGGGTGATCGGCCAACCAGCCTTCTCCATGACGTAATAACTTCGCAATTTCTTCGTCGTTCACAAAATAGTGTTTGGTGTCATCTAACACCGGAATCAACACATACAAGTGGCTGAGTAATTGCTGTAGCTTGAGGGTATGAATTAGAGTCAGATCAAAATAGGAGCTATTGCCCCACTCGGTAAACTGAGCATCCAAGGGCAGTCGTTCTACCATAATTTCATAACCCAACGGCTCAAACAAATCGCGCAAAAAACTCTCTCTTCCTCGGGCGGGCAAGACTGGAATCTTGGCGACCAAAGGAATTGCTGTATCGGCCAACTCCGATCGATCTCGACATTGCCCCAATAAAGCTGATCGAAACACCTGTGCCAGCGCCACACTCAAAAAAGATGAAGCTACATATGGTCGATCGCTCACATAGTCGCCCAGGGTTTGAGGTTGACGACCGGCTTTACCCCGCGCTAGCTCCACCGAATTTATATCCAAAACCAAAGCCGCTGTGCATAACTCCGGAGTAGCAACCGGATAAAAAACCTGCGCCTGCCCAAAGGCCAAATCAAAGATTTGCAATTTATCAGGATTTTTATGCAACAAATATCCCAAATCCGTAGCAGGTTGATGAGTCGTAGTGATCGTCAAAAGCATAGTTACCCAAAAATATCAAAAATCAACCATCTTGCGCAGCATCGAGCCGTCTCTTGCGCGCATAGAGCTGAATACTAATCGCAAAAGCCACTGCCATCACCACCACCACATAACCAGTAGCATCACGAGGCAGATCATTTTTAAAGATCGCTAGCATCACAATAACCACCATGAAAAAAGTCGGAAACTCATTAAACCAGCGAAACTGCTGAGCACTCAAAGGCGTTTCCCCCGCTTCCAGCTTTTTCATAATCCGCTGACAGTAAAAGTGATATCCCACCATCACCAACACCAAGCCCATTTTTACATGCAACCAAGACTCCTTCAACAGCGCCGGAGATAGATATAGCATCCCTGCGGCCATCACCAAAGTCAACACCATCGCCGGATTCATGATGATCTTCATCAACCGCTGTTCCATGATCACATACTGCTTTTTCAGAATATCCCGAGCAGTTTCTGGCAGCTCATTGGCTTCAGTATGGTACACAAACAGGCGAGGCAGATAAAAAAGCCCCGCAAACCAAGACACCAAACCAACAATATGAAAAGATTTAAACCACAAATAAGCCATGACGACCTCAGCAACAAATAGCGATAGCTCCGCTCGCACCAAAAGCGATCGAACGCACCGCAAATCCTATCATGGCAAATTAAGATAGAGCAAGCCAACTTCTTGCTCAAAATTGTGTCGATTCCGTAAGGATTTCGGAAAATTACGGAATCAGTAATTACAATATTGGAGACAGTAGCCATATCACTCATATCTTTTTGGATATCATGTCTAAATCCTTTGCTTTGCTCGCTGCCGCTGCTTCGATCGTTATCTGTTCGCCCGCTGCCTACAGTGCAACGACAGCCAACACTGCTGATAGCCGTGTTACTTCCCAAATTAGTGCCGTTCCGGAAGATGCTGCTGCCGTCTATCGGCGCGCCATGGAAAAATACGAAAAAAATGACCTGCAAGGTGCTTTAGCAGATTTTAATGAATTGATTCGCTTACAACCCAACTTTGCTGGTGCCTATGTGAGCCGAGCTAATATTAAAGACGACTTGGGTAACCCCCAAGGTGCCTTAGAAGACTATGGCAAGGCTTTAAGTCTCGATAACCGAGATTACAGTGCTTATTTCAACCGGGGCGTTACCTACAGCCGCCTAGAGAAATACACAGAAGCCATTGCCGATTTCAAGAAATCCCTGGCCATTAAATCAGACTATGCGCCAGCCTACCGCAGCATGGGAATGGTCAAGTACATCAGCTCGACCGATAAAGCGGGCAAACTTTCTGGCATCGAAGATGTGAAAAGGTCTATCGCGCTTTACAATGCCCAAGGTGACAACACCAAGGCAGAAGAAGCCAAGGCAATCTTGAAAAAGATGCAAGAGGCTTTGGGTTAAAATTTTTCAAGCTGAGACAAGTCTCTCTACATGTTACCCTGCTGGGTATTACCAGATAATTCTCAGCAGTTTCCGCGTCTTTAGCTATTTTGAGCCTGTAGCTCAGGGCGCTCTTCGGGCAAAATTGCGCCTTCTACCGGACATACCTGTAAACAAATCCCACAGTCAATGCAGGTGGCAAAATCAATCCAGTACCAGTCGGTGCCGATCGAGTTTTTGCCTTCTCCTTCTTTAATACAAGCTACCGGACAAGCGCTTACGCAGTCGGCTACGCCTTCACAGATATTGGTGACGATCGAGTGGGGCATGAGAATTCTTTAAATTAGGCAACACCCAATTTTAACAAAACTCTGTGCTTCTAAGCGGGCAACTGTTGGAGTTCGTTGTTGGATAGATCTCGCCAGCTACCTGGAGCTAGATCAGCCAGTTGCAGGGTACCGATCGCCACCCGCACCAAGCGCAAAGTCGGAAAACCCACGGCTGCCGTCATCCGCCGCACCTGGCGATTTTTGCCTTCGGTTAGCATCAACTCTAGCCAAGCAGTGGGAATATTTTGGCGCTGGCGGATCGGCGGGTCGCGATCGGGTAAACTTGGCTCAGCCTCCAATAATCTGGCCTGAGCCGGACGAGTGCGATAATTTTTGACAATTACCCCAGTCCTGAGCTGTTCTAAAGCATGTCTATCGGGAATCCGCTCCACCTGTGCCCAATAGGTGCGGGGATGCTGAAATTTGGGATCGGTGAGGCGGTGCTGCAATGCCCCATCGTTAGTCAACAACAACAAACCCTCACTATCGGCATCCAACCGACCAGCCGCATAGACTCCCGGCACATTGATGTAGTCCCGCAGAGTCAAATGCTGCCCCTCGGGAGTGAACTGACTGAGCACCCCATAGGGTTTATGGAAAATTAAATAGCGCATTAGCTCACAGCCGCTTTGAGTTCTCGACAGAATTGCTCGATCGAGTCCACTCCTTCGGCGGCTAGCTTTTTCACCATGGCGCTGCCCACAATCACTCCATCGGCACCTAGCTCTTTCACCTGTTTGGCTTGAGCCGGATCAGAGATGCCAAAACCTACGGCGATCGGCTTATCGGTTAAACCCCGCAGTTGGTTTAAGATCTCGCCCACATTGTTACCCATGCCTTCACGCATTCCGGTAACACCAGTCACGCTGACCAAATAGACAAAACCCTGGGCACTGGCGGCGATCGCTTTCATGCGATCAGGTGGACTAGTCGGAGCCACTAACAAAATTAGTTCAATCCCCATTAAACCAGCCGGTTCCATCAATCCTTTGGACTCCTCTAAAGGCAGATCAGGCACAACTAAACCTTTGACCCCCGCTGCCACAATGCGCTTTAAGAATTCTGGGATGCCTAAGTTCAAAATAGGGTTGTAGTAAGTAAATAAAACAATCGGCGCTTTGATCTGGGGACTGACCTGAGCCACCACTTCTAATACATCAGCCAGCTTAACTCCGGCCTGCAAGGCTCTGGTCGCTGCTGCCTGAATTACTGGCCCGTCGGCCAAGGGATCGGAATAGGGTACGCCTAGTTCAATGATATCTGCACCAGCTCGATCGAGAGCTAATAGAGCTTTGGCGGTGGTCTTTAAGTCGGGGTCGCCCGCAGTAATAAAAGGAATTAAGGCGCATTCATGGCGATCGCGCAAAGACTGAAAGCAGCTAGAAACCGAGGTCATGGCAATGGGCAAGGGAGGTTAAGATCAACATACTATGCTCTCGCAATCCTTGGCAAGCTTGACACTCAAAGCTACAGCGTGGTCGATCGATTCTAAATCAGTTGCCACAAGTGTTTGGAGATTGTAATATCCTCAATATCAAGCAGGTAAGAAAAATGACTTACGCCCCTAGCAAATCACTCAGTTGCGATGAGTTTATTACTAAATATGGTGATAATCCTCATTTTGAACTAGCTGATGGAGAACTAATTGATATGGAACCTACTGGTTCTCACCAAACCGTTGGTGGTAAGTTAGCCACAAAAATTAGCTTAGCCATCGGACAAACCTCATATCCTTGGTTCATTCCCCTCACTTGTTTGATTCGATCGTCTGGTGACACTATCCGCAGACCAGATATCATTGTTCTGGATGAATCAAAGCTTTTTCTTGAACCCCAGTGGGAACAACTAACCGTTGTAAGTTTTAGTAGTTCAATTAAACTCGTTGTAGAAATTGTTAGCACTAATTGGGAAACCGATTACGCCCGTAAAACTGAAGAATATGCTCTGATGGGCATTAGTGAATACTGGATC
>JANNEH010000244.1:0-3890 GCA_031378405.1 Synechococcales cyanobacterium OTE_75_metabat_409
GTCTGGCAGCAGGGAGCAATTAAAATTAGAAAACTGAGCATAGCAAGCTGCTTGGCTTTTGTCAATCTTAGTGTTGAAAAATCTAACGACCTTGACGGGAAGATAATTTCTCGCAATGTGCCTGAGTTTCATGCAGCAGTACCTGCAATTTATCACTCGTCTTGAATTTATCGCCCGTCTTGAGCGTGTCTGGCACTAAATTTCTGGCTTGCAATGCCATATGCAACTGCAAATGTGCCACATAGTCACTAATTTCTGCGCCCAGTGATGGGTCTTGATGGGGTGGAACAGTACTGATTTCCATGAACCTTTAAACCTAATCGCTTACATAAAGGAAATTTATCACAACCTAGGCTAGCACTCTCAAGTTCGCAAACAACATTTACAAACTCGGTAGCTCCAGATACGCCAAAATCATGAGGCCGGAAAGCTCCCTTGTTGGACATCTTGCTGATAAGCCTGCACGGCTGTAGTAATACTGCTACTTAGATCTATATAAGCTTTGGCAAAAGGTGGGAGCCGATCGCTCAACCCCAACAGATCTGCCGTCACCAACACCTGGCCATCGCAATGTACCCCAGCCCCAATTCCGATCGAGGGAATCACTAACTTTTGACTAATCTCTTGCGCCAAATCGGCAGGGATATGTTCCAGGACGATCGAGAAAGCCCCGGCAGCCTCTAAAGCCAATGCCTCGGCTAAAATTCGCTGTCTATCTACCGCCGTCTTGCCCTGCTGACGAAACCCCAATTGCTTGACCGACTGGGGAGTCAAACCCACATGTCCCATCACCGGAATCCCAATCTCTACTAGCCTGGCCACGGTTTCTACCATATGGGGATGACCACCCTCTAGTTTCACAGCTCCCGCGCCGGTTTCTTGTAGCACTCGCCCCGCCGAAGTAATCGCAGTACTCACATTCTGTTGATAGGTCAAGAAAGGCAAATCTACTACCACCAAAGCTTTTTCGACTCCTTGCATCACGGCTTTCGCATGGTGAATCATGGCATCGAGGGTCAGGGGCAAAGTGCTTTGATAACCCAGTGCCACCATTGCCAACGAATCACCCACCAAAATTAGATCTACCCCAGCCCGATCGAGGATCTGGGCGATCGGATAATCCCAAGCGGTTAAGGCCACAATTTTTTTCTGCTGCTGTTTGTATTGAATGAGCTGGCGGACTGTTAGCATGGCGATAAAAGTTAGGCAGTAGGATTCGGCAAGAAATCATGATCTTAACGGACGAATGGCCGCAGCAGCGCGCCTGGGTAGAAATCGATCAAGCTAAATTAGCTCATAACGTCCAGCAATTGCGCAGTTTATTGGCACCAGAGACCGCCCTGATGGCGGTGGTCAAAGCCGATGCCTATGGTCATGGCTCGATCGAAGTGGCCAAAATAGTCTTGGCGGCTGGGGCAACTTGGCTAGCCGTCGCCACTGTCCCCGAGGGGATAGAATTGCGAGCAGCGAGCATTCAGGCACCCATTTTGTTATTGGGCGCAGCCAACAGTTTTGAGCAAATTCAGTTGATTGAACAATGGGGCTTGCAACCTTCGATCGTCAGTATTGAACAAGCCCAGATATTTCAAGAACATCTTCAGCAACCCATCCCAGTCCATATCAAAATAGATACGGGCATGTCCCGGCTGGGAATTCCCTGGAGCAAAGCGGTAGGTTATTGCCAAGCCATTCTTCAATTCTCCAAATTACAGATTGCCAGTATCTATTCGCACCTCGCCACTGCAGATGAACCCGATCCAACAATCTTAGAACTGCAACAACAGTGCTTTACCACAGTTATTGCTGAGCTGAAATCATTATTTGACCAGCTCCCAATGCTACATCTAGCCAATTCTGCTGGTTTGCTAGTTGGCCAACAGTTACACTACGATTTAGTTCGACCTGGACTAGCATTGTATGGATTGTGTCCCGCGCCTCATTTAACTCGCAAGATAAATCTACAGCCAGTCATGAGCGTTAAAGCGCGCATTACCCAAATCAAAACCATCACACCAGGTACCGGCGTGAGCTATAGCCACTGCTTTATCGCTCAGCGGCATACCACTATTGCCACAGTAAGCATTGGCTATGCCGATGGTGTGTCTCGTCGTTTATCTGGCCAGCTAGAAGTGCTATTACATGGTCAGCGCGTCCCACAAATCGGCAATATCACAATGGATCAAATCATTTTAGATGTCACCGATTTACCAGCAGTAAGGGTGAATGATGTGGTAACCCTACTCGGCAGGGATGGCTCACAACACATTACTGCCGATGATTGGGCTGCTCTTTTAGACACGATTTCTTGGGAAGTTCTCTGCGGTTTTAAACACCGCCTGCCAAGATTGTTGATTTAGCAAGTATGTTGTGCTAGCTAATTTTCTGATAGCCAGATAAAATCAGATCCTGAATGCAAGGCGAGGTGCGTGATGAAAGAACTTTCGGAAATCTCTGGTTCTCTAGAGATAGAGAGCAAGGAAGATATCAATCCTGGTGTTTACCGTAGCCGTCTGTTTGGCTTTATCCATCGTCAAGCCTATCGCTTGCGCGAAGGAGTTGGGCTGGGGTTACGCCAGGTTAAGGTATCGGTGCAATGGACTGGCCAGATTTTGCTGTCGCCGTTGCGGTGGTTCGATCGATTCAAACAAGATGCCAGTAGACAAATTGCTGGCCAAGAAAAACTTCAGCAGTTACCACCCACTCCCACCAAGCCGCGCATTGAGGTGGAAAGCCTGTTGGCAGAGGTAGCGGCAGCGGGCTATGGAGAGCTGCAAATGCCGGTGCGAGAAGATTGGTCGGTGGTGGATGCCAAAGATTGGGATACGACGCTATTGGGCGGCAATCAGTTAGCTCTAAGGGGTGAAGCGGCACCAGTGCAGCGCACCAAGCCGGTGATTCGGGGTTTGGCTTCGTTGCTGGCCGATCGCAGTTTGGTGTTGGTCGATCGATATAACCAAATTTTGGATGTGCTCTCACCCAGTCAACAGTTTCATTTGCAACGCCAAATCGACCCAGCTCTGGCCAAACAATGGTCGATCGATCGGGCTACAGAAAATCTAGATTTAGCTGATGCCCCTGATGTGCTCCAATTAAATGCAGGTGATCCCCAGCCAGCTCTGCCACCGGCACCACCGACCACCCCATGGCAAAAGCTGGGCTATTGGTTGCATTTTTATCGAGAATATCTTTGGATGGATAGCCCCGAACCAGATGCTGGTGGTCAGATTACCCTCTCCCCACCGGGAGCAGTAGTGATGCCTACGCGGGAGTTTGGGCAACCCATTTCTGGATCTTTGGTACGACCAGTGGTAGTGGGGGAGTTGTCTCAAGCTGTAGATGCTAAGTTAGCTGGTAAAAGTGCTGTGCCCGAAAATTCTAGGGTTGATAAACCTAACCGAACAGTCAGCGATCGAGTAACTGCTCAAGATGTAAGGCGATCGAAAGAATGGGAGGTAGAGGGTGCTCATAATATTGTGCCGCAGCAAACCCATAACAAACACAACAAAACAGTTTTCACTCCAGAATGGATTGAGGCTCCTACTTCAGATTTGGGCTACCATCGGTCGATCTTTGTGCGATTAATGGAATGGCTCGATCGGCTGATTTTAACTTTGGAAAACTGGATTATTGCGATTTCCCAGCGGTTGTTTCGCAGAAGTGATTAATTGTTTAAACTGTGATTGTATTTTAGAGATTTATTAGGGTACCAGTTTTAAGCGGGACACTGTTGCACTTGCCCTCACCCCAGCCCTCTCCCAAGTTTGGGAGAGGGAGCAAGAGACTACGCTTGGTGCTCCGACTCCCCTTCTCCCAAGCTTGGGAGAAGGGGTTGGGGGATGAGGGCAAGTGCAATATTTCTATTATTTTGTCCCGCTTTATGTTGCTACCCG
>JANNEH010000287.1:0-1954 GCA_031378405.1 Synechococcales cyanobacterium OTE_75_metabat_409
AAATCAGTTGTCCCTTGCCGATCGATAATTTCCAGACCACCGCACCCATATTGTCGGAAACAACATTTTCAGGAATTTTTGGGAGCCTAAAATACGAAGCTGCCTCCTCTTCATCAACCTGAAAACGTCGAGTGGTTTCAATCTTTACTTGGCCTTGAGGACTGGGCAGATTCTGGCTGAATTCAATGTCATTTACCGGAGCTTTTAGACCCAAAACCACTAAGGTATTGCCACTCTCAATCCAGTTTTGCTCGGCGGGACTGAGATAGAACGGTTGGAGTTCGCTATTTACCTGTAACAGCGTGGTGCCGTTGGGATATTGATTGAATATTTTCTCAGTGGGTTTGCGCCAGCGTTCGATCGACACTCCTTTATCTACCATTCTTTGATACCAGGCTCCATAGCCCTGGGGTTCAACGCTGTAACTCGACCCTTTGAGCCGTTCGCTGCTACTGGGGGCATTCACAATAATAATTAAAATCACGATCGCTACGGCGGTCAAGATCATTTGCCAATAGCTTTGCAGAAACTTGCGCCAGTCTTTCATGAGTTCTGACCTGCTTGTTGTTGCAACTGGCTATCAAGCTGGTTGTAGGCTTGCTGGCAGCTATTAAAACCATCGGCGGTAATAGTGCGATCGGCGAACTGTAATTGTTCATGGGTTTGCAGTAGTACTTTGCTCTGCGCCATAATCGAAGCAATTTTTGGTAAATGACCCAAAAGTTCGGCATACTCTCGATCGGTTCTACTGGTCTGATGCGGAACCAGGTTGGCATCATTCAGCCGTTGTAACATCGCTAAATAGAGGTAACGGCAAGCCTCGCTATAATTTCGTTGGTTTTGGAACTGCTGAGCTTGAGCAAGTAGTTCAGCCACAGTATAGTTTCTGATTGGCTGGGGGGCTGGTTCTTTGGCTGGGCGACGGCGACTAAGCTGTTGCCCATACCGATTCAGAATTAGGTACATAACCCAGGCTATGCTGGCAATCAGTAAGAACCACAGTAGGTAACTGATGCTGGAAACTAGCCAAGCTGGCATACCCTGCTTGGGTGCGGCAAACTTCAGTTTGGCTTCGATCCATTCTCCCAGGCGCTGCTGGATCTGCTCTATTTGCCAGAGCCAGTTGGTTTTTTGAAATTTATCCATAGGTAATGGGCTGTTTCCTTTGCTGTGAAGCAGCTTAGTCTAATAGCGGTCGGCTTGGCAAATCAGTTACTCACCAGTAATTCCAAATTAGGATTACGGGGCTAAGCCAGGTTGATGCTGGGGGACTAGCCCCCCAGACCCCCCAGCAGAGGGCGGAACGCCGCCCTCCACACCTCCCTGCGTAAGGGTTGATCTTGCTGAGTTGCCGCGTTGTCTTAATTGATCGCCTTCGGCGCAAGCGGAGCTATCGAATTGAGTTAGGTTGATCTCCCGTGCAGGGCAAAGCCCGCCTGTTAAGGGCGGGCAACCCTTGCGCACGGCAACTGCGCGACAACGCTAGTTGATGGCTTTCAATTACTGCAAAGAAAGTAATATTTCTTTGGCTACTCGATCGCACACCCCAGGCGCGCCAAAAGCCTCGCGCATCTCGGCGTAATCAGCCAGCATTTTGTGTCGTCGATCGGCATTTTGCAACAGTGCCAAAGACTCTTCCACAATTCGATCGGGGTTGGCCTCTTCCTGCATCAATTCCACCACGATCGGCTTCATTTGAGCCAAATTTACCGGCGAAATAAACGGAAACGAAACCCGCAAAATCTTGCGCGCTAACCAGGCCGTTATTTTGCTGACCTTATAAATTACCATATGGGGCACATCTAACAAAGCCAGCTCCAAACTGACCGTGCCACACTTAGTAATCGCCAAATCTGCTGCTGCCAACACCGCATCTGGTTGATCAGATACCAAAGTGGCGTGGAGTTGATATTGATCGATCGCCCCTTGGATCGACTCTCGATATTCTTCCCGC
>JANNEH010000288.1:0-1887 GCA_031378405.1 Synechococcales cyanobacterium OTE_75_metabat_409
AAATCAGTTGTCCCTTGCCGATCGATAATTTCCAGACCACCGCACCCATATTGTCGGAAACAACATTTTCAGGAATTTTTGGGAGCCTAAAATACGAAGCTGCCTCCTCTTCATCAACCTGAAAACGTCGAGTGGTTTCAACCCGTACTTGGCCTTGGGGACTGGACAGATTTTGGCTGAATTCAATGTCATGTACCGGAGCTTTCAGACCCAAAACCACTAAGGTATTGCCACTTTCAATCCAGTTTTGCTCGGCGGAACTGAGATAGAACGGTTGTAGTTCGCTATTTACCTGTAATAGCGTGGTGCCATTGGGATATTTATTAAATATTTCCTCGGCGGGTTTGCGCCAGCGTTCGATCGACACCCCCTGATCTACCATTCTTTGATACCAGGCTCCATAGCCCTGGGGTTCAACGCTGTAACTCGACCCTTTGAGCCGTTCGCTGCTACTGGGGGCATTCACAATAATAATCAAAATCACGATCGCCACAGCGGTCAAGATCATTTGCCAATAGCTTTGCAGAAACTTGCGCCAGTCTTTCATGAGTTCTGACCTGCTTGTTGTTGCAACTGGGTATCAAGCTGGTTGTAGGCTTGCTGACAGCTATTAAAACCATCGGCGGTAATAGTGCGATCGGCGAACTGCAATTGTTCATGGGTTTGCAGTAGTACTTTGCTCTGCGCCATGATCGGGGCGACTTTTGGTAAATGACTCAGGAATGCGGCATACTCTCGATCGGTTCTACTGGTCTGATGCGGAACCAGGTTGGCATCGTTCAGCCGTTGTAACATCGCCAAATAGAGGTAACGGCAAGCCTCGCTATAATTTCGCTGGTTTTGGAACTGCTGAGCTTGAGCGAGCAGTTCAGCCACAGTATAGTTTCTGACTGGCTGGGGGGCTGGTTCTTTGGCTGGGCGATGGCGACGAAGCTGTTGCCCATACCGATTCAGAATTAGGTACATAACCCAGGCTATGCTAGCAATCAGTAAGAACCACAGTAGGTAACTGATGCTGGAAACTAGCCAAGCTGGCATACCCTGCTTGGGTGCGGCAAACTTCAGTTTGGCTTCGATCCATTCCCCCAGGCGCTGCTGGATCTGTTCTATTTGCCAGAGCCAGTTGGTTTTTTGAAATTTATCCATAGGTAATGAGCTGTTTCCTGTGCTGTGATGCAGCTTAGTCTAATGACGGTCTGGTTGGCAAATCGCACAGTTACTTACCAGCAATTCCAAATTAGGATATACGATGCTAAGCCGGGTTGGTGCTGGGGGACTAGCCCCCCAGACCCCCCAGCAGAGGGCGGAACGCCGCCCTCCACACCTCCCTGCGTAAGGGTTGATCTTGCTGAGTTGCCGCGTTGTCTTAATTGATCGAACTGAGTTAGGTTGATCTCCGCAACTGCGCGACAACGCTAGTTGATGGCTTTCAATTACTGCAAAGAAAGTAATATTTCTTGGGCTACTCGATCGCACACCCCAGGCGCGCCAAAAGCCTCGCGCATCTCGGCGTAATCAGCCAGCATTTTGTGTCGTCGATCGGCATTTTGCAACAGTGCCAAAGATTCCTCCACAATTCGATCGGGGTTGGCCTCTTCCTGCATCAATTCCACCACGATTGGCTTCATTTGAGCCAAATTCACCGGCGAAATAAACGGAAACGAAACCCGCAAAATCTTGCGCGCTAACCAGGCCGTTATTTTACTGACTTTATAAATTACCATATGGGGCACATCTAACAAGGCTAGCTCCAAACTGACCGTGCCACACTTAGTAATCGCCAAATCTGCTGCTGCCAACACCGCATCTGGTTGATCAGATACCAAAGTGGCGTGGAGTTGATATTGATCGATCGCCCCTTGGATCGACTCTCGATATTCTTCCCGC
>JANNEH010000307.1:0-3576 GCA_031378405.1 Synechococcales cyanobacterium OTE_75_metabat_409
CAGAGTCAGGATACAAATCGATAATCCTGTAAACAATCTGGTCTGAGAGGTTTTCATCCAAGAGCAGTTTCACAGCGATGCCACAAATAACTTTTTCTCACGATCGGCTGCAAAAGTAAGACAAGCTTTGATGTCTTCTAATGTGAGTTCTGAGAAATCTTCTAGGATTTCTGCTTCAGTCATCCCACCTGCTAAATACTCCAATATATCGTACACAGTAATTCGCATTCCTCGAATACAGGGCTTGCCACTGCGTTTTCCAGGCTCAATTGTAATGATGTTTTGGTAGTCCATGACATGACAGTTGGTAAAAATCTTTGCTGGTCTATTATATCTTCAATAACCAGGAGGGCGTTGAAATCCACCAATGACTTGATCGATCTCCTGAGCGATCGCGAGTAACTCCATGTCTTGCCAACGCTTACCGACTATTTGCATTCCGATGGGCAATCCGTTTTGAGTTTGTCCGATCGGAATGACAACGACTGGATGCCCCGTGAGGTTGAATGGCACAACATAAGCGCCCGATGCCATAGAATACGGTACGCTGCGATCATCTACTCGAATCACTGTACCGCTTTTACAATGGGTAAAATGGGTAAAAGCGGAGTTCATCGCCACAGGACATAGCCAAACATCCCATTGAGTTAAGGCTTCATCCATCTTAGCGATTAAGCGATCGCGCTCTGTTAGCGTTTCAAAATAACCTTACTGAGATCGCAATAAACATTTGAACGTAACTTGATTATTGGGAGAGACGAAAATGAGCCACCTTCAATAATTGCTGTTTTCCACCAACTAAATACGGAAGAAACTTCATCACTCCCTGACGCTCCTTGTAATAGTCATAACAAAAGTACTCCTTAATAAGTGCGATCCTTGGACTCCAGGATTCTATTTTTCTACAATCGTTAATCCCCCACTGAAATCGACCACCAGGAATCGCTTTAGAACGAAAAATTTGAGTGCTGTTCAAGATGAACATACCAATAACTTCCATCACAATTTCCGAATCTGGAAATCTTTGTTGAAGCGACAAAATGATTCGTTTAACTTCAGGTTCTGTCAAATACAAGAAGACTCCCTCAGCAATAAATAATACCGCTCGTCTTGCTTCAGCAATTTGACTCATCCAATCCAAGTCCGTAACAAGTGAAGAAATAAAGTGATTACGCTGAGATTCTCCAATCAACTGATTCCAAAATGGCTTAACATAGGAAGCATCAACGCAAAACCAATCAGCCTGACCATTATCAAATAGAAGTGGGCGAGTAGCAAGCCCACCACCAAGTGTAACAATAATTGAATCAGGATGCTGTTGCAGAAATTGTTTGACAACCTGATCAACAATTAGTGTATGAATCGTGATACCAAACTGAATTGTCCAATCATCCACGATCAAGCAATTAGGAGACATCCGCTCTACAATTTCAACCGCTAGAGGGTCTTTAATAATCCCATTCAGGCGCTGTGTTTCCTTTGCACGAAAGTACACCGGCTTAAATAAATCTTCTGGGACGTTTTTTACCTTCATCTTTTTTAAGCTCCGTATAACAGCCGTAAACTTTTCGCTCTATTAGGATGTCTTGAATACCACAATTCTGAGTACACAGTAATCCGTATTCCTCGCATACAGGGCTTGCCACTGCTTTTCCCAGGCTCAATTGTAATGATGTCTTGATAGTACATAACGTGACAGTTGGTAAATCTTTGCTTACACTATATCTTCAGTAACCAGGAGGGCTTTGAAACCTACCGACAACTTGATCGATCTCCTGCGCGATCAACAACAACTCCATTTCTCGCCAGCGTTTACCAACAAGCTGAATTCCGATCGGTAAACCAGCCTGACTTTGCCCTACCGGAATCACCACCGCTGGATGCCCACTCACATTAAATGGCAACAGATAAATCCCATTAGCTGTGGCATGAGGATAGGCTCTACCATCAATATCAATCGCGCTCCAAGCCGGACGATGAGTAAATGCTGTAGTTACAGCCACTGGACAAATCCACACATCCCAAGGCTCCAAAGCTGCATCCATTTCCGCGATGAATCGATCGCGTTTCGTCAAAGTCTGAAAATACCCCTGCAAACCAGGATTCAACATAGTGGATAGAAAACGACTGTAATTTCCCAAGTAATGCAGTTTTTTATCCCCTTGAGTAGCATTTCGCCACAATAATTCGGCACTACGCCGCAGATTATAGCGATCGCTGGGTTGAGCATAGCGATTCAGATAAGCTGCCATTAATCCATGTAGTTCAAAAATTTCGGATAGATTGAAATTGGGAGGCATCCAAGCAGTGAGCTGGGCACCAGCTTGTACTAACTTTTGAGCACTCGCCACCATCACTGATTTGATCTCAGTGGCCACTGGCACTTCTACCCATTCATCACTCCAAGCAATTTTAAGATCTGGCAAAGATTTGCCAGATGGTGTGTCCAGTGGAATTGGTGGCACATCTGGGCGACGGAGATCGGCACCAACAACTATTTCAAAACAGAGCTGTAAATCGGCGATCGATCGAGCCAAACAACCCACCGTCATCATTTGACGCAAACAAATTGGCATCCCCGGTGTTTCCGGAATCACTCCGGCGGTAGAAATCCGTCGATCAGTGGGTTTCAAACCATAGACCCCACAAAAATGAGCCGGTTGACGAATCGAACCACCAAAATCATTACCTAAATCTAACGAAGACAGTCCCGCAGCTACCGCCGCCGCACTCCCTCCAGAACTACCACCCGGTGTATATTCCAGATTCCAAGGATTATTGACGCGCGGAAACAAAGCATTGGTACTTTGATAGTCACCACCTAATTCGGCCATGTTACTTTTACCCAGGACGATCGCCCCCGCCGCCCTCAGCCGCGCCACCATCGTGGCATCTTGCGAGGGAACATAGTCTTGGAGAGGAATATAGCCCGCCGTCGTCCGTAGCCCCGCCGTTTCAAAAATATCTTTGACCGTGATCGGCACCCCATGTAACCTGCCCCAGTTTTCACCTCTCGCCAGAGCCGCATCAGCCTCTTGCGCTGTGGCACGTGCCTGCTCAGCATCTACAGTACAAATAGCATGGAGCTGAGAATTATGACGAGCAATCTGGGCAAGATAAGCTTCGATTACTACTACGGATGAAACTTGGCGATCACGAATCATCTGGGCAAGCTGATGAGCAGGGACAAAAATGAGGTCAGTCATGGATAATCGATCTACAGAGTTTGATAAAGTTAATTATATTCACTTTTAGTTAATTTAGTTAACTAATTTGCCAATGGGTCGTCCACTCAAAGAAAATTCTCTGACACCACAGGCTGTTGTACGTGCAGCAATTGGTTGTCTCGATCAAGAAGGAGAAGTTGCCCTAGGCGTAAATCGAGTAGCGCGCGCATTGGGAATTAAACCACCAGCCATTTACAAGCATCTAGAAGGCAATGCCGGACTACGCCGCGCTGTCGCCCTAGAAATTTGGCGCAACTACTTGGCAGACTGTCAAAAGCAAGTGATCGGGCTAACCGAACCTCGTGCTTTACTGCGGGTCGGCGCAATGTCTACCCGCAACTTTGCTCAA
>JANNEH010000321.1:0-17282 GCA_031378405.1 Synechococcales cyanobacterium OTE_75_metabat_409
GAAACCGATGCGATCGCCACAGAACTGGGCAACTTTGACGCTCATTTCCTCCTCCCAGCCTTTTTTGATGGCGGCAGATTCACCAAAGACAGCGTTCATTATTTAGTAGTTAAAGGTGTACCCACACCAGTCCACGAAACCGAGTTCGCACGAGATTCAGTGTTTGCATATAGCCATAGTTATTTGCCAGACTATGTAGCCGAAAAAACCAAAGGCAAAATTCCGGCTAGCGCAGTAGAGCGCTTTACTTTAGAAAATGTCCGGGCTGGCAGCTTAGAGAGATTATTAACCCTCACTGATAATCGCTGTGGAGTAGTAGATGGCGAAACTCAAAGCGACTTCGATCGATTTGCTACCGATTTATTAGCGGCTGCTCAGCAGGGCAAAAGATTTCTATTACGGAGCGCCGCCAGTATCCTCACTTCCCTAGCTAATTTAGGGCCACAGCCAATCCAAGATATGCGCCCAATGGTCAGAAACCAGCAACCCGGAGCAGTGATTGTGGGTTCTCATGTGCAAAAAACCACTGCGCAACTACATAAATTATTGGAGTTAGAAACAGTGGTGGGCGTAGAGATTGAAGTTGATCGACTATTAACCACTGATCCTAAAATCCTGGTAGCAGAAGCCGTGCAACAAGCCCAGCACATTTTTGATAGTGGCAAAACTTCAGTCATCTATACCAGCCGCAAAGAACTACAGTTTCCAGATGCAGCGACTCGCTTACAGTTTGGTATTACAGTTTCCGAGACTTTAATGTCGATCGTCCAACAACTCCCGATCAATATTGGCTTTTTGATCAGCAAAGGCGGTATCACCTCCAATGACGTGCTGAGTCATGGACTCAAACTTCCCACTGTCAGACTATTGGGACAAATTCTAGCCGGTTGCTCCGTAGTCCAAACCGCCGCAGACCATCCACTTTATCCACTATTACCGGTAGTGCTATTTCCTGGCAATGTCGGCGACGATGACGCAGTAGCTGAAGTCTATCGCCGGTTAGCAGGAGTGTAGTTATGGATGCTTTTGGAGCCAAGTTACCTTGGCCAAAAATCGATCTTAGCCCAGCGGCTTTTGTGGCAGCCAATGCCACAGTGATTGGACAAGTGACGATCGGTCAACAGGCCAGTATTTGGTATAACGCGGTGGTCAGAGGAGATGTCTGTGCGATCAAAATTGGTGAATATAGCAACATCCAAGATGGGGCAGTGCTCCATGGCGATCCCGATTTACCAACGATTCTAGAATCCTATGTCACTATCGGTCATCAGGCTACTATTCATTCTGCTCACTTAGAGCGCGGTTGTTTGATTGGCATTGGGGCGATTGTGCTCAGTGGGGTGCGAGTGGGCGCTGGCAGTATTATTGGGGCGGGCTGTGTGGTGACTAAAGATGTGTTGCCTCGATCGATGATGGTGGGTGTCCCAGCTAAGTTACTGCGGCAGGTGACAGCAGCAGAAGCTGCTGACTTGATTTTACATGCTGAAAAATATGCTCAGCTTGCTTTGCTTCATGCCGAAACTAGATAACTCGATGATCCATTAGTTTCATTAGGTTATTAATCATAATCGAGCAGAGAGGAGCAGGCTTTTGTGGATGATGCCAGCTTATTTTGTAACCCGAGAAAATCCCATCCTCTAGCTTCTGCTAAGATGAAGGAAGTCTATGTCGATCGACTGTCCTCTAGTTTAGAGCCGCAGTGCGAATCCAGCAGTGGCGGAGAGAGTGATCCCCGCTTTTTTTGCGCCCTGCAAAATCGCAAATCTTCATTGATATCCCCCAGTGCTTATTCAAATGCCTATTCTTTCAGAGCCATGACCCATCCCCTAATTCCCCAAATTATCGAGCTAGCCACCCCCGTGGCCGCAGAACTAGGGCTGGAAATAGTCAGCGCCGCTCTGTATACCCACCATCGTCCGCCTACTTTGCAAGTAGATATTCGCAACGCCAATGGTGACACCGGCATGGCAGATTGCGAGCGCATGAGCCGAGCCTTAGATGAAGCTCTCGAAACCAGCGAACTGATACCCCACGCCTACACCCTGGAAATATCTAGTCCCGGCGTACCAAACAACCTCACTACCGATCGAGAGTTCGAGGTTTTTCGGGGCTTTACGGTATCAGTGCAGTTAGATCCACCGCTCAAAGGTAAAAGTGAGCTGAAAGGACAGCTCAAAGAGCGCAGTGAAACCGCTATTTCGCTCACCCAAAAAGGTCGCACGATCGAAATCCCCCGCGATTTAGTCCAGGCCGTCATCTTAGACACAGACTAAAGTGATACCCACTAATCTTGACCCCAAACTAAATCAACCCCTTACCTACAACTGAATATGTCAGACCCAAAAAGCAACAAAACCGTCAGCCTTCCTGGCTTACGTACCATGATCGAAGAAATTAGCAAAGACCGCAACCTGCCGGTTACTGCTGTGCAACTCGCCCTGCGAGAAGCGTTACTAAAAGGTTACGAACGCTATCGGCGCGCTCAACATTTAGATAAACTGCACTTCGAGGAAGAGTATTTTGATACCTTCGACGTGCAGCTCGATATGGAAGAAGAATCTTTCCAGGTGATCGCCACCAAAGTAATCGTGGAAGAAGTAGTAGACAAAGACCATGAGATTTCGATCGATGAAGTGAAAAAACTCCTAGGCATCGAAGAAGATGATGTCACTACCGAGTTGCCCCCAGAAGTCCGCATCGGCGGCGAAGTAGATCTAGATGTGACCCCCGACCAAAAAGACTTTGGCCGGATGGCCGCGATTCAGGCCAAACAAGTCTTGGCCCAAAAACTGCGCGATCAGCAGCGCAAAATTGTCCAAGAAGAATTTGAGCACCTAGAAGGCTCGGTGATTATTGGTAAAGTCCAACGCTTCGAGCGCCAGTCCGTGATTTTATCGGTCAGCAGTGGCTTTGGTCAGCCCGAAGTAGAAGCCGAGCTGCCCCAAAAAGAACAGCTACCCAAAGATAATTATCGGATTGGTCGGGCTTTTCGGGTCTTCATGAAAAAAGTCCGCGATGGTTCCCAACGGGGACCGCAACTTTTGGTCTCCAGAGCAGCCGCCGGTTTAGTAGTAGAATTATTTGCCACTGAAGTACCAGAAATTGAAGAAGAAATCGTCAGAATCGTAGCGGTGGCGCGGGAAGCTAATCCTCCCTATCGCCATGTAGGTCCGCGCACCAAAATTGCCGTGGATACTCTCGAAGGTGACGTAGACCCTGTAGGTGCCTGTATTGGTGCACGGGGATCGCGGATTCAGGTAGTAGTTGAAGAATTACAGGGCGAAAAAATTGACGTAATCCGTTGGTCTCCAGACCCGGCCACCTATATTTCTAACGCCCTCAGTCCAGCCCGAATTGATGAAGTCCGCTTGGTTAACCCGGAAGGTCGGCAAGCCCATATTTTGGTGTCTGAAGATCAGCTTAGTTTGGCGATCGGCAAAGAAGGCCAAAATGTGCGGCTAGCTGCCCGGTTAACCGGCTGGAAAATAGATATCAAAGACATTGCTCAGTATGATCCTGTCGCGGCAATGGCTGAAATTCAGATCCAAATTGATGCCGAAGCTGAAGCCCGAGCTGAAGAAGAAGAAGCTTACTACGCTCAAGAAGAGGAATCTTAAAATCATGCCCAAAAATCACCGCCGCTGCGTAAGCTGTCGGCGGGTGGCAGACAA
The DNA here is from genome assembly GCA_031378405.1 of Synechococcales cyanobacterium OTE_75_metabat_409. Lineage (GTDB taxonomy): Bacteria > Cyanobacteriota > Cyanobacteriia > Cyanobacteriales > Chamaesiphonaceae > JAAFHZ01. Next base: position 3,672 of record JANNEH010000321.1, read on the forward strand.
GTCAGAGTTTTGGCGAGTGGTGGCTGTTCATCACTCCCAGCAAATTCAACTAGATGTGGGAATGGGTCGATCGGCCTATCTCTGCCCTACTAGTGACTGCTTAACTGCGGCGCAAAAAAAGAACCGTTTGAGTCGCGCCCTCAAGACTGCCACCACCACAGAAATCTATCAACGGTTGGCCACTCGGCTGAGGAAAGAAGAAAATGGGCTATAATTAGAGCTGAGTAGCCTCTGATTATGCAAATATCTAGGGTCTATCTGTCGGTCTTTCGGTGAGTCAGAGCCGCTTTGCCAGCTTAAGGCGCGCTAGGACGAAAGATTTTTATAGTTTTGGATTGAGGTTCGCTTGGCTCTAAATTAATAAATACATTCGCGGTTGGTGCAGTCGCAACTGTATCAAGAAGTTACAAACATTACGCGAAACAACAAAACTTTACGCACCCCAAAAAAAGCTTGAAAATTGCCGAGCACTACCGGAGGACACTGGATGAACAACAACAAAGTCAGAATTTACGATTTGTCAAAGGAACTAAATTTGGAGAACAAAGATATCTTGTCGATTTGTGAAGGATTAGAGATTGCGGTGAAAAGCCACAGCAGTACAATTTCGGAGTCAGAAGCAGCTAAGATCAGATCTGCTGCTCAAACCTTCGTGGCGACTCCCGCACCCACCAGGAAGCAGCCTGTCGTAGAGCGAGCCGCACCAGCACCCAAGGTGAGTAACGAGCAAAAACCCAGAATCTTACAGATTCGCAACAGTAATCCGCAACCGCCTGCGCGCCCAGCAACCAGCGTAGATGGCGAGCCTGGTGATGCCAAGCCTTCTCTGGGCGGTCCTGAGCGTCCAGTCGCCCGCCCCGCACCCAGAAGTGCTGAGCCAACTGGAGAAGCTCCAGTCAGAAGCAGTGGAGAAACGGTTAGTCGGCCTCAATCTAACGCACCTACTCGGCCAGAATCGTCTGCTGGCAGACCAGTTCTCAAACCTCTCCTCAAAACAGATCAGCTCCCAGGCCGCCCAGCCCCGGACTCCAATCGTCCACCGCGTAGCCCCGGAGGTGAGCGTCGCCCACCGTTGCGCGAAGCCCCCATGGTACCAGAGCTGAATCGGCCACAGCGCAAGGTAGTCCAGGCCAAGGTACCCAGTTCCCTAGGTATGGGCGGAGCCAATGATAGTGATGATTCGATCGATGTCATAGATAACGTCGAAACTTTAGAACTGCGGCGGCCAGCCATGCCCAAGCAGCCTAAAAAGCCCAAAGCTTGGACGAGCAAAAGCGAAGAGGAAGAAGCCGAAAATGCCGCTAAGGCTGCTAAAGCAGCGGGTAAAAATAAGCGGAAGTCTCAGCTCGTGGTCGATGACGACGACGATGATGATGATGACGATGACGGCAGTGAAGAAACATCGGTAGTAGTAAGCCTGTCGATCGCCCGGCCACCCAAGCCAGAAAGCGCCAACCGAATTGCTGCACCTATTTCTGCACCTGCCCGGAAGAAGCCCAGCCGAGGTGGTGAAGATCGTCGGAATAACGATCGGCGCAAAGAAGCTAAAGCCACGATCGAACGCCCCGAGATCATTACTCTCACGGGTAGTTTGACGGTGCGGGATTTGGCCGATATGTTGGTGGTGCCCGAAACCGAAATTGTGCGGTTACTGTTCTTTAAGGGCATCGCCGTTAGCGTCACCCAGATCTTGGATGTGGCCACAGCGACCATGGTAGCTGAAGAACTAGAAGTGGTGGTGTTAACTCAAGCCGAAAAAGCACCAGCAATCAAAACTACCGAAATGCTAGATGCCTCTGACATGGCACATCTGATCCGCCGTCCGCCGGTGGTCACGATTATGGGTCACGTAGATCACGGTAAAACCACTCTACTAGATGCCATTCGCCAAACCAAGGTAGCTCAGGGTGAAGCTGGTGGTATTACCCAGCACATCGGTGCTTACCATGTAGATGTAGAGCACAATGGTGCGATGCAGCAGGTGGTGTTCTTAGATACTCCTGGTCACGAAGCTTTTACGGCCATGCGGGCCAGAGGAGCCAGGGTGACAGATGTGGCAATTTTGGTAGTAGCTGCCGATGACGGTGTGCGTCCCCAAACGATCGAGGCAATTCGTCACGCTCAGGCTGCCGAAGTGCCGATCATCGTGGCCATTAATAAAATGGACAAACCAGATGCTCAAATCGATCGAGTACAGCAAGAGCTAGTTGGTTACGGACTTCAGCCAGAAGCCTGGGGCGGCGACACCATTATGGTGCCAGTCAGTGCACTAAAAGGCGAAAACCTCGACAAGCTGCTGGAAATGATCTTGTTGGTGTCGGAAGTAGAAGACCTCCAAGCCAACCCCGATCGACCCGCTAAGGGCACGGTAATCGAAGCACATTTGGATAAGGCCAAGGGGCCAGTGGCCACATTACTAGTCCAAAACGGTACCTTGCGAGTCGGCGATACTCTAGTTGCTGGCCACGTGTTCTGTAAAGTCCGCGCCATGGTGAACGATCGCCTAGAGCGAGTAGACGTTGCTGGCCCTTCCTTTGCCGTTGAGGTTTTAGGAATGAGCGATGTACCGGCTGCTGGTGACGACTTTGAAGTCTACGTGAGCGAGAAAGAAGCGCGGTCGCTCGCTGACAAGCGTTCTGAACTGTATCGCAGTTCTCGCCTCCAACAAATGATGTCATCTCGGCGGGTAACTCTGAATACTCTGTCGGCACAGGCTCAAGAAGGTGAGTTGAAAGAGCTAAATCTGATTCTCAAAGCCGATGTGCAGGGTTCCTTAGAAGCCATTTTAGGCTCTCTGCGCAATCTGCCTCAGCAAGAAGTCCAGGTACGTGTGCTGATGTCGGCACCGGGAGAAATCACCGAAACCGATGTAGATCTGGCCGCAGCCAGTGGCGCAGTTATTGTGGGCTTCAGTACCAGTTTGGCCAGTGGCGCAAGACTTGCTGCTGACAATGCCGGGGTAGATATTCGTGAATACGACATTATTTATAACCTGTTGGATGATATCCAAGCGGCCATGGAAGGACTCTTAGATCCTGAAATGGTGGAAGAACCCTTGGGCCAAATCGAAGTGCGGGCAGTGTTCCAAGCTGGTCGGGGCAATATTGCTGGTTGTTATATCTTGAATGGTAAAGCGATTCGCAACTGTCACATTCGGATCAAGCGCGGTAATGAGTTGGTGTTCACTGGGATCTTAGATTCGCTGAAGCGGGTGAAAGATGATGTGAAAGAAGTCAATGCTGGATTTGAATGCGGTGTGAGACTCGATCGATTTAATGACTGGAAAGAAGGCGACATTATCGAAACCTTCCAAATGGTCAGCAAGCGCCGAACCCTGACGGTTTAACTAGATTGCTGGGTTCGACTGCCCTCACCCAGCAACAAAATAAAAATCCTCAAAGATCGATCAAGATAATCAAAAATCTCATCGATTTTTTTCATTAATTGGGATATTCATCAGGATCATGATTTTTGTTGATCACCTGCTCAATAATATCTACAGCTAATTTGACTCCACCAGAATTTTTAATAGCTACTTGCATCTTCAAGGCATTGTCTTTGTAAGATTTATCGGTCAAAACTTTTTCCAGAGCCGACCGCAGCTTAGCCACAGTCAACTGTTTCACTGGTACCACTAATCCAGCACCTACTCTGGCCATCCGGGCAGCAACACCCGGTTGCTCATTAGTAATCGGAATCGCCACCATAGGCACTCCAGCGCTTAAAGCACCAATAGTAGTATTTAGTCCGGCATGGGTAATCACCAATGTTGCTCGATCAATCAACTGCTGATGCGGTGCATAAGACACCACAATAGGATTGCCAGCCAAATTCACGGCATTAATATCTTGCTGGGGATTACCCAACGAAACTACCAATTGAGCATCTAATTCTATACAAGCAGTCGCAATTACTTCAAAAATCTGCCAATTACGATTTTGCAATGTACCCAAGGAAGCATAGATCAGCGGTTGACCAGTTAATCTTTCCCAGGGAAAGCTCACTTGATTGGAGTTCACTGGTTCTTTATGATCTGGATCTTGTAATGGCCCCACGTAATGTAAGCAAGTTGGTAACTGTTGGCGAGGAAAATCAAAAGAGGCTGGAATCTGGCAAATTTGGGCTAGTTGAGAAGATGCTGCCTCCCGATTGGCATGGGGTGGCAATTGCCATTGCTGCCGTTGCTGGCCCACAATTTGCCATAGGGAGTCAGTGAGATAGTTGATCAAAGCATTGCCTAAACGGTTCCTTAGTCTGGCTCCAACGCTGTCTTGATATGCCCAATTAGTAAAGAATGGTGGCACCCCAGGTTCTCGATTTAGCAGCAAAGCATTGCAGATGGTCACAAACGGAATTTGCAGCCGTTCGGCCACTGTGCCGACAGATGGAGTGGCTTGATCGATAATCAAAGCCTTTACCCCACTGGCCTGGATGGCGATCGGGGCTTCCCGTAGCAGCATGGTAGTCTCGGATTTAAAAAAGGCGATCGTAAACTTCAGAGCGGCCAAACCCTCTAGTTCACCTAATCTCTGCATCGCTACAGTCATTTTACCGGCAGGAAAATCGACTGCTCCAATCTCCTGAAAATTTAGCCCCGCCCGGGCAACCTTAGTTTCCACATCTGGCACACCAAATAAGGTTACTTGATGCCCTCGTCGGATCAGTTCACGGCCAATATTACACATCGGATTAAGATGGCCGATCGTCCCTGGGCAAAAGATACCAAAATGAGTCATGGATTACACCGTTGATGAGGAATAAAAATTTTGTTCACAGAGAACTTTTAGTGATGAATCAGCTATTTCCCGTAAATTAGACCAGCAAAATCTGCCGGTTTCATAGGAAAAGCTGTATTTGGTAGATTACTGCATCAAACAAGCAATCCCAAGGTAATCTATATCATGGCGCAATCGCGTCGATCGAGTACAGCTAATTTTGTGGTGAGTTTTGATGAGCAGAGTAGGGATTGGCATTCGCACCGCCAGCGCCAAACAAGAGCGCGCTGCTGGACAAATTCATGTATATGACGGAGCGGGCAAAGGCAAGTCGCAAGCTGCTCTAGGAGTAGTATTAAGGTCGATCGGGCTGGGTATTGAAAGCAAAACCGACCATCGAGTCTTACTATTGCAGTTTCTGAAAGGAGCGGAGCGGGAATACGACGAAGATGCCGCGATCGCTGCTTTGCGGCAGGCTTTTCCTCATTTGATTGACCAAGTACGCAGTGGCCGAGCCGAGTTTTTCGATCGGGAGGGCATCACCGATTTCGATCAGGCTGAAGCTCAGCGCGGTTGGGATGTAGCCAAGGGAGCGATCGCTTCAGACTTGTACACAGTCATCGTTTTAGATGAGTTGAGTCCGGTGATAGATCTGGGGTTACTGGATGTGGCTGATGTGGTCACTACCATTGGCCGCAAAGCCCATCATCTAGAAATCATTATTACTGGTCGCGATGCTCCGGCAGAGCTGATCGACCTGGCAGATCTGCATTCAGAAATGAAGCCGCACCAACACCCAGAAGCCAAGGCGCAGGGAATTGAAGGGATTGAAATTTATACTGGCGATGGCAAGGGTAAATCTACCAGCGCTTTGGGTAAAGCTTTGCAGGCGATCGGGCGAGGCATCAGCCAAGATCGGACTCATCGGGTGTTAATTATGCAGTGGCTCAAAGGGGGCGATGGCTATACCGAAGATGCCGCGATCGCCGCACTAAAGAAAAGTTACCCCCAGTTGGTAGATCATCAACGCTGTGGTGGCGACTCGATCGTGTGGCGTGGTAAGCAGCAAGAAATTGATTTTATTGAGGCAGAGCGAGGCTGGGAAATTGCCAGTAGTGCTTTGGCTTCGGGGCTATACAAAACCATTATTATGGATGAGCTGAACCCCACGGTGGATCTGGAGCTGCTACCGGTAGATATCATTGTGGAAGCTTTGCTCGATAAGCCCCCAGGCACTCAGGTAATTATTACTGGCCGCTGTTTCAATACTCCCAAGTATTTTGATTTGGCGAGTATTCATTCCGAAATGGTCTGCCACAAGCACTATGCCAACAGCGGCGTAAATCTCCGCCGTGGTGTAGATTTCTAGGCTGGTTCTAAATTGTGAGCTAAGCCATAGAAATTACCACGATTAAACTCAAATTCTGCCACTACCATGGTGCATAAATTTTATGGTTCCCCATCCTACTATTTAACAGCAGGAGTCCTCGCATAATCATCTTCCACCCGCACAATGTCATCTTCACCCAAGTATTCACCATTCTGCACCTCAATCATCACCAAAGGAATCACGCCCGGATTTTCCAGACGGTGCAGAGTACAGGGTGGTACATAGGTAGATTGGTTGCTGCTGAGCACTTCTTCTTTACCGCCACAAGTTACTTTGGCCGTACCCGACACCACAATCCAGTGCTCACTGCGATGGTGGTGCAGTTGTAAACTCAGGCGATGGTTAGGCTTGACTTCGATCCGCTTAATTTTATAACCCTTGGCTTCTTCTAAAATTGTAAAAGAACCCCAAGGACGCAGCTCAGTGGCCGCCACAGTACTGTGTATTTCGAGAATAGGTTGAGTATCTGGCATATAGTTCCGCTAAGTTGCTACTCCCAAATTCTACCCAGAATATTACCGATAAAATGTGTTGAGTGACATTATTTTTTCAATTACCAGCCAAATTAAGGAAAATTCCTAAGCCACTGTTCACCTTTGCAGTGGTAGCAGGCGATCGATTCACCAACTGTCCACCCAAAAACAAACTAGTAGAACTGCCCCCATCGAGATTCAAAGCATCCACCGCCCCCATTTCTTGCAGCATCTTAGCCAATTCGCCCAAAGTAGGTCCTTTGCCCCCCACCCGATCAAGAGCGCTGACTATCCATAATTTGCCTTGGGCATTGATCGCAATCGCACTGCGCGCAGCAGACTGCGTGCCAAAACCACCGCTGAATTTTTCCGCCGTAGCATCTAGTACCACCCGACGCTGTTGAATTAACCAAGGCCCAGCCCCCAAAATATTGGGGAGTCGATCGAACCCAGCAGGACTGCTACTCGCACTAATCTGCACCGTCGTACCCACCGCCCAATCGGTCAAAGCACCACCTCTGCCAATTAGCAAATAGCCCTCGCGGGGAATCGGAATACTTAGCGTACCGGAAGTGCCGCCATTGGTAACTTGCTGTACCCGCCCATCTTGGACAGTCAAAATCAGTTCGTTGTTAGTAATCGGCTGATAAGTACTACCCCAGTCAGCAGAATAGCGGGCAACTTGTCCTTGGCTGTAGCCACTATTTAGTAAATTATTAGTGACTTGGCCGCGACTGCTAGCAATTTTTTCACTATAATTCAACCGGGCAATTTGCCAGCCACCGCGTTCTTGCCACCCCAGAGCGCCCCGTCCCAAAATTGGGCTAGAGAGCCATTTACCACCGACTTTGATCGCTCCCAGGGGATGACGAGTATTGCGATTAAAATAGCCACCATTGATCGCAGCAGCAGCACCGTTACTAGTGGCAATGTTGCCGATCGAACTGCTGCCAATCACACTGGGTTGTCCCAAAATTGGCCGGAGGCTGACTCGCTGCGGATCTAGTTCCAAAATTGAGAGGGGAAACTGTTGGCCACCTGAACTCTGCCATTTTTGTTGCCAGGTAATTCCCGGTGCCCAGGCAATCTTCCACTCGGCCATCGCGGTGGGTGATATCTCGATGCGGATGCCTTTACCAGTGCCGATCGCCTTTGCCCGACTCCCCAGCTTAATTGGAAACTGAATGACAGTTTGTCGATCGGTGCCAGTAACTTTAAAGCTGGTATTGGTAATGTTTTGGTCATCACCCGGTTCGTTACTTCTGGGACTAGCACTAGGTGTTGGAGCTGGAGCCTGAATCAGTGAAGGCTTGGCAGTGGTATAAATCGTCAAAAACCCTGAAGTAGCATCTTGGCTTAAACGCCAGGGTACTACTGCGCCGGTTTCAATCTGAATCTCTGATCGATCGCTGCCCAGACCATTGGCAGTAACAGTGCTGATCTGGGTTTTACTGGTGGTAATTTGCAGCCGGTTGCCAGTGGCTTGCCACCGCCAGCCAATATTTTTGGCCAAGGTTGTGATATCTAGGTAGCGATACTGGCGATCGAGGCTGGCCGCTAGTGGCTGTGTACTTTGCTTAGTACCAAAATAATCGATCGGCTGACTGCGATAGTTATCAGAACTAGTTAACCCCAAGCCAAACTGGTACATGAGACCCGTATCGCTCAGTTGCAGCTTGCCACTTCTGATCCGCCAGGGCATGACCACCGGTGTGCCATTAATGATTACCTCAATTCCCTGCTGGGTACTTTGAGCCAAAGAGTAAATAGGAGCAGTGAGCACCAAGGAAGTAGCTAAAACAATTGCAGATATTTTCATGCCGATCAACGAGAAGTGTTGGCAGCAATCATAGATTGCTGGGGAAGTGAAATCACAATCCGACCACCCCCATCGGACTGGTTACTAGCAGTGACAGTACCATGATGCGCCAGAATAATTTGTTTGACGATTGCCAGACCCAGACCATTGCTGGTCACTCCCTCGTCATCATCTTGGTGACGAGAAACGTCGCCTCGATATAGCCGATCGAACACAAATGGCAGATCTTTGCTGGCAAAGCCCTGACCTCGATCAAGTATTTCTAACTGCACTTGTTGGTCTTGCACCCCAATAGCGATCGAGATTTTGGCATCTTGGGGACTAAACTTAATGGCGTTGTCAAACAAATTTATCAACACCTGAGTCAGTCGATGGGGGTCAGCTAACACTGATACTTCTTGGTCGCCAGTTTGGCTTAATCTGATATTTTTCTGACTAGCAAAAGGTTCTAGACTTTGCCAAGCAGTGCTAATAATTTCATCTAATTTCACTGGCTTGACGGTGATGTGTTGGCTCGGAGCTTCCTCTAAGTTATTCAAATCAAGAAAATCTTGCACTAGGCGAGTAAGTCGATCGATTTCCCCCAGCATCCGGCCTAACCAGTGAGCGCTGTCTGGGTGGACTTTATCTTCCAGGGTTTCGGTCACCAAACGGATCGAAGTCAAGGGGGTGCGCAGTTCATGGGCTAAATCACTAGCCCACCGGGTGCGCTGTTGGGAAAGATCAATTAAGGGCTGAAGATTTTCTAAAAAGATGCCCACATGGCGATCAGGCAAGGCCACGGTGGAGGCTTTCAAAGCCACCCCACCACTAGCTGCCCCCGCTTGCTCGGTATAGCTGGGATAAAATTGCCATTCTAAAACCTGGTTTTTTTTGCTGTAGCGGGTTTGCTGAATTAGCTCATCCAATTCATAAGAACGGACTGTTTCTAGCAGTAACCGTTGCTGTCCCTGCTGCCATTTTTCCATGTGTAGTAGGTCTTGAGTGCGATCGTTACACCACAAAATTTGGTTGTCTTCGTCGAGATGCAAATAACCGATCGGGGCATTTTGCAACACCGACTGCCAAGCCTCTAGTTGGGCTTTGAGATATTCTCGCTCTTGTTGCAACTGGGCGGCCTTCCGCCGCAGTTGCGAGGCTACCGGCAAAGAAATATTTTCTGGCTGCCGGTAGTCCAAGACTTCTAAAATCGACTGTAGTCGCTCGATGGTTTTGGCTCGATACCAAACAATGCTGGTAATTGCGCCGATCGCTAAGCCTAGCAGCAGAAAAACGACAGATGTCAAAGCATTATTCTCCCCGAGAAACAATTCCCGACCATTGAATTTTTTTCAGCTTTTCACGCCGATAGGAAAAAAAGTTGTCTGGTTCTTGGAAAGTACAGTGGGGAGCGATCGAAATCTGTTCATCTTGTAAGCCCAATCGACGTAGTTGCCAAAGATTTACCCGTCTGACATCTAAGCGAATCCGCCCTGGTTGATCATCTGGTAATAAAGGCGAATCGGTGAGATTTAATGCTCGATCAATAATTTTGGCTGGCTCTGCTCCTTGCAGCTCCGGCAAAATTGACAGGCAAACCTCGGCTCCTACCCCAGTAGTGACTTGATAAACTTCACCGTCGATCGCTGGCCCGATTGCCACCCGCAAATTTTTTGGTGCTGTACCCAGTGCCATCAGTTTATTGACTGCAACTCCTACAATGCCTTGGGCTGTGCCCCGCCAACCAGCATGAACAGCAGATACCATACCGGTTTGAACATCGGCGAGTAGCACCGGATTACAATCAGCACTGGCCACCCACAAAGCCTGTTGACCACCATCAGAAACTAGGCCATCGGCCAAGGCCAAGCCAGTCTCGACTTCTTTTTCGGTACTGTCGATCGACTCGGTGGGGCTGAGTACAGTGTTGCCATGGACTTGCTTTACCTGATAGCTGCTAGCCTGGGGCAGTATTTTAGTGGTGACTTGCGCAGGGTTGAATGGGGCAAAATGCTTGGTTAAAAAGCCATGTTGCCAATCTGCCAAGAGGTCGCAGGTCAGATAGGGAAGATCTTGGTGTTTTTGCCAATGCCAGTTTGTCATGAATTTTTATTTGCCAGCAACCAACAGCTTCTAGTCTAACAGTATCGTTACCAAAAACCAGAGCTGGCCGAACCTTGAAAAAGTGCCACAAAATGCAGCAACCTTTCAAAGGTTCGACCAGCAAGGTTTCTAAGTCAGTAGACCGACTTGACTACCAGCCTTTTTCTGACTGTGCCAATACATAAGTTGCTACATCTTCGATTTGAGCAGCACTCAACCGACCGCCAAAAGCAGGCATCGCATTTTTACCCTTGGTTACTTGGGTAGTAATTGCGGCGATCGAGTTCATGCCGTACTGAGCTAATGCTTCCTTTTTCAAGGTTTTGTTGGCCATGATCACGTTATTGCCACCAGCGTGACAAGCAGCGCAGTTAGCGCTGAATATTTTGCCACCACTGGCTGCGTCGCCAGCGAAAGCAGGAGCCGAAAAGGCCATGAATACCACTGCAAAAGCCATAGTGAAAGTCACAGTGAAAAGCGAAATTAATTTCTTCAAAGTAGTTCTCCTCTCCAATAGGTGCTGTACAACACCAAATAATTTTTCTATCAACACATTTTAACGATCAGAAGCCGCCGGTAGTTGTTCCCTGAGGCTTCTGTATCAAAACCTTAACAATCTTCTTAGATTATGAACTCTAAGCTGTTAAGTGAGGCTTTAACGAACGGTTTTACCACCACCCCATTGTTCGCCCATGATTTTGGGCTGCATCAGGATGTGACCAGCGATCGCCGTCAAATCGGCATCGGAAAGATTTTTCATTTCAGTAAAAATATCCGCACTCTCAGTGGCGGGGTGTAACTCAGATATCGACGTTTCTCCGTCGTAAGTGGTGGGGTGCTTTAGGTAATCTACCAAAGCATTCACATTATTCCGGGCAGGGGTGGCACCGGCTAGGTCACGGGGGCTAAGACCAACATTAAAGTCAGTTTTAGTAACACCTCCAGCATGACACTGGGCGCAGGTATCGCTGAACAGTCTGCGTCCGGTGACAACTTGCTTCATGCTCATGGTGACGGTTTCGCCCTCAGGATTGAGCGGCACAGTACGGGTGGCAGCATCCAATTCTACGGCTTGGGCAGGAAGGGACTGGAATGCGCACATCAAAGTTGCTACAACCAGTAGTAGGAGTCGCTTGAGCATGTTTCTCATGGGAAATTCCGGCTTAATAATGATGAATAAAGGACGCGATAAGTTTTTATAGAATTCGAGATTTTGTTCTAGGTGGTACACATCATCTCACTATCCGCCGGTCGATCGATGCCCAGATTAGGAGATGAGCAAAGAAACTTAACATTTCCTTACCAAGAGAGATCAGTGGAGGGATCGCAATAGGACACTCAAATCTGGGCATTTTTTGAACTACTACTAAGTGCTATTTGTCAAGTCCATAAACCTTAACCTCCTAGCCAGAGAAATTAAGTCAGAATTGAAAAGATCTGCGTTACCCGATAAGTTTTTATGATCTTTTCCAATTGGCGCATCGACTGGCGCAAAGTATTAATTCCGATCGCTCTTTCTTTGGTGCTATTCCTCCCCGGATGCTTCCAGAAAGAGCCTTCCAAGTTTGCGCAAGCACAAAAAGACAGTACGGCAAGAGGGGCCACACCCGCAGTGGTGAAAAATGCTACCCAGGGCAGTGAATTTAATAAATTCTTCCCTGCTGATGCCGATGGCTTCGATCGAGTTTTTTCCCAAGAGAAAAAGGGGTTTGCGGAAGCCAAGCTAAATAAGGGGGGCAAAAATGTTGCAGTGCTGTCCATTAGTGACACCACCAGCTTGCCAGCAGCAGCGAATAAGTATGCCAAAAGTACCGAAAAGCTCAATGGTTTCCCCATGTTGGTGGAAACACCATTAAAAAGCACTGGGGTGTTGGTGAAAAAATTCCAAGTAAAAGTAGCCTCTCGCGATGCTTCTTTTACTGCTGATAACCGGATGACCTGGCTGAAGAAGTTCAATCTGGATGGACTGAGTAAGCTGAAGTAACTTTGCTATATTGTAAAAATTCTCCAAGGAGTTCCCTGTGAGTAAACCAATTTTTGAAGCCGTCGATAACCTGGCCACCGGTGGCATTACAGTGATGGCGCTTAACTCTCTCGATTTTGTGATTCCTGGCCAATGGCAAAACACAGTAGGTTTCGAGAACACCATTAAGATAGTGACTGGCACGGATGATCCGGAATATATCCAGGCGATCGGTGAAAGAGCAGTGGCCTTATATAACGACAAGTCTCAAGGCTACCAAACCGCCATGTGGCTCTACGAAACCGTCGATGCTGGTTCCAGTGCGCTGGGGACAGCAGCAATGGCTAGTAAGGTGGGTGAAAGTATTCCCCTGCTGGGCTTTTTGAATAAGATCACTCCTAAAGCCGAAACTGCCCAAACGATCGATCTAGGTGTCAAGCTAGTCGCCGAAATTGTGGCCTATTGCCAAATCAATGGTCTGCCTGGCAATAGTGTAGGAGACTTTTTGGCGGCCTTAATGGATCAATACAGCGGCCCATCTTTAATGCGGATGGCGGCGCTGATCTGTTTCGATGGTTTGGTGCCTTTAGGTCCCGATTTTATTATCAAGGCGATCGATGGTCTCAGTGGCATGGGTCCCGACCAGCTCGAAAGTAATAAAACTTTCCAAGGCATCAAGGATGTAATTCCTGGTGGCGACAGTGGTGGTCAGTTGGATTTTATCAACCAGAGTATGGACTCGGTACGCGGCTGGATGAGCGATTTTGTGGAATCCCGTGGTCTATCCCCAGAAGCGGTGGTGGGCAATCTGCGTGGCTTTGTGGAAGTGGCCGACGATAAGCTAGATTATCTCGGTGCTTTCATTGATATGTCTACTAATTACTACTCCCATACTGGTACGCAAACTTTGGCCCGCAGCTTGATCGAACGGGCAGCGGCAGAGATGTAACGTCATCCATAGGGGCATCCCTTGTGGGTGCCCTCCGTGGTATGACAACAAAATCCCGTGAAGTTCAGTGAATTCGATCGATCCTCTATAATCGACAATGAGATCCCCATCGGCCAACACCATGCTTCAGAGTCCTGCCCGTCGCTATCACATCACCACCTTCGGCTGCCAAATGAACAAAGCCGACTCCGAGCGCATGGGAGGCATTCTAGAATCTATG
>JANNEH010000074.1:0-10056 GCA_031378405.1 Synechococcales cyanobacterium OTE_75_metabat_409
GTAGACTTTACCTTTCAGCTTCATGGCGATATTTATCGAGTCATTCGCAGTCGGCAGCGGGGTGGCCCAGGCACATTAGAACTGCAAGTAATGGCCGATCGAGATTTTAAATCGCTCACCCAAAAAGGCATCAAAGAAACCCAAAAAATCATCGACCAATACCTGAAAATCGATTACGACACCTTCACCAACTCAGCCTATCTGCGCCAGGGCAAAGCCGATGAGTTCATGATGAAAAAGCCCGGTGAGCGGAAACAAATTTTGGCTGACTTGCTGAAACTCGACCAATACGAAGTGCTCTCAGAACAAGCCAAAAAAGTGGCGGCGGCCTACAAAGCCCAAGCTACCGCGATCGAACAACAGTGCGAACGAGATCTAGAGAGAATCACCGCCATTCCTACCCTTACCACCGAAATCACTACCGCTCAAAGCCAAATTGATCGGTTACAAGCTGCCGAAAATACCGATCGACAGCTCCTAGAAACCCTCAAAACCACTGCCCAGCAACGAGCCACCTACCAACAACAAATTCACTGGTCAGAACAACGCCAGCAAGAACTAGTTACTGACCTCGATCAAATTCGTCAAGATGTCGCCCGCAATCAAGTAGTGGCCGATACTTTAGCCAAATTATTAGATCGGGGCACCGAAATCCAATCAGCCTATCAGCAATACCAAGCCTTAGCTACTGCCGCTCACACCTGGGAAGAAAAAGCTCATCGTCACCAACAACTGCAAAGCCAACTCCAAGCCCAAGAAATCCAAATTGAACGGCACGATCGCCAGACCCAAATTGCCCTAGCTAAACTAGAAAACGAGTTAACTACCAATCAGCAACGCCAGCAGGAAATCAACGAACTCTTAGCTACTACTCCTGAGGTCGATCGCCACCTCACTCTGCTACACGAACATCGTCAACACCTCCAACAGCTTGATAACCTCTACCAACAAAGCAGCGGACTCAGTAAACGCCGCCAAGAAATCCAGAGCCATATCGACAAAATGACGGCACAGGAACAGGCCAGACTAGAACAGACCAATAATAATATCCAGCAAATTGAGCAGCAACTGGCCGCCCGCGAACAGCTCAGCATTCAACTACAATCGATCGAAGGCAAAATTATTTTGTTGGATAATCGCCGCGTTTATCAAGAGCGAGTGCAAGAAAAAGGCCAAGAATGCAACAGTCGCCTAGCTGGACTACATGCCCAACATCAGGGTTATGTATTGCGTCAGCAAGAACTGGTTAAAAAGTTAGAGACCTTGAGCGCCGATGAAGATTGTCCGCTTTGTCAGCATCCTTTAAGCGGCTCCCATTGGGATCATTTTCTGGCTAGTAATGCTGCTGATCAAGCTGCACTCAGAGAACTGATCGACGACTGCCAAGCTGCCGAAATTACCGCGAATCGGGAGCGCGATGAACTGCGGCAAGAATTCAAAGAAATTAAGGCTGAGCTAGCGGGCTATGAACAACTACGAGAAGAAAAAGGCCGGATCAGTTCCACTTTGGCCGCTCTGGTGAATGCTGCCGATCGATTAGCCCAATTACAAACCGAGCAAGCAATTTTAAGCGAGTCGATCAAACATCGTCACTATGCCAGAGATTTTATTAGCGAACTTCAAGAACTAGATGACCTTTTGGCAGAGCTGGGCTATGACGACAAAAATCGGGCTTTGGCACAGAGTGAAGTCGATCGCTACCGCTGGGCAGAAATCAAACATAGTGATCTAAAAAAAGCACAGGTGCGGTTACAGCAATTACTGCAACAACAAGCAATGATCCAAACTCAACTACAGACCGATCGACAAGCAGCAACTACAATTGCCCAACAACTAAATCAAGCCCGCCATCAAATTCAAGTCCAAATTATTGAACTCGGCTACGATGCCGAACAGCAACGGCTGGTGCAGGCGGCACTTCGCACTGCTACAGATTGTCGATTAGAACATCAACAATGGCAACAAGCTATTACCGAGCAGCCCCAAATAATTGTCAGACTCCAAGATTTACAAACTACTCAGCAACAAAAAACTCTTGCCCACCAACAGGCGATCGCCGCTTGCACCGAGATTCGTGCTCTATTGGTAGCCCTACCCGATGGCTCTGAGAAGATTCTGGAACTAGAAAATCAAGTATCGGAGCGTCGCCAACAGATCGATCGACAGTTGTCGGAATTGGGACAGATCACCGAAAAGCTACAGCAGTTGCAGCAAATTCAGGCTAGTTTGAGCGATGAGCGGGAAAAACTGGCCGCTGCCAAACAACAACAACTGGTCTACGACGAACTCACTAAAGCCTTTGGTAAAAATGGTATTCAGGCATTGATTGTAGAAAATGTCTTGCCTCAGGTCGAAGTAGAGGCCAACAATATTCTCTCTCGTCTGAGCAATAACCAGTTTCATATTCAGTTCGTCACCCAAAAGCACACTAAAAAAGCCACTAAGTCTAAAAAGGAATCACTGAAAAATGCCAAACTAATTGATACTTTAGAAATTGCGATCGGCGATGCCAACGGCACCCGACCCTACGAAAACTATTCAGGAGGCGAAGCTTTCCGGATTAACTTTTCAATTCGACTAGCATTGGCAAAGCTCTTGTCTCAAAGAGCCGGGACACCATTACAGATGTTGGTGGTAGATGAGGGCTTTGGTACCCAAGACGAAGAAGGCTGTACCCGCCTAATTGCCGCCATCCAGGCGATATCTAATGATTTTGCCTGTATCCTGGCGGTGACCCACATGCCCCGGTTTAAAGAAGCCTTTGCCACCCGGATCGAAATCCATAAAACCGCTGCTGGCTCACAGATTCAGATTATTTCGTAGGTTTTAAAGGATACAATACGCTGGGGATTTCCCTTACACTAATGCAGAGAATTGGAGAAAATCGGGAAATGACTTACTGTTTAGGAATTGTTACTTGCTACGGATTGGTGATGGCAGCGGATTCGCGCACTAACGCTGGGGTAGATCATGTCTCTACTTATCGCAAACTGTTTGACTTTTCTCTCCCAGGCGATCGAGTACTAATTCTTTGTACATCTGGAAATTTATCGATTACTCAGGCCACGATCACCGCATTGCAGGAAGACTTAAAAGCTCATGATCGCGAGAACTTACATAATATTCTCACCATCGCGGAAGCTGCCCGGTACATTGGTCAAACTCTACGAGGCATTCAAAGTAGAGAGCGAGAATGGCTAGAAAAAGATGGTATTGATTACCATTGTAATATTTTATTGGGTGGTCAGATTGGCCAAAGTTCTACGGAGTTATATATGATTTATAGTCAGGGCAATTTTATTCGCGCGATGCCGGAAACACCATTTTTGCAAATTGGGGAAATTAAATATGGCAGACCAATTTTAGATCGAACCCTCACTTTTAATACCAAGATTGAAGATGCGGCTAAATGTGCTTTGTTATCGATCGATTCCACGATGAAATCTAATATTTCGGTCGGGCCGCCAATCAATTTGGTGATGTATCACAATAACAGTCTGCACATTCGTCATCAGCTCAAGCTGCGCCGCAGTGATCCTTATTTGCTGCAAGTGCGTAAACAGTGGGAGGAGTCGTTACAGGAAGCGTTCGATCGAGTGCCACCAGTAGCCTGGACATCAGAATTTTCAGAAACTGCCGATCGGGGTGATTTCTCTGGGGGGGTTGAGTGAATGTTTATGTGCCAGTTAAAACTTGGTTGGCGGTAAGATTTAGTTTGCCAAGCTGAGGTGATTCGATCGCTTCTTCAGCCACATAAACTTGCTCTTCGTAAAATCCTTCCACCAGGTCTAAAATAGTTACTTTGTTCAAGATGGGATCTACAATCCAATATTCTGGAATTTGACGCACTGCATATTCCGATCGCTTGTAGCGATAGTCGCGCTTTTCTTGCTGGGGGCTAACGACCTCTACAACCAATTTCGGAGCTGGCATACTCGGTAAAATCACCGATTGATTGGTGGCTGCTAGCTGTGTTTCTAAATCTTCGGTGAGAATAACTAAGTCTGGGATGCGCACAGTAACTCGGCCACTGGTTACAGCGATCGCTATTTGATTCCTGAGCAATTTGGGCGAAATGCCCAACTTTAAAAAATAGGCTAGTAAAGCAATTTCAGCTCTTTGATTTTGATGACTTTCTGGGGGCATTAAAACTAGTTCTCCATTTACCAGTTCATAAATGCCGTCTGTGCCATCATCATACTCTAGGTATTCCTCAAGACTCAGCAGTTTGGTTGCAACAATCATGGATTTCGCTTTTCCTCTACTTTGATGGTAGTTGATAACTAATTGTAACTGATGATCTGAATCTCCATTCTCTTCTATTTGTTGGCCTTTATCACTATTTGAGCACAGGCATGGGCATCGGAGAGCGCTTGGTGGTGTTCTAGTTCAATATCAAGATGTACGCAGACGTTCGGGAGATTGGTTGGTCGGATGCCCCAAGTGCGACGAGCTAGTTGGACAGTACAGGTGAACAACTGGGTTGGGTTGGAGATTTGATAAAGTTCGCAGCAGGCTTGTAAAACTTTGCGATCGAAGGAAGCGTTATGAGCAGCAAAAAAATCGGCTTCTCCTAGAATTTTACTGATTTCTGGCCATAGTTGGCCAAAAGTAGGTTCAGCGGCCACATCTTTCCAGGTAATGCCGTGAACATAGGTGAAGATAAATTCACGGGTGGGTGGGCGAATCAAAAAGTGCTGTTGCTGAATAATGGTGCCATTTTCGACGGTGACGAGTCCGATCGCGCAGGCGCTGGTGGGGCTGTAGTTGGCAGTTTCAAAATCGATCGCAACAAATTTCATGGAGTTTGGCTCATTACTGACTAAGATGTATCTTAACCGACTAAAATCACTCCAACTTCAACGCCGTGCTAATTCTTTAATGATCGTTGTTGCTGCTGCTACACCAGTGGCACAACCACCTTCCATATAGCCTTGGGCATCGATCGAGCAATGTTCACCAATAAAAGACAAGTTACCAACTCTTTCGCCTTCGGCTCCCCCAAACTTCGTCCATTGTCCGACTAAGTAAGAAGCATAGGAGCCACGAGTATAAGGTGACTCTAGCCAATCTGAGATAGCTACTTTGCCGGTGGAGAGTGGGGCTACACCGGGATAAATTCGATCGAAATCTTGGGCTAATTGATTGGCGATCTCTGAGGGCTTAGCACCAGAGAGTTGCACACCTAGTTTACCGCCGCTGAAATTAGTGATAATTCCGGCTTTGCCAAGGGTATAACGGCTGGTTTCCCAGGTCTCGCTGGTGGTTAAATCGCTAAAAGATTGGCCATTAGAGCGATACTTACTCCGCCATAGTCGATCGCTATAGCTGAGCATTGTTTTGGTGTTGGTGCCGTAGCCCAATTCTGTGATGGCAGTTTGTTTAACTGGGGGTAGCTGCACGCCTAGGTCAATTTTGCGGAGAATACTAAAGGGCAGAGCGAGAATTACGCGATCGAAAGTAGCAACATTGCTCACTCCACCCTGACGCAAACTTACTTGATAACGACCATTGGCTGTAGTGCGAATTGATTCTAGGGCAGTGTTGGTTTCGATGCGATCACTCAGTTTCTGGGCTAATTTGTTGGTGATCTGTTGGTTGCCACCGTGAATATGATAGCGCTGGTCGCTTTCACCAAAAACTGCTATTTTGTCGGTTTTTTTGCCGATTAATGACAGCAGATTAATGGCTGACTGTCGATCGGCTTCTAAGCCAAATTCGTTGAGGTAGGCGACTTCAATGAATTTTCGTAGCAATGGATCAGGACAATATTGTTGCAGGTAGGCGGCAATAGAAAGTCGATCAAGCTGAATTGCACGGGGATTGGTAGATTTATAGTTAACGGTGCCGATTGCCTGCACGTCTTGTTCCATCTGTTTGGCCAGCGGAATAAAGGGCGTGATGAGTTCTTGTTCTTTGATTAACCGGTTGTTGAAAAACCACACATCAGGAGTTAGTCCTCGATCGATCGGTAGTAAATCAACTTCAACTAAGCCTAACTCTTTGACAAGTTGCCGAATTTTGGTATGCCCAGAGTCGATGAATTCGCCACCTAATTCCATAGTGGTTGCGGTGCCCAAGGCGTTTTGCTGACTGAGCATTCGGCCACCGGTACGCTTGCTGGCTTCGATAATGCGCACTGGTACGCCTGCTTTTACTAAGTAATAGGCTGCGGTTAATCCGGCAATACCGGCCCCGACAATTAAGACCGGAGATTTGTTGCTGATGGCGTTAGCTGGTTGATGCAGTTGTTTGTCTAGAACTAAGGCGGCAGCACTGCCAGCAGTGGCTAATGAGGCTTGCAAAAGACGACGACGGCTTACGCGAGTTGCCAAGATTTCGCTGGCGGTGGCCGCAGAGATTTTTTGTTGTGCAGCAAAGCTGGCAATTCGATAAGCTCTTCGCAAGACCTGAATTAAATTAGTTCTAGCCATAGTCTAGTTTGTTTTATTTGATCTAGTTATTTTCTAAATACGTCTTTTGTCCCCGTAGTTGCTGCTATATGGATTTTACCAAGTCAGCAATGATAGGGTTGTTATGAACAAAACTGATTAGATAATATCCTAGAATGCGCGAGAGTGTCAAAAGGCTAAGTGTGAGCCGCTGAGGTAAATTAGGTATTTGATAGCGATCGAAAGCAAGCTAATCAGTATGCGATCGAGCAAACCCAACAATTCAATTTCACGAATCGAACGCTAAAATGGTCTTGAGCAATGTAATCGTAGGTAGAAAAGAGCAAGGATGATCACTCAAACAATGGTACAGCCATCTTTTTGGATTGAAGACAACATCGAAATCAACAAGGTGCGGGGGCTAAATCTCTTCAAGTTTGCGGATGATTTACAAGCTCGCTTGGAAGTGCTGATCGATCGGCACAAGGCTGGGATTATCTCTGCCGAGGAAACGACCGAACTCGCTGGAATTACTGAACTCGATCGAATTTTTACGCTGATGAACGCCCGCATTATCGCTGAATCATGACTATCAGCTCTGCCACTCGTCAACGTATTCGCCAGCGGGCTGGTTTTTTGTGTGAATATTGCCATTCTTCTGAAGAGGCCAGTACTTCCCGATTCACTCTCGATCATCTCATTCCTCAATCCCTTGGTAGCACAGATGCAGAGGAAAATCTTGCTCTGGCCTGTCATCGCTGTAATGGTCGTCGCTATAACTTTACCGATGGCACTGATCCTGATACTCAAAAAGTCGTTACTCTTTTTAATCCGAGAAAAGATTCATGGCCAGAACATTTTATCTGGTCTGCTGATGGTCAAAGGATTTTGGGGATTACACCTGTTGGTCGTGCGACTCTGGATCGTTTGGATCTGAATGATGAGCATCATGATGACGGTTCTATTCAACGTGCTCGTCGTCTCTGGATTCGGGGTGTTTGGCATCCTCCTATCAATGATCCGCAGGTACCTGACTGAATAAATTCGCTGTGTCTCAAGTATGCTATGCAGAGGTCAATAGCTGCCAAAGTTACGATCGACCAATTTGTGCTAGTAATAATTCATTGATTACCGTCTGATAGCCAATGCCTTGCTTTTCTGCTTCTTCCTTTGCCCAGACTAAGATTCTAGGATGCAGTCGAATCGAGATAGGTTCATATTTGTCCTCTTCTTCTTTGCTGGGGCGACCACGCTTTTTCAGTTCCAAGCCAAACTGCTCAGAGATCGCTGCTCTGAATTTCTGGTTTTCTTCAGGTGTGACTCTTCTGGCTCGATCGAACGGAAATTCAGGTTCCTGATTCATATTCTTGACACTCCTGTTTGGTGGCTGGTCTAGCACTGATGACTCTAATTTGTTGATCCCGCATGGTAAAAACAATAACTACAATTAAGCCATTTTCTGTTGCTCCGATTGCCCATTCCCGTTCTTCACCCCAAGAATGAAGCGAATCTTCGGTAAACATCAGGGCAGGGTCAGCAAAAGCTGTGATGGCTTCTTCAAAGGTGATGCCATGTTTGACAGTATTGGATTCGGCTTTGTTGTTGTCCCACTCGAAGCGCATTTACAGTATATACCGAAATTACTTATTCCTGCTATTGTACTCGCTGTGTGGCTTTGTGAGCATGGCGGATCGCTGTTAGCTTTAGGCTGGGGACTAAGGCAGAGAGTTGAGCCAGCTTAGGATTCCTTGGGTATCAGGGTGATCAGAGCCTAGTTTGGATTGGGCGATCAATAGAGCTTGACGATATAGATCCTCGGCTTCCAGGTATCTGCTTTGCTTTTGATAGAGAAAACCAAGACTCCATTGGCTTTTAGCAACATCTGAGGGATCCTCTCCTAAGGTTCGGCCTCCTCATATTTTCCTCGATCGCGCTTTTCCATTCTTCGCCTGCTGTGATGTTGCGATCGTGCCAAGCCTGAATGACTCCTTGCCGTTCGAGCAACTTTAGATGTTTGGCCAATTTATCGCGCAGGGCTTCGTCTTCGTGGGCGTAGGAAAAAAAGATTTCGACGGTTGATTGGCTCATAGGGATAGGGGTATGGCACTCTCTTAGTATAGTTTGTTGTTCGATCGAACAACGAAATCCCAGCTCAAGATATAATCTAGAGATGCTTCTTCTTCGAGGACGTTTCATAAGTAAGAGCCTAGATTCTGGAAATTAATATGCTTTCAACTCCCAGCAAGCCTTCTTCGTTATTGCGTGAGATTTGTATAGAGCAAGTCGGTGCATGGAAGTTGTTCAAATTTAGTGAATCGCTTCAGCAGAGAATGGAAGTACTACTGTGAGGCTGGATTTGTTTAGCATAACTCACGACCATTATTGGCAGAAAAGAATCGATCGAATCCAGGTCTGTGCAGATTTGACCCTTCTATGTCATTGTCACTTGATAAGGTAGATGTCGCCACGGCTCATGCGTAATCCTCTTGTTGAGTTTTCATGACAGGGGCATCGAATCTGGGTCTACCCCCAAATCAATCAGCCGCTGGCGCAAAGCATTATTTTTCTGTTCTGTTGCCTGCTGTGTAGCGATCGCCAACTCAGCTCTTTCGTCCGCTGCTTTTGACCGCAGAGATTCACTGTCAGCTCGCTCGGTAGGAGTAAGATACCTGATGTTATTTTCGTCATACCAATATAACCATTCTCGTTGATTGCTACTGAATAGTTGACTTTCGGCACCAATCGCTAAGCCTATTTCTGGCATCCAATAGGGCTGTTGGCCGTTGCTTTGCAGTACATATTTGCCATCAATTAATTTGTATAGTTGAAACTTGGCTTTTCTTTTGCGCAGAGGTGCATAGATTAGGTAGTATAAAATGCCGATTTCTTGGTAAATATCAAATTTGGTGGTGTTTTCGCCGCCTAGTGTTTTAGAAACAATTTCTAAGGCTAAGAGCGGTAAAACATTTTCTTCCCACAACACAAAACTTGATCGCATATTTTCGTCAGCGGCCTGTGCTACTCCCAAGCTCAACAGACCATCAGGAGCAATATGAGGTTTGTCAGGATGATAATGAAAAGCCATGTCGATCGAGAACAACCAATTTGTTCGATCGCGCCAAATATCTAGCAAAATTGTCTTGAGCAGCCCCGGAATTAATTCCTGTAACTCGCTATCCACCGCTGCGCCATCCGAACAAGGTAACTCTTCTGCTGTTGGCAAGCCATCTCGAAATTTGAAGTCTTCGATCCTGGGGTTGCGCTTTTTTGATGTGATGTTCGCTGTTTCGCTGGGTTTAGAACTTTGAACCAGTGGCAAAGTTGTCATACAAATTGGCCTTGCTAAACTCTTATCACCAGTTTAACCGATCATTTGCCAGCTCGGGCAAGGGCTTCTTTTATCGATCTTGTTGGTTGATTTAGCATTTTGATCGAGTGCGCTTTTTACCTGCGCCATGACATCAAGGAGGAAACCTGATGCGGAAATATACAACCCTAGCTGAAGAGTTGAGTGGTTTGCCCAAGAATCGATCGAGGCCAATGCTGTGCAGATTCGACAAGAAGAAATTACGCTCAAGCATTTACGTGAAAAGCTTGGTTTGTCTCAAGCTGAGTTGGCACAACGGCTGGAGGTAAAGCAGCCTGCTATATCTAAGATAGAACG
>JANNEH010000157.1:0-6784 GCA_031378405.1 Synechococcales cyanobacterium OTE_75_metabat_409
CGGAAAGATATTCTCGGTATGGATGGTAATATTACCTTGTTCTAGCACTGTCATATGGCTGTCGATCGCTGTGATGTAGATTTACCTGCATTGTATGTCGGATGGTGACTTACAGCAGTTCGGGATTTCCGTACATGGCTACGCAATCTGCTAAATTATTTAGCTGGCATCACAGAGATTAAGCCCAGATGTTCTACAAAAGGATCGAAATCTCGATCGGCAAATAACAACGAATGTCCATTTTTAATACAGAAAGTGGCAATCATGACATCGATTGTTTTCCTAACTGTAATTCCTTTCTTGCGTAAATCTCTAAAATTTTCTGCACTTTCGATCGCCATCTCCGCACCCAGCATCTCAAATACTGTCAGCGAGGATAGCAACCGTTTCGCCGTTTGATATTCTTTATCCTGGCGAAATCCTTGTAATACCTCCGTTAATATGAGATCGCCAACTCCTAACAATTCCTGTCCCAGCAATCGATCGAGCTTCGCAACTTCTGGAATATCGTTACCATTGAAATAGTCAATCCAAACACTAGAATCCACAATAACCATTAGTCAGTTCTCATCTCATCCAAATCCCCATCCCACTGGAGCTTGCCCTTAAAATCTCTAATACCCTGCTGCCGATATAGCCGCACCAAAGTTTGCAGCCCCAGCTCCACAGTCTCTTTCTTGGACTTCACCCCAGTAGCCAGCATAGCTGCCTCCATCAAATCATCATCGATCAATATATTAGTTCTCATATCATGTGTATAAACAAGACTATTTATACACATGATAACCACAAAAGACAGAAATGCTCAGGAATTCAGCTTCTTGAATCCCTCAATCCACCCGATAATCCCCCGCAATCCCCTGGGGACGCACATGCATCATCACTACCAACAACACCCCAGTTGACTGTACTGCAACCACAGCAAAAATCCCCCCATCGTATACACCGCACCCAGCGCCAAATAAAAAATCTTCAGCGGCAGATAGACTGCTGTGAAGCCCAAGGCCAATACTGCCAGTATCAAGCCACTAATCAATCCGTTTACCAGTATCTGCATAAGGTTTCATTTAGATCCTTACTATCTTAGGGTTTCAGGATTCGATTAGTCATCAAGATTTTGGGGTCAATGCTTGATTGGCAGGGGGTGGGGGTTCGATCGGGCTTAATATTTCCTGAAACTGAGTTACAGTCAAATTTTTACCGCACTTGTCCAGTAGCTAAAAGTTTCACCCCCAATCAGGTCACTTCGTTCTAGATAAATCTGCTCCAAACAAGCATAAAAAGCCAGGGCTGGTTGCTTTAGACCAAAGGCCATCAAACATTTTAAGATTCTGGTTATCCGTAAATAGTTGTGATCACAAGGGCAAATCCATTCAGATTCCCTGGCTTGCCGATCTGAACCAGGCTCGATTAAAAGCTCCTCTGCCTCACTGACCACTCCCTGCCAGCCGTAAAACTTCAGCATCACGGTTACTGATTGCAACAAATTTTGGCGAAGTTGTTGATCACCAGAAAAGGCAGCAATCACTTCTTCATTTACCAGCGGTGCATCGCTATTAAAGGCACTTACTTCAGTCAGCGGAAACAACCACTGAATATAGTCATGGGCGCATTCTAACTCCTCAAAATCCCATGCCCAAATTTCTGACAGCTTTCGCCCCTCAGAATCAACGCCATCACCCGAATAGAAAGGTACAATCCACGGTGTAAATTTGTTGCTTGCCATTTTACCTCCTAGCATTTTCAGAATCCCTCTAAGATTTTAGGCATTTTATCGATCAGCCTTGAAATCATCAACCAGCATCTAGTTAAGCAACGGAAGTACAACACGAAAACCCCGCACAAAGCAGGGTTTTTAGTAATGGCTCGACCCAGACTTGAACTGGGGACCGAAGGCTTATGAGTCCTTAGCTCTACCGACTGAGCTATCGAGCCAAACAAGGCGAATTTAATATTAACACGGCCAAACCCAATTTGGCTAACAAATTTTAATTTATCTCTAAATTTCTTCTGGAGGAGCCATCGGCAGTGCCACTGTAAAAGTTGTCCAGCCATTAGTGCTTTGCACCGTAATCTGGCCATGGAGCTGCTCGACTAAGCTGCGTACCAGTGATAGACCCAAGCCAGTGCCACCTTGCTTCCGTCGATCGGCAGTGGGCACCCGATAAAATCGATCGAAGATATGAGGCAAATCAACAGCCGCAATTTCAGCTTGATTGCCCACCAGCAAATAAATCGGTTGATGCTTAGAATTTCCAGCCGGATACTCCAACTCGCAGTAAATAAGTTGGTGTTCGGCAGTATATTTACAGGCATTGTGCAAAAGCTCAGTCACAATCCGTTGCAGCGAACCTTCGTCGGTCAAGAGATGCGCCGGAAGAGTGGGCAGCCGGAGATCTATTTGCAGATTTTGCTCCTTGGCTCTGCCCTGAAAAGTTTCTACTACCGTGGGGAGCCAATCGACCAGATCGATCGACTGGAGTTCTAATGAAACATTGCCAGTTTCCAATTTTTGTAGATCTAAGACATTGTTGATCAGGCCAATCTCGCGTTCACACTCGCTTTCTAAAATTTGGAAATAGTTCCGGTGGCGCTCATCGGCCAGCACCGCTAAGGCCACAGGATCTTTGCTGGTACTGATTTTGAACATTTTCAGTGCCATCCGCATATTCATTAATGGTGCCCGCAAATCGTGAGAAATTTTGCTAATAAATTCATCTTTCAGGCGATCTTGAGCAATTAGCTCGGCGATTTGACAATAGGGATCTTCAGGGATGGGGTATTTGTCTGGTATAGCATCGCTGCCGCAGATAAACTCTTTACTGAGCGGCTCTGGATTAATTGCCATTAATCCCAACTCAGTTTGGTATGGCAGTGAATACCAAGTGGAAAGAGATTGACCCAGTAACTTGGCGATCGACATCAACCATTCAGCATCCCGACTTTGGACAGATCCTGGATTACTGATGATACAAATTCTCCCCCAAAGTTGCAGATTAGCTGGGGTAGATGAAGTGAAATCACAAAGAATCGGGGTTAAATGACAGTCTCCAGCAATGGTGACCGATCCAACTTTTGTAGTTATTTTGAAATGTACCGCTGCAAAATTGCGCAGTTGTTGGCCTACTGCATCTGAGAGTTCACCGCTGATATCGGCAGGGACATTATCTGCCAAAAAATCCGTAAGGGGATGCCAACCGGAGGAGAATCGATAGCATTGAATCGAAACATGGCGGGCTGCCAACACCGCGCGGATTTGGTGGATAGTAGACTCGCACAAGTTCAGTAACTTAGGTTGCAATAATTCAGATGGAGGCAGCATGTTCGGTGGAACCGGAAGGGAATTCTTGTTACTATTCGTAATATATTAAGTTTGGTAACAAGCAATGAGCGATTACGACTTGGCAGCACTCTCCCAGAAATTAGAGAGCAGCGATCTCAAAGATCGAATGGTCGCCCTGGCTTCACTGCGCGAGGTACCAGCAGAAAGTGCTTTTCCCTTGATCAAAAAAGTCTTGAACGACGAGAACTTACAGCTTCGATCGATGGCGGTGTTTGCCTTAGGCATCAAGGGCACCAAGGAATCTTACCCGATTTTAGTAAGTCTACTGGAAAACGACCCAGATTACGGCATCCGCGCTGATGCCGCTGGTGCTTTGGGCTACCTCGAAGACATTCGGGCATTTGATAGTTTAGTCCGAGCTTTTTATGAAGAAACCGATTGGCTAGTGCGCTTTAGTGCTGCCGTGGCGCTGGGAAATCTGAAAGATCCTCGGGCTACCGACGTGTTGCTCAAAGCCTTAGATTCGCCAGAAGTAGTAGTGCAACAGGCGGCGATCGCCGCCTTAGGTGAAATCAAAGCCGTGGGAGCTGTGGATAAAATCTTACGCTTCACCGATGCCGAAGATTGGTTGGTACGCCAACGCCTAGCCGAAGCCTTAGGCTTTATGCCAGGAGACAAAACCCTGTCTGCCCTAAAATATATGACCAAAGATTCTAATGCCAATGTGGCACAGTCAGCGACCCTTTCATTACAACGCTTGGAGGTTAGCTGACAAACTGATAATGTTATGTAACCAACGGCAGATGCAATTGCATTTGCCGATCGCGCTATATTCGGAGGAATGTTCTTGGCTCGTCGCTATCTTTTTACTTCAGAATCTGTCACCGAAGGTCATCCAGACAAAATCTGTGACCAAATCTCTGACACCATTCTCGATGCGCTCCTGTCGCAAGACCCCGCTAGCCGGGTGGCGGCAGAAGTCGTAGTCAACACCGGACTAGTACTAATCACTGGCGAAATCACCAGCAAAGCACAGGTTAATTATATTGACCTCGCTCGCGCCAAAATTGCTGAAATCGGCTATACCGATGCCGATAACGGTTTTTCGGCCACCAGCGCTTCGGTACTGATCGCCCTCGATCAACAGTCTCCCGATATCGCTCAGGGTGTCAACGATGCCCAAGAATCTCAAGACAGCACCGACAGCTTCGATAAAATCGGCGCTGGCGACCAGGGAATTATGTTTGGCTATGCCTGTAACGAAACTCCCGAGCTAATGCCCATGCCCATCAGCGTGGCTCACCGCTTGGCCAGACAAATGGCTGTGGTACGCAAAAATGGCCAAATGCCTTATTTGCGTCCGGATGGCAAAACTCAAGTAACGATCGCCTATGAAGGCGGCAAACCAGTGGCTGTCGATACCATTTTGCTCTCCACTCAACATGATCCTACTGTTACAGGCATTAGTGATGATGTGGGTATTCAGCAAAAAATTAAAGATGAGCTATGGAAACAGGTCGTAGAACCAGTGTTCGCCGAACTGTCCATTAAGCCCGATGCAGCTACTAAATACCTGGTGAACCCCACCGGCAAGTTTGTAATTGGTGGCCCGCAAGGAGATGCTGGTTTGACTGGTCGCAAAATCATCGTTGATACTTACGGCGGTTATTCCCGTCACGGCGGTGGTGCTTTCTCGGGTAAAGATCCCACTAAGGTGGATCGATCGGCTGCTTATGCTTGTCGCCATGTGGCCAAAAACATTGTGGCCGCTGGTTTGGCCGATAAATGCGAAGTTCAGCTCAGCTACGCGATCGGGGTTGCCCGCCCAGTTAGTATTTTAGTAGATACTTTCGGCACTGGCAAAATCGATGATGATGCCATGCTGGACTTGATTGAAAAGCATTTTGAACTACGTCCGGCTGGAATTTTGGCGGCTTTCTCGCTGCGGAAGTTGCCCAGTGAGCGGCATGGTCGCTTCTATCAAGATGTGGCTGCCTACGGACACTTCGGTCGCAATGACTTAGATCTCCCTTGGGAGAAGACCGATAAAGCCGCTGCTTTAACCGCAGCAGCTAAGATTTAGGTTCTGAAAAATTCATAAACATTAAGGAGCCAATATTGGCTCCTTTTCTTTTTTCTACAGACATTTGTAAAAATGCATTTTTTGCTGAGGAGATATTTGACACCGTAGTTTGCAATGTAGTATGTTTTTAATATTCCAGGGAATTGACAATTAGGACGATGGCAGCCAAAACTTGAATTTTGATATTTCAGGCTATTTTTATCTGAAAACTTTATTTGATTGTTTGGCTGATTTAACCATTGCACTAAATTTACAGTATATCGATATACAACTTTATCGACATTATGGCTAATGACTTCAAAGAAATAGAATATACGGTGCAATGTTTACTCAAAGACAGCAACCGTCAAGGAGGATTAACGGAAGTAGAAAAGCTGGTGATCGGGAGCATTATTCAGGGTATGACTTATGGTCAAGCCAGCGCACAGTATAAATACACAGAAAGTTCTTTGCAGAATGCGGCTTCTAAGCTGTTCAAGGATTTATCTCGGATTATTGGGGTTCCTATTAATCGCCGTAATTTTCGGGAGATTATCCAAAAGGAGCGAGAAGTCATTCCTAATACCAATAATATTAACAACGACCAGACGGTGTTCGATCGAATTCAGGCGAACTTTTGGGTCAGGGGCAATAGAGCACAAATTATTTCGGTGGGATACAGTGCTCGGCAAGTGCTAGAAATGACTGGATATTTGATCAAGTATTCACCGCAATTTGAAGCGACTTTTTGTTTGGATATGAGTGAGAAGGTTTCGGTGATAGAAATGCTGTGGAGTTTATGTGGCACACTCCAAATTACGGTGCCATCGCCTCGCAATAATGTCCAGAATCTGCTGAAAATCATTGGTGGGGTTTTGCAGGCCAGGTCTACGCTGTTGGTTTTGCGGTTCGATCGATCTACTAGCTCGATCGATCGGACCTTGGGCAGTGATTGTGCCGATGCTTTGATGTCGCTGGCAATGATGGATCGGCGCGGTACTTTGCTGGTGATCGATAATGATCCGGTGGGTTCGGAAGCGGAGTTAAAGCGATCGTTGGGCTATCAACTCCGCTCTAAAATCGAGGCGGTGGACAAAAATGCAGGCAATCAGGCAATCAGGCAATAGTAAGTTAGATTTGCGGCTAATTTCGATCGAAAATGATCAACAGGTGATTTGCGATTTACTGCAAACTTACTTACGGTAGGTCGTTGTTCTGACAAATAGATGGGCTATGAGTAGTACATGAAGACTGATGAATTATTTTACCGGCTGTTTTTGTCGCAGCCAGCTCTGATCGAAGAATTGATTCCAGAGATTCCGATCGGTTGCCAATTTGCCTACAGTGCGCCGACGGTGAAGGAGAAAGGGTTTTCCCTGGATGGTCTACTAAAACCAGTATCTGATGATCTGAGTTTGCCGTTGGTGTTTTTAGAAGCA
>JANNEH010000220.1:0-3529 GCA_031378405.1 Synechococcales cyanobacterium OTE_75_metabat_409
TTTGGCCGATCGACTGGTACCGGTGGCCTATGTGCCTTTTGCTGGCGAACAACATGGTTTCCGCCAAGCTGCCAATATGCAGCGGGCGCTAGAGGGCGAGTTTTATTTCTATTCACGAATTTTTGGCTTTTTGCCAGCAGACAAAATCGAGCCAGTGGAAATCAAGAATTTGCGATCTCAAAAATAGAGGCTACTGATCTGCGGTGATATAGGCATGGTTAACTTCTCTGGTATGGACCGAGAAAACGTACCCCGTTAAAGTGGATTAAGTGAGAGGGGGCTTCAGCTACCCAAACTTCTGTTTCCCAAGCAATTTCACTCAGATATCTCCCCATAACGATACGGGTAGGGAAGGCCGTCACATAAACTAATCCAGCCTTTGCACCAGCGAAAAGATTAGTAAGTTCATCATGCCGCTTGCCATCAATCGAGCCATGGCTGGTGACCGATTCAACCAAAAGCAGCCAGTTTTTTTCGGTATAGTACAACACCACATCTGGCATTTTGCCATGTGCGTCCATACTTACTTCTAGTTCATTCAACAAATCCTCATCGAAGTATCCCCACTTGTCACCAGTATCTCCTACATATACCAGCTCACTGCCAGGTGCAAAGCGTGGGGCAAAGTCTTCAATAATGGCGCGAATCAGTTCGCTGTGCTGACCAGGACTAAGGGTAATTGCTTTGCCTGGGGCAATCTCTACTGGTATACGATTTTGTTCACGTTCTTTTGCATAACGGGCAACAAGTGTTTCTTGTTTAGCTAGATAGAATGTGAGAGCATCTGACCATGCCTCGGCACCAAAAGTGCGTAATAAGATCAAGACGGCAGGTTCGATCTGATAGACCGCCTTGGGGCTATTGACTGGTCGATCTGGTTGATCTGGGTTGTAAAGTGCAATCCCAGCATCGCAAAACTGATGCATTGTCTGACGGCGCAACGTCTCACGAGTATTTGGAGCATATTCTTTGGCATAGTGTTTTCTTGCCCAATCCATAATCGGCGTGATACCCATTAGTGGGCTTTCTATCTCTGCCCATGTTTTACCTGGTGAGAGATTCAGTAAAGCCAAGAGGCATAAGGCAGAACGCTCATTCTGTTGTGCTCGTGGTAAACCCAGTGAAATAATAATTTGTTGTGCTGCTCTAATGTAATCGTCCTTATTAATCATGTGGTAATCGCTCTTAACTTTTTATCAATCATCGTCTGAGTGATTTCTCCCTGCTGCGTAGCCCATTCACCAATTGCAGAAAGATTTTTACGACTGGGGTATTTAAGCATTTTGAGATCGGTAGCATTAACTTGGGTATGACCGCTGAACCGCCGAAAAATTTCATCAACGATAGTTGAATTAAGAAATGTAGCCAACCCAGTTGCTAAAGTTGGTGGTAAACCATGTTTGTTTTCATGGAATAAGTTTAAGTGGTTCTCGAAACCCAAGGCAGTTGCTTCCTCAAATTTGCCAGGATCAACAACACTTGCCACAATCCGTCGCTTTTCCTCCTTAGATGAGAATCGTCGCACCACGCAATAAAAACCACTGGGATACAACCATTTTTCAGTTTCACTGTTCCGCTGGATAGCATTTGGCTTCTTCATCCCTATAATTGGCCACTGCATACCGTTACTACTGAAATGAATGGGATACAACAGGGGGACAGTGCTCGCTTCCGGTAGGTCGCGGAGGTGTTTTTTGAGGCGAAAATCGACTACTGGACCAGTTGAAACTTTGAGATTTAGATCAGTTAGTGTATGGCAGATATTGGGAGAGCTTTCAATACTATAGTTGGGCGAGGTCGGCACATGAATAAATTGTTCAGAGTCATCTGGAAATACAATTTGGTCAAATGGGTATTCGTGAGTAGCTAGGTCATTAAAGGTATCATCGATCGAAGTAGAAATCTTTACATCCCGTTGTTTTCCACCAATTTCTAGCCGGATAATGACATTTTCTTGTAGTACTTCATCATCTTTGAATGCTGTGCAGCGGGAGTTGAATAGGTGAATGTGCCGAATCGCTGCTCGTCCAAGAATAAATTCCCGAAATGGACGATAGTATGGTCCATTACAAAAGCTACGTGGGATAATTGCCACAATTTGCCCAGATGGTATTGTTAGCAATATGGTCAGTGCCACAAAAGCTGAATATAGATTCACCGTCTCAATGCCCAATTGGCGCAAAGCCAAACGGTGTGCTGAATTGCTATTAATCTTTTTGTAAGGCGGGTTGAGAATAGCATGAGTATATTGTGGCAATGGTTCTGCAAAAAAATTGCCAGCAATCCAATCTGTAGCAGCATGGATGAAATCCACGTTGCGAATGGTTGAAACAAAGTTGGGGTTGTTGCTGTATTTTGCCAATTCTTGAGCTAGATAAGGGCAGAGAGAATCATCAATCTCAAAAGCATCAACTTCTATGTGTTGGAAATCAAGCTCTCTGTGGTTACATCTATCTAGAAAGGCCGCAGTAAGAGAACCAATTCCAGCACCTGCATCGAGCAAATGACATTCGCCATTGGCAGCAGGGAAAAGGCTGGCCATGAATGCGGCAGTTTTTTCTGAGGTAAGAAACTGCCCGAGCTGTGATTTTTTCCTCGCTCCGGTGTTTTTCGACAAGAGTAGTCTGGTTTGTTCAATTGTCAATGATATATCTCTTCTTTTGCGCCCTAACAATTAAGTAGCTTAGCTTGAGGCAAAGCCGATAGCTTTCAGCTTGCGGCAAAGCCGATCGAGCACCAATAGGCTCCATCATCGGTTACTTTGCTTTTAGATAACCGCTTGCCCAAAGCATCTGCCACCATAATGCCGCCGTCATTATACAGCCAAACACCCCAGAGTTCGGTCATTTCTTGGCCATCCAGGTTCATGGTGGGAAACTCTAATAGTTCCTGGTATACATAGGGCTGCTCCGTATAGAAGGGATCGTTACAGTTCCCCGCAAAAGCTTCTTCCCCATCAATAACTGCTACTGCTCCTTCTCCTTGGCGGCCAAAGATCGGCTTGGCAAAATAGCTGTCCCCAATTTCAATTTCATCTACTGCTGTTTTGGGAAAGTATCTCTGAATAGCGGCAGCGGCTGCCGGACTAAATGCCCCTAAACCCAGATCGCGAATTAGAGCAAAGACTCCTTTAGACTGCAAAGCAAAAGCTGAACCAAAATTGATCATGGCCACTTTTTTATCTGTCAGCAGTTTTTCTAACTCTGGCCAAAGCTCTTCGCCGTTGCTATCGGTATCTAA
Source organism: Synechococcales cyanobacterium OTE_75_metabat_409 (assembly GCA_031378405.1). Classification (GTDB taxonomy): domain Bacteria; phylum Cyanobacteriota; class Cyanobacteriia; order Cyanobacteriales; family Chamaesiphonaceae; genus JAAFHZ01. The sequence goes on from JANNEH010000220.1 coordinate 3,241, forward strand.
AATCAACCATTCCAAGGGGTACCACAGTAGCAAAATATCGATTTTTTGATTGTCAGCGCCATCGTAAACCTGTCGCTGATTGTCTAAGCGCAACCGCTCTAAGGGAAAGACCTTGCTGCCGGGATGATACTGGCTCAACCAAGTCATCGTGTTCAAATCTTCCGGGTTGTTTAATGCTGAAAAGCCCACCTGACATTGTGCCAAGGGCTTACCCAACTGTTGAGCGGCTTGCTCTAGTTGCACTTTGAGGGTTTTGGCTAACAGCGCGCCGGGATGGGGATCAATTGGC
>JANNEH010000298.1:0-2699 GCA_031378405.1 Synechococcales cyanobacterium OTE_75_metabat_409
AGGCTGTGCCTGGTTACTGCTCAATCCCCAGCGCAAGATTTTGATCGATCGACTACCATCTTTGCCCTTGGCTTTTGAATTCGATCGATCAGTAGAAAATTTGGTAATCAAAAAGCCAGCCCTAGTTAAATTACTACCCACTGAACCACCGACTTGGCAAGTTTTGCAGCGCGGCCAGTTAGAGCAAAGTGGTTGGATCGATCGTAGTAGTCAAGATTTACAAGCTGAAATTGTTAGGTTGAGTAAAGAGGTTCGATCATTAGACGAAAAAAATAATTTATTAAATCAGCGCATCGATAATTTAACCAAGATAGTGGAAGAATCTAACAATTCCGTGAATTCACGGATAGAAAAATTCAAGGCTGCACTACTTGACTTGATCAGCAAAAAATCTTCTTGATCATCAGATCCCCTGAAAAATGCTCCGAGGAGTGTTATAGTCTTAACCCATAGTGACTGCCGGATTAGATATGCAGAGTGTTGTTGAAAAAGTATTTTTGGAGTGCGTTCGGGCGATCGAATCTGGTGACATGATATCGCGTGCATCTAGTACTGATAAGGAGTTTAGTTTTCAAAACTGGTTTGCAGATAGATTGACAATACTCCAACTAAATTATGATAGTCCCTCCCGCAATGCCTATCCTGACTTCAAACTAGTGGATTTTCCAGTAGGATTTGAGATTAAGGGTTTAGGATTTCCTGGACGAGAAGCCAATTATGACTGTAATAGCCAAGTTCCATCAGGTTTTTGTAATGGGCGTAAAATTTATTATGTCTTTGGACGATATCCAGCTAAGACGATTGATAAGCAATATCCTGTCTTTGATTTGGTAATGTGTGATGGTGATTTCCTTAATGCTGATCATAGCTATGTGCATAAAAATAAAAATATCAAGGGGTTCGGTAGCTACGGGGATATTATGATTAGAGATAGAAAAATGTATGTTGCCCCAACTCCTTTTGCACTACTTAATGGTGTCGAAAGACAAATAACATTAGTCACTCTGGATAATTTTACACCTAGTTCAGAGATTACTGAAGTTGGCAATTTTACTAGGAAAGAAACAGCTAAATTGATTCATGGCTATTCTTTTAATATGATTAGCCATGAACTGAATTCACTGTCTGTTGACAATCCCAATGTGGATATTTTACATTCATTTCGAGTGTATCGAGCAGCTTCAACTAGTATGCTTACTGCGGAGCTTCGATAAATTATGGCTATGACATTTACTGGACTTTTTTCTGGTGGAGGTGGACTTGACTTAGGCTTTGAGATGGCCAAATTCCAGCATTTATATTCTTCAGATATTGATGAGTGGAGTGTAAAAACTCTGCGGGGAAATCGTTCTGATTGGGACATTACTCAAGGGGATATCTATGATCTATCAGCTCAGGATTTACCAGATTCTGATGTGATATTAGCAGGATTTCCTTGCCAAGGTTTTTCTTTAGGCGGTAATCGTTGTGAAAATGACAAACGCAATTTTTTATTTCTAGAAGTAGCAAGGTTAGTCAGAGAGAAAAAACCACGTTATGTGATTTTGGAAAATGTTTTGAATCTACGGACAATGAAAGAGCCAATAACAGGTAAGACATTTGTCGAGTTGATTTCTAAAGAATTTGAAGGAATTGGCTACCATGTTAAACATCATATTTTTAGGATGTCAGAATATGGAGTACCTCAAACTAGAAGAAGATTTATTTTTATTGCTAGCAGAGATGAATTTCCAGTGAATTTCAGTTGGCCATCACCACAGCATGATACGGTAGCATCAGAATTTTTGGCCGACATTGCTGCTAACCCAGCTGTTACCTTGCCGAATCATAAGCCGCAGTGGGGTTTTGCCAGTAGAGTTCATTGTCAGACTGGCGAAGATTTTGACCCCAAGGAAAAGCCAGTACCCTGTCGTTTTTCACGCACTGGTTCTGATGGACACCCAGTTAGAAGTTTGGAGGCACCATTCCCGGCGATCGATACTGCCACGATCTGGGGTTGGGCACAGGGAAATGTGGTGGCTGAACGGAAGGAAAAGAATAGAGAGTCGGGATTGTATGTGCGCAATGCTCACACAGACTTGAAGCTCTGGCGAATTTCGGCAAGTAGGTTGAGGTGTTTTACCGACCGGGAATATGCTCGCTTGCAAACTTTTCCAGATTCATGGATTTTTCAAGGGACTAGTAAAAGACATGTTCATCAACAGATTGGCAATGCTGTGCCGGTACAGTTTGCCTACCGAATTGGCCAGTTTATTATCGACATTCATGAAGCTCAAAGATCAGGAAAATCGATGAGTGCTCTATGTGGCCAAGCAGCCCAGCTAGAGCTGAAATTCTAAGATAATCCTAAATCCACTGCAATTCGATGGGCACAAGCGTAACCAGAAAAAGCCACAGCATTCAAGCCCTGCCCCGGAAAAGTGCTGTCACCCACACAATAGAGACCTGGCACCTTGGTGCGATTAAACGGCATGGGTAACAACCCCGCTAGCTTGCGGCTGGGCATCGGGCCATAGCTCCCATCGGCTCGTCCCAGAAAGCGGCGATGAGTACGCGGGGTACCTACTTCCAAAAAATCCATGCCCACATGAAGGCCGGGGAAAAGTTGCTCTAATCGATCGAGTAACAACCCGGCCTGCGCCTCCTTCTTTTCTTCATATGCTGCCGCAGACAAATTCTGCCAATCATCCAACCAGCTT
>JANNEH010000003.1:0-5461 GCA_031378405.1 Synechococcales cyanobacterium OTE_75_metabat_409
TTCAACACCATCTGGTTTATCAGCTCTCATTGAGGGTGCTGTTGAGTCTTTAGTTGGTCGCTTAGCACCCTTCTTTGCCACTCCACAGGCTCCGAAAGCTGGGATGCGACTAGCCCATCTTCGAGAGCTTGAAGAAGCCTATGAGAAACGCTGGTTATTATCCACTTCTGAGATAGCCGATCTCTTAGGTCTATCGGTCAATACAATCCGAGGCTATGGAGACAGCTTTGAAGAGGCTGGCTTTGTTTTCACTCGGTCAGGCAACCGCAGCAGGGGTGAGATTGCTTGGAAAATCAGCAAGGTTGAAGACTGATTCTGTGTTCGGTGAACGTTCACCGAACAGTTCGGTTATTCCCGATTCATACCTGTAATGTGACGCATGATGGTGTCTAGCTTTGCGTCTATTGTGTCTAGCCTTTGGTCAACATGAGTTTCGAGAACTTGAAAAGCTTCTCCGATCCATCCGTCAGGCTCAACGATTCGGTCAACACTATCAACTCTGCTTTCAAGCTTTGCAATACGGAGTTCCATCGCCGCAAATCGGCGATGCCAGTCGAGGGGGTTTTGGTCTGCATTACTCATGTCTCTATTCTGCCTGAGTGCAAGTCACTTAGGTTGAGGCATGAGAGCGGAAAACGTTCAGAGTGGTTTTGTTGTCCCTAAAGCTGTTACGTTTTCAGCGACCTTGCCGAACCGTATGCGCTAGAATCTGCATCCTTTTCCAGCCCCTTTAGCGTTCGCCACTAACACGCCCACCCCCTAGCAAAGGGGCTGGAAAAGATGCCCTCGGCAGAGCGCTCTTTAAGTGCAATCTGCATATTGAGAGAGCTAATGGCTTTTAACCAAGTATTGAAGCTCAATTCACTTTGATTCAGCCAGATTTGCTCGTCAAAATCATATTGCAACCTTGCAGTGGTGATGGGTGTGCATTTTCTTAGACCTCAAAGGGGTGTGTCTTTGGAGCGGATTTTATCCAGTAAGTTATGTGTGGATCTTTTTTGGGTTGAAATTTGACTAGGGCGATCGCGTCGCAGAGTAAGTCTGAACCAACTGAATCTGACGGAATGACTAGGCCATTCAGTAAAGTCTCATCTGAGGTGCCTAGCATAGCCTCTAGATGCCCGTTGAGAGATGGGTTATCCTCACCACCATACAGGGGCTAGACAGCCCCTTTCCTGTTGGCGATCGCTTTGCACAGCAAGTCCAGTTCTGCTTATCTTTCTGTCTTTTCCGCGCGCGCACAACTTGTGGCAGGTTGTGTGCATTTTCCCTAGAGCTGCTTTTGGGTGCAGAAATTCGCCCAAAGTCCATTATGGATATGGGTTTGAGGCATAGGGCTATTTTTTACGTCAAAAATTGGCCAGTGATTGTCGATCAACGTCGGTGAAGTGTAGCTCAACGTCGATCAAGTGTCGGTTGAGTGTCGATCAAGTATTGGTCTGGCGCAGGGGTATTTTAAGGGTTGCGTGAAGGGTGAGGTAATCACGCTTTAGGTCACTTCCACGCTTTAGGTCACTTCTAAGTCACTACTACCTGTTTTGTTAACGCTATGCTTACTGCAATACCTAAGCTGGATAAGACAATCATTACGATCGCTACATTTAGATGCCCACATCGCTCTTCCACTAATGTGTCTATTTGACCAATTGCTTTAATTGCTTGACGCATTGTGAATAGCTTACATTCTTCATCTGGAAGACGATATATTTCAGGCTCAAGGAATGATTCAGGATCTACTACATCACCAGCTTTGTTTGGAGTTAAGCCTAAACCACATGAGATAATGGAGCTGGCGCAAAGAAAGCAGACACTTATTTTGATGAACCCTAAAATTCCGTCAGTGTTTAAGTTTTCTGTGAATTTAAGGAGAATTCCGCTAAAGGCTAAAGCACCGCTAAGCTTAGTATTTATTACATCAAGACTCTTATTTGCTCCCTCAAGCATTTTTTGCGTGTATTCATAGGAAAAAGCTGCATTATTGTGCTCAGTCGTCTCAATATTTTGAATCATGTCTTCTAACTCCAGTTCTCAAAATGGTGAAAATCAGGCTAAGCAGCCCACCCCCACCCCCACCCCACCACCTCCTACTCCTACGCCATCTAAGACACGTGCTGTAAGAAATGATGGAGCAGATATTACTGAGAAAACTCAATAGTTCCGATTTTTGACAAGTGTTTGTGTCGTTTCCCGTTCCGGTCTTCGCTAGGGCGCGATCACCACAGGCGTTTGTCTGCGCGTAGCGTCCGCCTTTAACGGAGCGTAGCGGAGTAACTTGAATACTAAGAAACAGCGGTACACGATTTTAGATGCCTCTGTTTCTTATGGTGTAAGGGTTTGAAGGGATTTCTTTATATAAAAAGCCCCTGGGATCTGGTAAGTTGGGGTTACGACGCCAACCAACTTAAAGACCTCAGGGGCTTTCTATGTCCGAATCCTCGGACGGGATTGTTTATGTTGCCAGTCTACCCGATATGGGTGGGCTGTCACACCATAGCAGCCCCGCCCTGTCCGAGCTAAGCAAGAAAGATAAACCGTGGGATAAGCACCGCAAACACGCTGATACGGTAGCTCGATACTATGGTGGATCTGAATTTCAGTCTCATGCAGAGGCGATAAATTTCTGTGCCCAGTTATTGGAGTTTAGGCTGTCGCCTGATGCGTATGAGGGTGCGTATAAGCTGAAATTAGCGTCAGCCCGTTTTTGTAGAAAGAGGCATTGTCCTGTGTGTCAGTGGAGAAGGTCACTCCGATGGAAAGCAAAGGCACATCAGGCGATTCCAAAGGTGATTGAGGCATACCCTAAACACCGTTGGCTATTCATCACCCTGACGCTCAAGAATTGTCCGTTAGGAGAGCTGCGCGATACCCTTCATTGGGTAAACGCATCGTTTAAGCGGTTGACTCGGCAGAAAGCATGGCCTGTTGAGGGCTGGATTAAGTCTGTTGAGGTGACACGCGGTAAAGATGGGTTGGCACATCCCCATCTACACGTCTTAGCTCTCGTTCCCCCCTCGTATTTTGGCGCTAGCTACCTGTCTAAGGCTAAATGGATAGAACTATGGCAGAAGTGTCTCAAAGTTGATTACAAGCCCATTTTGGACGTGCAGGCCATCAAAAAAGACCTGGCTCCACACTTCATCGTGCCTGAGATCCTGAAATATCAGTGCAAGGTGAGTGACCTTGTAGCCGACCGCGAATGGTTTCTAGAGCTAACTCGTCAACTGAAAGGAACGCGAGCCGTCGCTGTTGGGGGTGTCCTTCAAGACTACATGAGGGATCTAGAACAAGATCCTGACGACCTGATTGGTAAAGATGAGGACGATCAGGGTGTTGATGAGGGAAGCCTGTACTTCAATTGGCGATGGGAGGAGAAACGGTATCGCATGATTGAGAATTAGTTTTGGCTTTGAAATATCATTTTAGAGAATATTGATCTTTAATTTCTTGAATTAAATCATCTGCTAATACTCTAGCTAATTTTTCTGGGTCTTTTGATAACTCTTTGAATTTTTCTAGCTTCCAAGTTTTTGGAGCAAATGTTTTTGTCCACTCATCTATAGATGAATAATTTTTGCTAGCACCTTTAGATTTTTGATCTACCATGACTATTCACCATATAATTAATTAATTAATTGAAATAATTTCTAAAGAATTGATGATTTAGTTGTTCTTGAAAATAATGTTTTCTCTTTATCCATATAAATCCATCTCCTTTAGAAATAATAGCTACATCGACAGGCCCCCCTACAGTTTCAGGGGTAATAGATATTCTTTTTCTTAATGAAGTTATATTAATTAAGGCTTCAGCCATTGCTGCCAATTCATCTTTTGGCAAAAACTCCACTGCCGATAAAATTGGCTCTATATGATTTAAATACTTAAATTGTATCATTTCTTTATGGTATTCGTCAATTAATGCAGTATTACCATGTTTAATTTTTTGTTCAAGTAACTTATAATCTTTATCATTGAGCGGAATTTGATTTAAAATTGCATCTGTATATTTCTCAAATAATTTTTCAATATGCTCCCTAGAAAACTTTTCTAATAATGGATCTATTCCATCCATAAAGGTTCTTATTGTTGAGTCTTGAGCGAATGGGACTATGCATCCTTCAGTTTCTGAACCTATTAAAATTTCATCATCTCTTTGATATTTAAGGTTTTTCTGTATAGAGCATTCTATTGTCAAAGAATACAATGACGGGTAAATCTCACTTTCGCCAAATCCTGCAATAACTACACCTGTTTTATTATAAATAAATGCTTTTTTGCAAAAGAACAACGCAGAAATTTTCAATAATTTTTCATTCGATTCTCTTGAAATTGGAATACTTTCTAGAATTTCTTTAATATGTTTTTCAATTAAGAATTTGTATTTATTTAAGAAGTTCTCTACAAAGTCTTTTTCTATTATATTATCTATATTTTCTTGTTTTACAAGATTTGAGTAGAATGGATTTATTAAATTATTTGTTATTTGTGTCGTAGTCTTTCTTGATATAGATCCAGATTTAATTATTTCTTTTTCAACTGCTTTAAGCACTTCAATTTTTAACAGGTTTAATTGATTTGCAATTACATTTTCTACATATTCATCTTCAATCTCTTCTGTGAAAAAATCTTTTTTTAGAAAATCAATGAAATCATTAACATAATCTTTCAGATATAATTCTGTTCTTGTTCCAAGTTTTTTTCTATAAGATTTAATTACTGTTTCCCATGGTACACCCATGATATTGGCATTATCATATATCATTATTCCTATTGGATTGCATTTTGACAATGAAAATAGTTTATTAACTGAATTGTATATTTTTTGCTCGTTATTTCCGTTAGATAATGTTACTGCACTATCCGCTGCTAGAGCTACTGCTGATTTGTTTAGAATTGCAATTTCAGTTGTCATTTATCTAAGATAATTTTTTTACTTTTTGATTAGAGTCTAGGATACCCAGTGTATTGACTTTCCATAACTTTTTTGATTTTTATAAATTTCCCGTTTTGACTAGGGGCTATTCTGTGTTCAGTGAACATACGGTGAACAAACGGTGAACACAGAAATAGACCGCTTTCCCGTATCCGACTTACCAGATCGCTATAGCATTGGTCGGACTGCGCTTTATGAACGAATGGGTGTTCTAGCTATCAAGCCAGAGAAGCAAGGCAATAAGTCTTACGTGTCTGGTCAGCAGCTCCAGGCGCTCGATGATTTGGACGCTCATGTTAAACGTGGCGGTGTTCTTTCTGATTTTGGCGGACGTGTTCAGCGAACGTTCGGTGAACAGAGCGGACAGTTAACCGTTTCCTCTCTTAGTCAGCTTGCTCCTTCAACACCATCTGGTTTATCAGCTCTCATTGAGGGTGCTGTTGAGTCTTTAGTTGGTCGCTTAGCACCCTTCTTTGCTACTCCACAGGCTCCAAAAGCTGGGATGCGTCTAGCTCATCTCCGAGAGCTTGA
>JANNEH010000004.1:0-3222 GCA_031378405.1 Synechococcales cyanobacterium OTE_75_metabat_409
GGTCGTTCTTTAACTGATGACGATCGCACCAACATTGAAAGACTCTTGAGATCAAAAGGAATTCCTCTGACATCAAAACATTCGCCCACCGGTAGCCCCCTCGTTATTCTGCATGACACAGCCTCATCTTTAGAGAAGAAAAATTTTGAGAAACATAAAAAGGAGGGCAGAGGACCGTTGGGTTTAGGTGTCAGTGTATGGGTGACACGTCAAGGTGCTACTTTGCTAGCTCGTCTTCAAGATTTTTATGAGCCGTATCGTCCTACTACTACTCAGTTCGAGAAAGCTGCTGATATATTGAGACAGGATCAACGAGAAAGTCTGTTTCGGCAAGTTTGGCAATCAACTACTGAGAATGGTCACACACAAGCATTAAAGGAGGCTTTGAGTAATAAAGATTTAGAAAAAAATGAAATTGAGATGCAATATCAATCAGCTATTACACAGCTAGATAGTTCTAGTGACAAAATTCTTACAACTGCTACTTGGACTGTCGAATCAATTTGCAAAACACTCAATGATGGAGATCAATCAATAGCTAAGGTTGGCAAATTAAGTGAATTGAAAAATGCTTGTGGAGGTATAAAAAACTACTTTGAAATTCGTAATCAACGAGTTAAAAATTCAGTGCCGATCGAGATTGGTCAATTTGGGGATACATGTAAAGAGGGAGATGATAAATGTGATAGAAATAGCTGTAATGCCAAAAATCGCAATTTAATAAAATTCGACAAAAAAAGCCCTATTCTGATTCTCAATATGAAAACGTAATGAGATATTATTTACGTGCGGCTTTGATTGCTGGTAAATACCCAGAAGCCACTACCCATTTCAAAGTGGATTATAATTATAGATTAAATCGTGTTTTACCCGATGCCCATTGCGATCCTCGTTGCTTTAATTTGAATGAATTGTATCGTTTGATCGCTAAGCAAATGAATCACCCTCTTGGTAGTGAATATGGAATAAAACCTAGTTATGGAAAAACTCCTGGAACTCATAATATCTGGCGGGATAAAGATTTTTGTTATACTTCGGCTCCAAGTTAAATTTTTTTCGTATTTAGCTCTGGTTAATCATGGCAACACACATATTTATGATGTCTTTATTGATTTACCAGAGTTATGGAGAATTCAAGAATATTATAGGAGCTGTAAATCTAGTCGATCGAGATGGGTCGATAGCATTGCTTGCGGCGATCACCATTAACATTCCAGATGAACTTGCTCAACAGTTGGCCTCTTTTCAGATTGCAAAAAAACAGTGACTTGAACAGCAGAGGTATTGTGTTCGATCAAAACCATTAACATTCTTGACTAGTACTATCTTCCCTGCCATTATATATTAATAACAGATTGTCTCTGAAAGTAATCTAATTTTAAAACGGAGAGAGACAGATGACTACTGAAAACTTGCTATCTCGAATATCGATCGATCCCAATATCTGTTTTGGCAAGCCCTGCATTAAAGGTCATCGGATTTGGGTGACATTGATCTTAGATTATCTAGCAGGAGGAGAAACCATAGAAGGTTTGCTAGAAGCTTATCCTAGTATAGAACGTGAAGATATCTTAGCCTGTATAGCCTATGGCTCAGAAATGGCTCGCGGGGGCTGGATAGAAATTCCATTGGAGCGAACAAAAGAAAAAACAGCATGAAATTTAAACTAGATGAAAACGTAGACTTACGCATCTTGACTCGATTTCGGCTTACCGGCTATGACATCGCTACAGTCCCTGAACAAAAAATGACATCAGCTCCCGATCAAGAACTGATCGAAGTTTGTCGTCAGGAAGAACGGTGTTTAGTTACATCTGATCGTGATTTTTCAAATCGCAGGCGCTATGACCCTGCGAACTATTATGGCATTGTGTTAATTAGACTACCCGCGAAAATGACATTGACTGACTGGCATGATGCAATTGATACTCTGATTGAAGGACTAGAAATATCTAGTGTTGTCGGAAAGCTGTGGGTGATCAGAAATAATTCAATCCAAGAGTATCAACCCATTATCAATCAATTCGATGAATCATAGTTTAGCTGAAACAGCAGAAGCCCCGGTGCGATTCGTTGGAGATGAATCACGGTATCCAGTCCGTACTAACTCTCCCAAGCTGGCTACCAGGCATGTAGCACTATAAGGCTTGAACTGTCCGATTGATGCAGGTGTAAGTCCTGCTCTCCAAACTCGGGAGTAACTCCTTAACTGCCCACGATGACCCGACTCGGAATTCGGGAGGTCGAAGCTGGGAACAGGGCGGAACCCAATGATATTATAGGAGTGGTGAATCTAGTCGATCAAAATGGGTCGATAGCGTTGTTTGCGTCTTCGTTACTCGAACTACGGAAGCTCAGCTAAAATAGTGGAAGTTTCCTAGATTTTCACCCTAACAACCCATGGCACAGATCCTTATTGACATTCCAGATGAACTTGCTCAACAGTTAGCCCCATTTCAGAATCAATTTTCTGATCTATTTACTCGTCTAGTTGCCACTCCTCTCTTGGGACAAAGCTTGTCTGCCTCACATTCAGATAATTCCACTGGCACCTAGCAAGAAATTTTAGATTTTTTGGTCAGTCGCCCCACTCCAGAACAAATTATGAGTTTTAAGGTTTCAGAAGTTGCGCAAAGCCGATTGCAAATACTATTGCAAAAAAACTGTGAACTGATTTTGACCGCTGCGGAAACCTCTGAGCTAGATCTCTCTGAACAGCTTGACACTCTCATGGGTTTTCTCAAAATTCGTGCTCGTGTTGTACTCAAAAATGATCTGCAAGATTAATGAGTGTCTATATTTCAGCCGCAGTAAAAAAGTTGGTCACTCAGCGGGCTAATGGTGCTTGCGAGTACTGCTTGATACACCAAGACTTTTCAATGTACAGCTATGAAATTGATCATGTTGTGGCCACGAAGCATGGTGGTCAAAGTACCGAAGACAATTTGGTGATTGCCTGTTTACCCTGTAATCGTCACAAAGGGTATGAATGAGACTAGTCGCCTTCAGTTACGACGAGCTTTGATTGCTCAAGGATTGTATGGATGACCTATTGTTCTTTGAGAACATGATAGGATTAGATGCAATACGGTTCGCTTAGGCGAAACATGGTACCCATAATTCTTTTTGGTATCAAGGACAGTTGTTGAAATCCAATGGTAGGGGCGCATTGCATGCGCCCGACCATTGGATTTTAGTATCCATCAATCTCAAAAATTTCCA
>JANNEH010000047.1:0-5818 GCA_031378405.1 Synechococcales cyanobacterium OTE_75_metabat_409
CGATAAAGCAGATAGCGAGTCGCGTTAAAATAACCGGAGCAAGGTGGAAAAGAGAAAATTTGCCGAAAGTACTAGCTCAACGGGCTGCATACCTTAACAAGGCGATTTGATTTTTCTCTTTAGAAAGTCACACGCACCCGATACATCAAAGCCTTCATCTAAAATTTCGCCCACGGTTTCTTGTTCTTCGTTGGCTGCAAAGGAAAAAATGGTGGCGATTTTCAGGGGTTTATCGCGGCGTGCTTGCAACTGCTTAAACGCTTCGTAATACAGCTTAGCAGCATCCACACTGCTCACGGCAAACAGGGCATTAAAGCCTTTGCCACCTGCTGGCAAGCGGTGGTCACTGAGCTTTGCCGAAGTGTGGGTTTTTTGGCGGAAGTTATTCTAGATATATTGGGAAATCTCGCGAATCCGATCGGGGTGTAACAGGGCTTGTTTGTTTTCGGCGGCGCTGAGCTTTTGCTGGTCTTGCTCGCTTTCAATGGCTTTGAACTGTGGACGGACATCGTTGTAGTCCACCTTGAATTTCAGCACTTTTTCATCCCGGATCGCGTCGGTGATCACATAGGAATGCAGCTCACGACCAAATACGCTGGCGGTGGTGTCTGCACCCAAGGCATTTTGCGGAAAAATGGGCGATAAAATCTAGCTCAGTCGCTAGCCGCGCCGCTTTAAAGCTGGTTAAGGTTTTGCCTGAGCTGGTGGTGTGCCAGATATAGCCGCCGCTCTCCAGACGGTTCCAGCGTTTGGCTTGGTAGGCGCTGTTGATTTTCCATAAAATGCGCTCGGTGGCGGCAATCTGGTAGGGGCGCATCACCAGTAAGGTGTCATTTACATCAAACACTGCATATTGCAACAGCACTTTCAGCAGGGTGTTTTTCTGAAAAAAGGTGGTGGTAAAGTCTTTTAGGTCTTTGATCAGGTTGTTATCGGCTTTCGCCCAGTTCATAGTAAAGTCAAAGCTATTTTTATTGCGCTGGGTGGTGTTAGCAAAGTATCGGGTATCGGTGCCATTGGAAATCACAAACAGTTGCAAATACTTATACAGCGAATGTTCGGCATTAAAGCTCTCTTTGCTGTAGCGATGCACTTGGTTAAAGGTTTCCCGAATCGCCACGCCGCGCTTTTTTAGCTCAATTTGTACTAGGGGTAAGCCGTTGACCAAGATGGTTACATCGTAGCGGTTGGCTTGTGTACCCTTCGGTAAACTGCACATTGTTCAGCGTCTGCAACTGCTCACACACGTTGGCTAGCATAGCTTGCGAATTGGTTGCGTTGGGCAGGTATTGATAGCCTTGATTAACTAAATCCTGAATAAACTCGCTCTCCAAATCGTATTCGCTTTGGTAGCTTTCACTAGTTTTTGGTTGCTTGCTGTATTTATCCAGTACGATGAAGTTATTGGATTCGGCGATCGTATTGTAGTTAGTCATTGGGTTTGATTCTCCGTATCCCTGCGAGTTCGCTCTCGTTCACTGTCGGCAGATTTGATTGCACCGATCAGGCAATATTGTCCCACAGGCTGCGGGACAAATTCAAACCCGACGACTGAAGGAGAGATGGGTACGGATGAGTCATCTCCAAATCCTGATAGAGTAGGTGAGCAGCAACGGACTAACTCCCGTGAGTCAATATAGACACGACCGCTTTGCCAAACTCTATGTCAGGGCACTCTACAAAACCAAAGGCAACGTCCACGAGAACATCCCTGTCCGCCGTGACGAAGACCTAGCCATCGACTTGCTATTTGTCGCCGATGCCCAGAGCCTTGCATGGCAAACCGAAGACCTCGGCTGGTTCGATAAACTCATGGCCGTGCATCCCACCATCATTGTGGAACATTACAGCGGCTACTTGAGCCTTGACCATCTCGATCGTTGCCAAACCCGCCGCAACTTGTATTGGCAGGAGCGATCGAACGAATTAAAGCAAATCCTAAAAAGTGGCTCTGCCTACAAAGAAGCCCTCAAACGCGAAAAACCCTTTACCTGGGTTCTCACAGTCAATTGTAGCCAGAACACATTGAGGAGTTGGGCGGCTCAACCAGACCCTGACCTAGGCGAAGGTGTCTACCGTCTGCCTCCAGCCACCATGATGGGCATTGTGGTTTTGGAAGAACTGCCTGCTGGTTCCGAGACTCTGTGGCTGAAAATGCTCAGCTCTGGCCAAAGCTGTCAGAAGGCTTTCAGTGCAATCGAACAGCTATCTGGTAGTCGCCGGGAAAGAAACGATATACTAAAAGTATGTGCCCAGTACGCTACCTACCTAAAAAGTCGCGATCCCCAAGAACTCACTACGGAGGAGAAAGCTATCATGAGAACCCTAGAACAAGTGGATGCCCTGTTTGATGTGGAAATTCCTGCGGCAGAACGTCGTGGCGAAGAGCGGGGACTGAGGTTAGGCGAGGAGCGCGGACTTAGGTTAGGTGCGCAGCAGGGAAAACTCCAAACCATTGGCTTACAGATTCAAGCAAAATTTGGCGACCAGCCAGAGGTGGAAGCTATTCTGACTCAGATGGCTGGGCTGGACGAGATACAGTTGAATGCGATCGCCACGGAAATTTTCCAGTGGCAAACCCTGGCTGATGTGGTTGCTTGGCTAGATTCTCAGGAGAAACGTTAAAGTATTCTCCCAATTTCTTGGCTTGAGCTTTGCTGATTTCTCTTTTGCCACTAAGCATTGCTGATACGAGTCCTTTATTTAAACCAGTTGCTTTGACTAGTTCGATTTGCTTTAATTCCCGTGCTTCCATTAAATGCTGTAAGAATTCATGCGGCTTGGTGTTTATCCATTCCTGAAAAGAATAGGTTTTTTCTTCATAGTCTCGAATGAGTTTTACCAGCAACATAAATAGAGCAATTTCAGCTTCTGTGCGTTCATTACGCTTAGATAGAAGGCTTTCTGTTACTGTAAGAAAATGCTCATATTCTGACTGGGTTTCGATGATCTTTGGACTGATCTCGTATCTCTTAAGTAACTCTATGTAGCTATCATTTTTCTGTCGGGATTCCTGAATCTGTTTTAGGACATCAGAAAATTCGCTTTGCGTATTCTGCACTCTTTTCGGCTGCTCGCTCATTGCTCCTCTTTGGTTTTGGGAAAACTTAACAGCAAATCGCGGTAATATTCGTATTGCTTTTGGCGCAAGGCAATTTCACTGGGTAAGCCTTCGCTAATGGAATGGGTGAGGGTGTCAAATTTATCGAGAAGGGAAGCGATTCTTACTTGTTCGATGAGGGAAGGAAAAGGCAATTTAAGATTTTCAAACGTGCCTAAATTTATATTACTTTGAGCACTTCCTTGCCCCATTTCTTCTAGCTTTGTTTTAAGTGATGACAAGAGATATTCCACGTAACCTGATGTGGTTTTCTCTGGATTTGCAACAAAACCAATAATACTATCAGGAAAACAAGCGTCAAATCCTAGAATAGAGGTTTCTGCAATATTAGCTGCGATAGTAATACACAAAGTACCTTTAGGCCATAATTTACTTTGTTTTAAGCCAATTTCGCTATATGTCTGACTGTATGTCTCAATGATGTGAGATGCGTTCCTAATATCACCCGTTTGAATAAATGGAGTATTCCCACCATATAACTTTAGATCGTTTCTTGGGCGATGCTTTGATTTTCCACGACCAAAGTCCAGAGCCACCTCCCCCAAAGTCTTCCACTCCACCTCACCTTTTTCAAAAGTCAACAACCGATCGTGGTAGTAGTTATATTGTTTCTTTCGATCGGTCAGCTCGGCGGTCAGTGCTGTAAAAGTGTCCAAAATCCGCACAATTTCGGCTTGAACTTTGAGGGGTGGGATGGGGATTTCTAAAGATTTTATAATGTCAGAATTCAGATTACTAACGGAACCGCTATTGATTTTGCTAATCCAATAGTTTTGAACAAGATCAGATGAAAGGTAATGATATAAGTAATCTGCATTTAATCTATCGCCAAAACCACTAATTGAAGCCCATCCATCATGAATAGCACCGTCAATATTGAGAATATAAGGTCGTCCAAAGCTCATAGAGTTGGACACGATAAAATCACCTTTTTTCAAAACCCTTGATTTCTTAGCACCTTCAGGAGTGATTTTTTGTTCTGTATTATCAACATATTTCGAGTTAGGAGAAGTGTCGCCAATTTTTATCCAAGGTATACCATTCTCATCATCAGTAATAAATTTAGAGATAGGTCGAGGTGAAGCACCTCTTTGAACTTTAGCAACTTCGCCAAAACTCTTCCACTCCACCGCCACCCCATCCAACAGCTTTTCCAGAAAATTCATACCGCTCATACCCCAATCTCGTCACCTTCAATCTCCGCCACGATCGCATCAATCTCAGCACGCAGGCGATCGATCTTCGCAACAGTGGTTTTTAATCCAGCATTAAGCGCGGTAATGTCTGTGATTTCGCGGGTATCCTTGGCTTCCACATAGCTGCTAACCGACAGATTGTAATCATTAGCAGCAATCTCTTCAACAGGCACCGATCGAGCGAAGTGAGCAAGGTTTTCTTTGCGATCGAACACCCCCATGATTGCGTCAATGTGGTTATCTTTCAGGGTGTTAGTGTTGGTTGCTTTTTCAAACAGTCCACTGGCATCAATAAACTGGATGGCAGTATCGGCCTTGTGTTTAGATAGCACCAAAATCGTCACAGCGATAGTAGTGCCAAAAAACAGATTGGGCGCAAGTGAAATCACCGTTTCAACATAGTTATTATCCACCAGATACTTTCTGATTTTGGCTTCAGCACCGCCCCGGTAAAAAATACCAGGGAAACACACGATCGCCGCCCGACCCTTGCTCGATAAATAGCTCAAGCAATGCAACACAAAAGCAAAGTCAGCTTTAGATTTAGGCGCAAGTACGCCTGCTGGGGCAAAGCGATCGTCATTAATCAGCGTCGGGTCATCACTACCAATCCAGTTCACCGAATAGGGCGGGTTGGAGACGATCGCATCAAAAGGCTGATCATCAGCAAAATGCGGGTCGGTCAGAGTGTTGCCCAACTGCATATTGAACTTGTCGTAGTTGATGTTATGCAAAAACATATTCATCCGCGCCAAGTTATAGGTGGTGTGATTAAGCCAAACAGATCGATATGGCTGCCTGCAAAGTCACCAAAATCCAGCCCTGCCACGCCTTTTAGTACCGCAGCCAAGCGCAGGTTTTTATCTTTAACCGTGTTGCCGAGGCGGTTGCTGGTGGTGTCGAAGTCGGCAAACAGCCCTTTGATATCTAGATCGGAGGGGTAGCGATTGGCAGAGCTTTCGATCACCGCTAGGTCGGTGTTTAGGCTTTCGTTGGTATTGGCGCTGGCGACGATCGTGGCAAACAACTGGCTGGGATAGATAAAATAGCCTTTGGTTTTAATGGCATCGTCTTTGATATCGTCGGTAATGACTCGATCGGACAGCTTGGCGTAGTGGATACTGTCATCGTCGGCCTTGATGTAGCTGGCAAAGTTTTCACTGATAAAGCGGTAAAACAGGGTGCCTAGCACGTATTGCTTGAAATCCCAGCCATCGACTGAGCCGCGAACATCATTGGCGATTTTCCAGATTTGGCTTTGTAGAGCGGCGCGTTGTTGGGTACTCGTCATTATGAAAATTCTGGTTCAATAGGTTCTAAATGACGGTCAGTGTGGCATGGGTTGCGTATTTTAACGAGTACAGGCATTGTAATCTAGCCATTCGAGATGTTGGTATATTCAAGGAGCATCATATCAGAAGAGTGCTTAACGATACGGTTTGTTATACCGCAAGACTCTTGATTGTAACATGATTGATTGCATTAACTTGGTATCGATCGA
>JANNEH010000010.1:0-8993 GCA_031378405.1 Synechococcales cyanobacterium OTE_75_metabat_409
AGATTATGATTGTTCGGGGTTAATGCAGGCGGCTTTTAAGTCTCAGGGCATTTGGCTACCGCGTGATTCTTATCAGCAAGAGGCTTTTGTCCGACATATTTCGATCGAAGAGCTAATGCCTGGAGATTTGATTTTTTTTGGGACACCCCAAAAGACCGATCATGTGGCGCTGCACTTGGGCGATCGAGAATATATTCATAGTTCTGGTATCGAAACGGGCAGAAATGGGATTGGCATTGATTTACTGTCGCCCAATACCCCCGACAAAATTGGTTTGGGCTATTGGCGCAAGCTGCGTTGCTGTGGCAGAGTGATGTGCAGCTATCAAAGTTTGGATTGTGGTCGTTAGGTAACAGGTTTGTAGGTATTACTATGGCTCGCCGAACAGAAACTACGGCTAATGTGCGGGTTACTGATCATTCTTGGCAACGTGGGGTGATTGGGGGCGAGGTGCAGGCGGGGGATTTTACTTGGCGGTTTTGTTGGCGCTTTCGGGGTGAACGCGATAATCTGTCGATCGAGCCTTCTTTGGGACGAGCTTTGATTCAAGATGCGCTGTTGCGCTTTTTGTTAAAGTGGGATTATCAGTTGGAAGCAGGCGGGGATTATACTTTTACAGTGCGAGCAAAATTTTAGTTGGGGTTTTGGCATGGAAGAGCAAGATAATCAAGCCTTGTAGGGTGGGCACTGCCCACCATCAAGATCACAGGCATTATCTGATCTTCTCAATGCACCTACTCAGAATTGGTGATTCAATATGGCCACAAAGAAAGATATCAAAGAGAATTCATCACCTGTTTATTTTGCTTCGATCGAAGTAGAAAATGTCCTTTGCTTTAAATCATCTCAAAAACTTGATCTCTGTGATGCCAATGGAAATCCTGCGCAGTGGACAGTAATTCTTGGAGATAATGGTGTTGGTAAAACAACTATTTTGCGTTGCCTAGTAGGAATGGAACCAAAGTACGCTAATTCTATAAATGGTGAATATCTTTCAATAAATGGTAGATATCTTTTATTTCCTCGACTATTTAAAGACTCTTCATGGAGGATTCAATCCTCATTTTTATCTCAAGACACAAGCATTAGAGCTAATTTCATTGAGGATTGCTTTTCAACTACCAAGAAAAGTAAATTTTTTAGGATAAAAAATTCATGTGCAATTTTCGGAAAGGAAGGTGAACATGTATCGACTGATGTCCTGAATAATCTGAATTTATATGGGTATGGTGCAAATAGACAGGCTGGTAAAACATCTTTATCAGAAACATTATCTTCTGATCGGACGCTGACTTTATTTTCTGATAATGAGACATTGATAAATGCTGAAGAATGGTTGCTTCAAGCTGATTATGCCATAGCTCGATCAGATTCAATTACCAGTAAATTCCAGAAAACATTCGATCTAGTAAGAGGCACATTACTACAACTATTACCAGAAGTGACAGATATTCGGATTTCTCTGGCTAACGATGATCGACCTCGACCGATTGCGGAATTCCTTACTCCCTATGGTTGGGTATCACTATCCCAATTAGGCTTGGGTTATCGCACCGTCATTGCCTGGATGGTCGATTTATCGGCTCGAATGATTCAAGATAATCCCCATAGTGAAAACCCCCTTTCTGAACCAGCAGTAGTATTGGTCGATGAAATTGATCTGCATTTACACCCCAAATGGCAGCGGACAATTATGAGCTTTTTGACAGAAAGGTTTCCCAACGTGCAATTTATTGTTACAGCCCATAGCCCATTAGTTGTCCAAGCCGCCCGGAATGCCAACATTGTTCTGCTACGACGTGAAGGAGATCATGTGGTGATCGATAATAATCCTGAAGTCATTGAAAATTGGCGAGTTGAACAAGTTCTCACTAGTGTTTTTGAGTTGCCAAGTACATTACCAGCGGATATTGAACCATTAGTGCAGAGAAGACGAGCAATTTTAGCCAAGAGTTCTTTGACCAAAAAAGATAAACAGGAACTCAAAGATCTGGAAGCAAAAATTGGTAACATACCTGCCGTAGAATCTGCAGCGGATATTCAGGCCATGGATATTATTCGCAAAGCCGCCAAACTTTTAGAAAACAAGCAATCTGCTGAATAGTCCATGATTCGTATTCGCAAACCCGCCACTGCTCCAGCCAAGTTAAGCAAACAAGGAAAAACCAAAGCAGCAGAACATGCCAAAGAATACAATGCTAACCAGGCTGATTATCAAAGCGGTACAAAGAAATTCAACTTTTCTGATAGCATCTATAACGATCCCACCGTCAAAAAAGCTCTAATCAAAGCCCAGCACCAAAAATGCTGTTTCTGTGAACGCCTAATTGGCAACGATGGCGACGTAGAGCATTTTCGCCCCAAAAGCGCATACAGTCAAAACCGCAAATTAGAGCGCCCCGGCTATTACTGGCTAGCCTATGATTGGGATAATTTATACCTCTGCTGCTCTCCCTGTAATTCCCGCCAGAAAAAGAATCTGTTTCCGATCGCTGACACCAAAAAACGTGCGCATTTACACAACGACGATATTGCCATCGAAAATCCACTATTCATTGATCCTGGCAAAGACGAACCTAGTCAACATCTTGGCTTTAGAGGTGAGATGCCTTATGCTATCAGAGGAAATAAGAAGGGCAAAACCACCATTGAAAATCTGGCACTCGATCGAAATATCTTAAATGACGTTCGACTTGAACATTTACAAAAAATGAAAATTATCTATCAGCTTATCCAACTTGCTGTAGCAGATCTAGACAACCAAGAACTCCAAAAACTAGCTCAGAAAGCCAAAGAAAACTTAGAACATGCCATTTCTGACCAAGGAGAATTTGCCGCAGCTACTCGGGCAGCATTCAATGATGGATTTAAGCTATTTCTTTAAGTCTTCTGGAGGATTCTTATAAGATTAAGTGTTCTTTTGAATTTTTAGATCGAGTTTTTGTTCACTACTGAGTCTTTCTAACCGATAATCTGCCAGATCTACAAAGCTCATTTTGGCCACCAAAGTAGGATGGACAGCTAGGATTTTGTGATACATAGCTTGGGCGATCGATCGATACCCTGGATGCCCTTGTGCTGCACTGCGCAACTCAATAAAATGATAGGCTTCTCGCAGGTTGAGCTTAATTCGCCAGCGAGTGCGAAAAGCAAAAGGCACTACATATTGAGCGGCTGCTGGCAGATCTTGCTCGATCGATTTCATCGTTACCGCCGCTCGTTCCAAAGCTTCTTGATAAACAGCACCCATCCCCGCTGCCAGCAATTCCTCTGGCACCTCAAAACCATGATCTACCGTATAGGTTTGGCGTTCTTGAGTTAACACCCGATGGCGATGCAGATCGCGATAAGCACCTAAATCGGCCAAAATATCGAAAGTGTAATAGGTTTCTTCAAAAGCGCGGCCAGGGCGATGAAAACGCGACTGTCGATCGCCTGCATAGGTATCAATAATTGCTTGGCGTTCTGTTGTTGTCAATCGATCGACTACCTGACGAATCTCTAACTGACTCAGACTACTATGGGGATACAAAATCGCTGTCACGACTTTGGCTTCTGCCTCCGGGTCAAACTCCACCAAGGTTACTAGTTCTGCTGGTGCAGTGACTTGATCTGTTAAAATCTGCTGAGCTAGCTGTTGACTATTGCTGACATTGTTGGCTAAATATTTGGCATATTGTTGACCTCGATCGGACTTTGCTCTCTTCACAAAAGCCGGAATTACTACATCTAATTCCCGTTGCATACCTTGACCAATTTCTTGTACCTCCGGATGCACCGAAGCCGCCATTTTTACCAACAAATATTCAAAAGCCCGACCATTACCAAAAAATCCTACATTGGTTAAAGTCGCCATGGGCAACAAACCTCGCAGTAAATCAAAAGTCTTGGCTCTGGTGGCACTCCCATAAGCTCGTTCTGAAGTCTGGGCATCGCGGGGAGTCTCACTTTGTACCCAAGCTAACAATGGCTCAAACAAATTGGTGTAGGTATCAAATAAATGATCCAAAGTCGCCTCATACTCGGTACCATGCCGCGAGGCCATGATCGCCGGTTCTCGATAATAGCGATAGCGACCATTTACTTTTTTATTAAATGGCACATAGCGAGTTGATTTTTCTAAAGGAGACAGACCTAAACGACTATCTTCTAAAATCTTGGCGGCAATATTACTAATTTCTTCGCAGGCCAAATGTGCGCCACCTAGCTCGGCTACCGAATCATCACCATAACCAATTAGAACTCGATCGTAGAAAGCTTCGGCTTTAGCTTGGGCGGTTAAATCTGGATTTGGCAGCACCACTGCTGGCGATAAAACTTCCGAGGCGGTAATAAACTCTTCTAACAACACCCGCCGTAGGCTCTTTTCGGTACGACTGTAGCGCGAAAACAATGCCCCTTTTAGCACCTCTGGCAAGTTTCTCAGCGCAAAAATAGGCCGATCGAGATTAGTAAAAAAAGGCGCGAGCAACTGGCTCTCAGAATCGGTAAACTCAGTCATAGTCAAAACTTGGCGGCGGGGCGGCTTGCAGCCGAGCGACGATCGCGGCATTAGCTGCCGGGATTTCATAGTGAGTCAGCTCAGCTACAGTCACCCATCGTACCTCGTCACAGGCTAAGAGTTGCGGTTCACCACCCAAAAATTGGCAATGATGGACGATGAGCTGAATATCAAAACTGGGGTAAGAGTGATCGATTGTGATCAGCTCTGCCCCCACGGCTATATTTAAACCTAGCTCTTCTAAGATTTCCCGCGCAATGCAATCAGAAACCGATTCCCCTGCTTCAACTTTACCGCCAGGGAACTCCCACATACCGGGCAAAGAACCAGTAGGCAATCGCCGATCGATCAGCAATTTTTGGCCATTCCAAATAACCCCGACCCCTACACGTTTCAACACCTATATTTCTTCCAGCGATTTTTCTAGAGCCAGACGCTGCTCGGCATTGCGCAGAAAATAGCCATTGACCATTGCTGCTGCTACCAAGCGACCCAAGTGTTCACGACTAGTGGTAACCACCATTTCAAAATGATTGCTGGGCAAACTACCCAACATGCCAATAATGTTGCGCTCCATGACCTGACCAATCTCAGGAGAAACGGGCTGAGATAACTGGCGCATGGTTTCAGGACTCATGGACTGAATATACTGCCACAGACGCTCATCAGTAGTACCGTCCCCTTCAAAGAACTCAGAAACGTGGTTAGTAATATTGTCCACAATTCACCTCTTGGTTGCTAAGATGCTGCTGATGATCAGCCGCAACTTTATTATTACCCAAAATCTAACACTGGAAACAGAGTAGAGCCGAACCAACCGGGGGGCGGTATCCCCCCAATTCCTAAGCTACGTATTCCCGGATATCGTCTTTGCGCTTGCGCAGTTTGGCGATCGCTTCTCGCTCGATTTGGCGGACTCGTTCGCGGCTGATATTCAACATTTCGCCGATTTTTGCCAGAGTTAGGGGTTGACTATCTTTCAGACCAAAGCGCATGGTGAGTACTTGCTGTTGTTGGTTGGTCAGTTCGCCAATCATCCGCTCTAGATCCATTTTTAAGGAAGCTTGCACCACGAAGTCTTCTGGTGAAGCACCAGTATCTTCTAGCAAGTCACCTAATTCGGTGTCTTGGTTGTCGCCTACTCGGAGGTCTAAAGACAGAGGTTGACGCGCTCTTTCCAAATACTCCCGTACCTGCTTGGGTGTCAGTTCTAGCTCGCCAGATAACTCGGCAACAGTGGCCGCCCGACCCAGTTGTTGGGATAAGTTGCGCTGAGCTTTCTTGATCTTGTTTAGCTTTTCGGTGATGTGAATGGGTAGCCGAATTGCCCGCGCTTTTTCGGCGATTGCCCGCGTGATAGCTTGCCGAATCCACCAATAGGCATAGGTGCTAAACCGGTAGCCCTTACTGGGGTCAAATTTTTCCACCCCCCGCTGCATTCCGATCGTGCCTTCTTGGATCAGGTCTAACAAATCTATGTTGCGCTTGATATACTTTTTGGCTACCGATACTACCAGGCGCAGGTTTGCTTCTACCATGCGGCGCTTGGCTAGTTCGCCTGCTGCTAAGGTACGCTGAAGACTTTCGACAGTATTGTCAGTGGCGGCTGCCCATTCATCTAGACTGGGTTCACTGGCATTTGTCTCGGTTAATTGAGCTTTGATGGCAATTAAGGCAACCATCTGCTGCACTTGCTTGCCAAACAAAATTTCCTGTTCGTGGGTCAGTAGGGGGACGCGACCGATTTCGCGCAGGTAGGTACGGACTGTGTCGGTAGAAGTTAGGGCAGTTCTCATGGCTTTAGAAGGGAGTAGGTTTAATTAAGATGTGAAGGTCTGTCTTAAACGGTATTGTCGCCACAGATAGGTGGTATTCACTGCTTTCTGAGGAAAGGGTAGCGGTGGAAATGTGACCTTCCAAAAGGCTCCCTGTAAGGTGTGTAGCTTTTTTGCTCAGAAAGATGAGAGTGCTTACATTAACTATCGTAACATTTCTCAACTTTTGGGTCTAGAGGCTAACATCAAATATTTTGTCTTTCAGAGAAAATTAATTATTATTACCCTACCTGACTATGGTCACATTGGTCTGTCTAACGCCGAACATTATTCATAAAACCCTCACCCATGCCTACTATCTTACTCGTCAGACATGCGCACCGGCTAGATTTCATTCAGCCCCAATGGTTTGAAACTGCCGCTTATCCCTATGATCCACCTTTGTCAGCCCTGGGCTGGCAGCAGGCGCTGGAGCTGGTACCGAGATTGTTACATTTACCAATTGAGCGCATTTTCAGCTCTCCTTACCTACGAACCTTGCAGACTGCTTATCCTTTTGGGCGATCGATGGGCTTAAAAATATGTGTCGAGAACGGTCTCCGAGAATGGCTCCATCCAGAATGGTCGCCAGCTTTACCGGATACTTTGCCCCTAACAGAAAAAATATTGCAAATACCGATGATAGATTTAGAATATGCGGGATTCTTCGATCCACAATATCCAGAAACTTTAGAGGCAGTAAACATCAGAAGCCAACAGGTTGCAGAGAAGTTGATCGGGCAGACTGATAGATGCTTTGCTATTGTAGCACATAAGCACACATTGCTGGGCATGTTAATGGCAATGTTGCCCGCCAATGCCCAATTGCCAGATATTTTGCCAGCAATGGCTATATTGCTGACTTCTGGGGATCGATCGATGGGTAGTTGGCAAATTCAAGAAATTCTATGACTTTTCTCCCTCTCGTTACTCTTGAAGATTTTAGATCAAGACTTTGGTAATCTATACCCTGGTGCAGGTCACTTAATTAAATTTCCCCTCAGCTTGATATGGTAGCAATCGCAATTTTGGCAGCAGGTAAAGGAACCAGAATGAAATCAGACCTTCCAAAGGTGCTGCATTCATTGGGCAATCGGACATTGATCGAGCAAGTGCTGCTGGGCTGTGTAGATCTACAGCCCGAAAGACAGTTGGCGATCGTCGGCTATCAAGGCGATCGAGTGCGTACCGCTCTGGCCAACTGGCCAAACATTGAGTTTGTGGAACAGACCCAACAGCTTGGTACTGGCCATGCCGTACAGCAGTTATTGCCCCACTTACCAGATTTTACCGGCGACTTATTGGTGCTAAATGGTGACGTACCACTTTTGCGACCTAGCACCCTGCAAAACCTCTTGCAAACCCACCAACAGCACAAAAATGCTGCCACCATCCTCACCGCCCAAATTCCTGATCCGCAGGGCTATGGCCGGGTGTTTTGTGATGAGCAAATGCTGCTGAAAGAAATCATCGAAGACCGAGACTGTACTGTCGCTCAACGCCAGAACAAGCGGGTGAACGCCGGAATTTATTGTTTCAACTGGCCACAGTTAAGGGAAGTTTTGCCCAAACTGCAAAGCAATAACGACCAGCAAGAATATTATATTACCGATGCAGTGAACTTTCTGTCGCCCGTGATGGTGGTAGATGCTGCTGATCATCAAGAGATTTTGGGCATTAACGATCGACTGCAATTGTCGGCAGCCTATGATATTTTGCAAACTCGGATCAAGAATCAATGGATGACCGCTGGGGTCACTTTGATCGATCCAGCTAGCATTACGATCGATGACTCGGTGGAAATTGGCAGCAATGCGATTATTGAACCCCAGACTCATTTGCGGGGCAATACCAAAATTGGCGCAGGTGCAAAAATCGGACCGGGTAGCTTGATCGAAAATAGCTCGATCGGAGATAATTGCACCATTTTATACTCGGTGATTTCAGATACTCAAATCGGCAGCGGAGTCAAAATTGGGCCTTATGCCCACATGCGCCAACAGGTGGTGGTGGGGGATGGCTGTCGGGTCGGTAACTTTGTGGAGCTGAAGAAAACTACCTTAGGCAATGACACCAACGTCGCTCATCTTTCTTATTTGGGTGATACTGTCACTGGTCAACGGGTGAACATTGGTGCCGGTACCATTACTGCTAATTATGATGGAGTCAACAAGCATCAGACTTCGATCGGGGATAATACCAAAACCGGATCTAATAGCGTTTTGGTTGCACCTTTAACCCTGGGAGCAAATGTGACGATCGCCGCTGGTTCGACTATTACCGAAGATGTGGAGAGCGATGCTCTGGCAATCGCGCGGGCGCGGCAGGTGGTGAAGCCCGGTTGGAAATTGAATGGCGCTAGCTAGTAAACACCTTCCGAGCTAAGATGTTGATGAATCTTGGGGGCAATGTGTAATATTGCCTCATTTGACTTTTTGCTAGCAATTGCTGCGGCAGATATCGCATTGGTTGTACCTGCGATGCTCTGAAACTTATTTTTATTAAGATCTCTTATATATGGCTCGCTATACCTGTCGATTTTCCATTCCTGCCGATCATGGTAAGATCAGAAAGCCGCTCTGTGACTTGATGAAAGCGTGCAACATGGAAATTATTTACGAGATTGAAGACTACATCATGGGGCGAGAAAACCCTGGTGGAGTTTCTTTTGCTAAGCT
>JANNEH010000042.1:0-1700 GCA_031378405.1 Synechococcales cyanobacterium OTE_75_metabat_409
CCACTGATGGGAGCTTTCAGATCTTCTACAGCTTTGACCGATTCTACTGTGCCAAAGGCAGCGCCCTGGGTTACCGTGCTTCCGACAGATGGAAGTTCCAGAAAAACAATGTCACCCAATTGATCGATCGCAAAGGCCGTAATGCCGACTGTAGCTATCTGGCCATTTAGACCAACATATTCATGGGTGTCGGTGTAACGTAAGTTTTCTGGATATTGGGCGGTCATAAGATTCTCCTCTAAATTTATTTTCTAAAATTCAATAGTCTAAAACTTAACAGTCTAAAACTCAACAGTCTAAAACTCAACAGTCAGTGGGGCACGGGGGAAGGGAATTACATCCCGAATGTTGGCCATCCCGGTCATAAATTGTACCAGTCGCTCGAAGCCCAGGCCAAATCCGGCATGGGGGACAGTGCCATAGCGGCGGAGGTCTAAATACCACCAATAATCTTGGGGATTTAGTCCTTGGGCAGCAATCCGGCTTTCTAAGACATCTAAGCGTTCTTCCCGTTGAGAGCCACCGATAATTTCGCCAATTTTGGGGGCGAGAATATCCATAGCTGCTACAGTTTTGCCATCATCGTTCAGGCGCATATAAAAAGCTTTGATTTCGACTGGGTAATCTGTCAAAATAGTGGGCTTTTTAAAGACCTCTTCTGCCAGATAGCGCTCATGCTCAGACTGTAAATCCAAACCCCAGCTTACCGGATACTCGAAGGGTTTACTAACTTTTTCCAGAATCTCGATCGCCTCAGTATAGGTGAGTCGGGCAAATTCATTATTGATAATATTTTCGGCAGTAGCTAGCACCGAGTCATCGACCCGCTGCTGGAAAAACTCCATATCGGGGAGACATTTTTCCATCACATATTTAAACACATACCTGAGAAACTCTTCGGCCAGATTCATATCTCCCTGTAAGTTACAGAAAGCCATCTCTGGCTCGATCATCCAAAACTCAGCCAGGTGGCGAGAGGTATTGGAGTTCTCGGCGCGGAAAGTGGGTCCAAAGGTATAGACATTACTAAAAGCCATGGCCATGATTTCGGCTTCTAGTTGACCGCTGACGCTCAAAAAAGCTTGACGACCGAAGAAGTCTTGGCTGTAGTCTACTTTGCCATCAGGAGTACGGGGAAGTTTATCGGGATTCAGAGTGGTGACATTAAACATTTCCCCAGCACCTTCACAGTCGCTGGCACTAATAATGGGGGTATGAACCCACAAAAAGCCTTTTTCTTGAAAGAATTGATGCACTGCTGCGGCACAGGCATTACGCACCCGAAACACTGCCCCGAGGGTATTAGTGCGGGGGCGGAGGTGGCCGATTTCCCTTAAAAACTCGAAGGAATGACGTTTTTTCTGTAAGGGGTAAGTCTCGGGGTCAGATTCCCCGAAAATTTCTAGGGCAGTAGCCTGAAGCTCTACTCGTTGACCTTTGGCCGGAGAGGCTACTAGGTTGCCTTGGATTTCTACCGAGGCACCGGTGCTGAGCCGCTTGATTTGAGCAGCATAATCCGGAACGGTTTGAGCAATCACCACCTGGATATTGGCCAGACAAGAACCATCGTTGACATCTACAAAGGCGAAGCCTTTGGATTCCCGTTTGCTGCGAATCCAGCCTTTAACGGTGATGGTGGCACCCACTTCGCCAGTGGCCAAGATTTTCTCGATCGAGTTAGTCACCATAAATTATTCAAT
>JANNEH010000116.1:0-2924 GCA_031378405.1 Synechococcales cyanobacterium OTE_75_metabat_409
GAGCAAGCCCAAATACTCCAACATTTGACGGAGCAAACAGAACACTTCACCAGGAAAGTCAGTAAACTCGATCGCTTCTCTGAATTTCTGCAAACCGAAGGCTGCTTCGAGGACGGTTATATCCAGCAAAGTATGGCAGAGCTAGAAACCAAATGATTAAAGCCGTCATCGATTCCTGCATAATTTTTGGGGTGCCTCTGTGCGATACTCTCCTCAGAGCCGCCGAAGCCAATTTGTATCAAGGAGAACTCATTCGAGTAAATACCTAGCCTTAGGCATACAGGAAGCGATCGTTGGCGTTAGCCTCTCCTGTGGAGAACGCTTCACAGACAGCTAAAATAGAAACATCCCACCATGTAAACCGACCCTAGTTACCCCGCACAATAGTTATCACCTGCTCGATCGCCATCTGTAACTTTTCAGCACAAAGCTCACCAGCCTTGTACAATGGAAACGGGACAATCACCACATCACCGACTACAAATTTTGCCAAGCTTCCTCTTCCTCTGGTAATAACCAATCTTTTTCTAGACTCGACTCACTCATCACAGCCCCAGACCATTGCTCTGGAATAGTTGTATCTCTTAAATTCTGAATAAACACCAAAATCTCTGGCAATCTTGAATCTGGGAGTTGATCGATTGCTTGAATAATGGCTTCTTTAGGATTCATTCTTCATACCTCAAGACTACAATATCCCCTAATTTTAGCATCTCATTAGCTCCCCCCCAAGAGGTATAGCAAAACCTCAAAGATAGCAGTAACTTCTTTACCTATCTTAACATCTAACCCTACCACCAAAATCTACGCCCCCTGATGGCTAGCTCTGTTCGATACATCAACTATTTTTCCAAGTTTCCTCTCCACTTAAATTCGATCCTTTCTTCCGCCTGGATAAATTCGATATTAAACAAATCAAATACTACCTCTCTTCCTAATAATAAAGGAGCGTCAGTGATTTCTGTTTGCAGCCAAGCCACTGGAGCCTTAAAACTATGTCCATCGATCGAGAGATCTACTTCCCGAGTAACATACTGAACTTCGCCCCCAACACCTGTGCCTTCCGATAAGATTTCTCTGTCAGCTACCCGAAATCCCAGTCGATCGCCAACTTCTCGACTAATCAAACTTAACTCCGCACCAGAATCTACCAGCATTAGTGCATCGTGACTAATAGAACCATTGCCCAAAGTGACTAAATACTCTGGTTCCCATGCGTGTCTGGCCATTCCATAAAACTTGAACCAAAAAAATTGAAATTCTGACGTGTGAGCAGGAATCCACTTCACAACATATGGTTCACCCTCTGCTGTCGCCAAAGCTTCCACCAAATCCCAATCACTCCCGGCTGCTAAAAGCCGATTAGCGCTATAAGCAACAAATTGACGACGATATTTTTCTCTCAGCATCTGACGATGCTGATGTCCCCACCGGATAATTTCTTGTATTTGTTCTGGAGTAGGTCTCACAAGAATCAACCTTTGTTATTCTATGACTAACCAACCACTATACATCTCATCGTAAAAGTTAAAAAGGTTGGGTGCCCATTTTTTATCTATGGTCAACTTGTTATCTCGCCGATCATCGTCTTTGCCACAAAGAACACCTTAATTACCAGCAAGGCGAGAATGTTTGATCGCTAAATATTCTAGCCTCCAACCAGATATCTTTGTGCTACATTAGGTTCATATCATGTTAGTTCCACTAGCTTTAATATGCAAGTCACACTGCCGCCAGAACTAGTCAAAATCGTCCAAGAGTACTTGTTGGCTGGTCAATATCAAAGCCCGATCGAGGTTTTGCAAGCAGGGTTACAGAGTCTGCAAGCAGGGGATGAAGCTATCTATGACACCGCAGCTAGAATAGAGCAACTCAAGCGGACGGGTGCACAGATGGATTCACTGTTACAGGAGCATGGATTGACGGAAGACGAGCTGGTGCAGGAGTTTCGTCAATTGCGAAAGCAAGGCCACCCATAGATGTAACAGATCGTAGTAGATGCCAATATCCTGATTCGTGCAGTGCTAGGGAAAAAAGTACGGGGTATCATCGAGCAATATGCTATGAAGGTACAGTTTTTTACACCTAATTGTTGTTTTACCGACGCTGCAAAATACTTGCCCGCTTTGTTAGAAAAGAAAGGTGTTGATAGTGAAATAAGCTTGCAAAGTTTGGCTGATTTGGCTTTCTTAGTTCAGGCAGTAGATGCCAGTCAATATGGTCTTTATGAACAGGAGGCAAAAGCACGAATTGCCATCAGAGATGTTGACGATTGGCCAATTGTCGCATTGGCAATGGTATTAGACTGTCCAATATGGACAGAGGATGCTGATTTCTTTGGAACTGGAATGGCAACTTGGACAACCGATCAGGTACATCTTTACCTCGATTGAAGGCCATATCTCGGCTTTCGATCGTAAAAACTCCACATCCTCAGGAGATTTGCACTGACCATAGTCAGGCTGAAGCTTTTTTACCACCACCGGACAGCGGTTCTGATAGCCTGTATCCAAAGCCAAATAGGTCTGGCCAAGGGAGCCTTTGCCCAGTTCTTGCTCGATATACACAGCACTGACTTGCTGTTCAGTTGATATGTCTGAGATAGAACAGTATAAAGCATAAGCAAAACTGATGAGAGTGATACTTTCAACAAATGACGGTTTCCTTTACATTCCTTAATTTAGGTTCTAAGGTAAGGACATACAAACAAAAACCGTTTCGCAAGAAACACATTCATACCGGAATTATCAAATGACAACTATCTTACAACAGCGCGAAAGCGCCAACGTATGGGATCGCTTCTGTGGCTGGGTAACCTCCACTGAAAACCGCCTCTATGTAGGCTGGTTCGGCGTTCTCATGATCCCAACCCTGCTTTCTGCAACCATCTGTTTCGTAATTGCTTTCATCGCCGCTCCTCCAGT
>JANNEH010000135.1:0-3808 GCA_031378405.1 Synechococcales cyanobacterium OTE_75_metabat_409
GCGATCGGAATTTCTAAATATTCAATGCCTTTTTCTTTACAAGCATCGATTTCTTTTTGTAAAATTGGCCGCGAAGCGTCGCTAATATCAGTTTCACCGCGACAGAATTTCTTGAAGCCGCCACCAGTACCAGATGATGCCACCGAAACTTTTTTGCCCCCACCAGTTTTACCAAATCCTTCAGCAATGGCTTCACTGATCGGAAACACTGTGCTGGAACCGTCTATTTTGATCTCACCAGTGGCGTTGCTACCACCTTCTTTCCCTCCCTTCACTGCCTCTGTACTGCCAGTTGATTTTGCAGTCGGATCAGTGCTTGTACTGTTCTTGCAACCACCCAACATGGCCAGAGTTATTGCTAGGGGCAAAAGGACAAGGGTTACTTTTCGCTGATTGGCAAGCATATTGAGTATTTTTAGTAAGGTATTATAAAAGGTCTTCAGTCTACACGGGTACATTAAACCGTGAAAAGATTAAAGATTGGTTAAACCTTTAGATATCAGTGCTGGGGTTAGCTCAAGCCAAACTGGCTTGAGCTATGTGGACAACTGCCAAAATTGTTGATCGATCAATCACCACCCCAGTATCTACTAAGCTCAGCCATAGCAAATATTCGATGTTGCCCGCCGGTCCCACCAGCGGCGAAAAAGTCAGACCATGGGGGAACCAACCCAATGAGACAGCAGCTATAAGGACACCTTCGATCGCTCCCGCCTGTGCTTGAGGATCTCTGACCACCCCTTTTTTGCCCACGGCCTCTCGTCCTACTTCAAACTGAGGCTTTACCAGCAAAACCAGCTCTTTGGGAGCCACAAGTAAATTTACTAACGCTGGCAGGATTTTGTCCAAGGAAATAAAAGACACGTCTACCACGGCCAAATCAGGCCGCAGACTGTCAGGCTGGTAGAGTTTCTCTGGCTTTAAATTGCGCAGATTTACCCGCTCTTGCAAAATCAATCGATCGTCAGTGCGAATTTTCCAGTCAACTTGGCCATAGCCCACATCAATACCATAGACGAGCTTGGCTCCAGCCTGAAAAAGGCAGTCTGTAAACCCTCCAGTAGAAATACCGCCATCCAGGCAGACTCGATCGATCACTGCAATCTGAAATTCTTCCAGAGCTTTAATGAGCTTCTCGCCTCCTCGGGAAACAAACCGAGGTCTTTGCTTGACTTCGATCAGCGCGTCTACCGGCACTTCGGTGCCCACTTTATCGACAATCTCGCCTTTGACCCGCACTTCCCCGGCCTGAATCAGCCGCTGGGCTAACTGCCGAGAAACACAAAGCTCTCGTTCTACTAATAATTTATCGAGTCGTTGTTTGGCCACAGTGAGAAATAAACGGTAAAATTGGGGCAGATCTTGCTTCACTCTAGCTTAGTTGAGGGTCTGGCTATGTGCATTTGCATTAATTGTGAGTATGTCGATCGCTGTTTTACTTATCATGCGGTGGAAGGTCAGCATGAGCAGGCACATCTGACCGAGAACCCAGATTTTGAAGCTACGGAGCCAAGTATTAACGTGAATATCCGTCCCCAGGCCGACTATGTGGAAATGGAATGGGACGTAGTGGAATGTCTGAGCTTTAAGCAAGATCAGGGGAAATGGGTGAGATTGCGTCCCGGCGAGCTAATCCCCACTTAGAAGCTGAAACCTTCTAACCACACCTCGACTATTACGATTAAGTATATGGGTTAAGTAGGTCGCTTTTGATATCCAAAATATTTAAGATAGCTGAAAATTAATCAGAGCAGGTCATTGGGTAAGAAATACCTCGATTTCTGGTACACCAATGTCTTTAGTACGCTGTTTGTGGTGAAATCAAGATGTAACGGCGAATCCACTGAACATAGGTTTGCTCTGTAGTGCTTCAAGTTCTTCCCAGGTCGCCTCGGAAGCGTGCGTGGGACGTGCGGTAAAATGCTTCAGCCTAATGGCATTACGAACTTGATCTCCAAAGGCGCAAGCGAAGCTATCAAGCAATTTTCTTGGTGGGGCTTCCATGGCAAGTAGGACAAATCGACTACTAAGATTGTTAAGATTCTATACTGCTACTTCAGGGAAGTGGATAGGGTGTCATGCTGAATCTCGTCTGCCTAATATGCTGATTAAGGGTGTTAGGCTGACAGATTTCCGTCTAATCCACCTTATGGAGTGTGTTAGGTAGAAATATTTCTGTCTATGATCCCAGTTTGGGGTGTTAGGCGGAATGGATTCAGTCTAATCAGTTGTTAGACTGCCAAATTGTTGATTCCTAAGTGGGGAGGAGTGTCGTAAGTTGAGTATTTATTTAATCTTTTATTTTGTCACGCATTATCTATGCTCTTACGATTAAGAACTACTGTATGTGTATCAAGAATGAAGTCGAGTTTGGTGAGTCTGGTACTAAACTAAAAGCATCACAATAAATCATGAAAAAGACAATAATAGCAATGAAAGCAGTAAAAAAAATTCCTGTGGTGTTGGCATCAATATTTTTATTGAGTTTTTTTTCCTGTTTGCCAGCAGTAGCTAAACCTAAAATCAAAGATGGGAAATATTTCAGCGCTTCTCCTGGAGATTATGGATTTGTTGTCAAAAATAACCGCTACTACTGGCCCGGTTTGACTGAACCAGATTCTCCATGGAAACCAACATCTGAATTACGGCAGGTCAGGGCTGGAGTGGTATCAATTGGTAGCGGTTATTTCTGCCTAGAAAATGCTCTTCCAAACAGAAGTATTTCTTACAGTTGTACTCGTAATGGGTGGAAAAGATTAAAGATAAGGAAAGGATGATTTTAGGCTTTTGTGAATGTATGTTTTAATTAAGCTGCGACTCACTTTTTATAGTTTAACAGCTCTCCATTTTTACCTCCTTAGCCCCCTGAACTGCTACGAAGGAAATAACATAGGACTGCTAAAAACTGATATTGTAGAGGCTTTCCCAAATGCTTTATCTGTGAACTAAGCCTTGTGATCGTTGCTGCCGATCACGCATAGAAAGCAGCCTAACAAACCGGTTGGATCTGACTAGCATAGTCGCTTACAATTACAATGGAGTTGTTAGCGAGGAGAATTTATTACCTACTGGCGACAAGGGCTTATTCAACGAGGGATCGATGCTCATATCAGTCAGTGCTGTGTTCTACGGTGTGAAGATTTTTTGGCTGAGACTTGAACTCTATCCTATGGTAGTTTGCTATATTGGTTAGGAGTGGTGAGTTCAGCGCATAAAATTCGAGTGGGATGAGAGAAAAAATGAGGTTAACATTGATAAGCATGGTTTCGACTTTGTTGACGCTTATCGCATCTTTGATTTACCAATGGCAGTTGAGCTTGATGAGCGCGACGACTATGGTGAAGATCGATGGATTGGGTCTGGATTACTAGATGGGCGTGTAGTAATAGTGATTTACACCGAGCCTGATGGGAACACAGTTCGTATTATTTCACTCAGAAAAGCTCTCTCATACGAAAGGAAAAATTATGAGCAATACCTCAAAAACGGATTGGGCTAGAATCGATGCAATTTCAGATGACGAGATTGACACATCTGATATCCCACCTCTTGCAGATGACTTTTTTTTAAATGCAAAATTGCGAATGCCCTCTTCTTCGTTAGCGACTGTTGCTATCCGTGTCGATCCTGAGACATTGTTATGGTTCCAGTCAAAAGGAGAAGAAGCCGATCAACATATGGCTGCTGCTTTGCGAATCTATGCAGAAGCGCAAAAAAATGTTGATGGTATGCGTCGTGAATCAGCCTAACAATTCAAACGCAGCGGACGATTGAAGGCTGCTGGTGCTGAGTTCAATCATCCGCTGCC
>JANNEH010000148.1:0-4840 GCA_031378405.1 Synechococcales cyanobacterium OTE_75_metabat_409
TTCCTCGATCGCTTGCTGATCAGATAAAGATAATTGCCCAATCTGTCTGATAATCAGCGAATTATCGAGAGTAAACAGCTTCATCCGAATAGTTGATGGTTGTTTTAGCCCAGCAGACCCCAGATCCTGAATGGAGATGTCCAACGGCCAAGGAGCGTGACTCGCTGTGGTAATCATTGCCATTACAGTATGACGAGCGTTGGTATTAAACTCGATCAAGTTCGATAGCACCAGAGCCGGTCGTCGCTTGGCTTCACTGCTATCAGTAAAGGGAAATGGGACTATGACGACATCGAACTGCTCATAGATCTTGGTAGGCAAGCTCATCAGCCTCTGACTCCCACTCACTCATTCCCAACGAAATGCTCTGAAGATAGACCAGGTCTTCTTCTGATGTTTTATTTCCAGTTGCTCTAGCACCCTCAATGACGATTGCTTCCACACGATCACCTGCTCGAAAGGGCAATCCTCTGATGGTAAGAATGCCATCTTCTGCCAAAACTGTTTCTACTTTGTGGGCATTCATAGATTTTGACCGCTATTTCCTATCTTTGGATTGTACCTCACCACAATGAATTCAGCCTCTTACAGCAACAGCAGATCTTGCCTTTGAATTCAATGATGCTACCCATACACATTAGTGAACGAAAACCCCCTTTTTGCCCCACATTTGACAAGTGATGTCGTCAGAGTGAAGATAAGTAAGCGCATATTGCAGGAGTTTTCAGGAGAGACCACCGTGAGCCAACAGTTTGACTATGATTTAGTAATTATCGGAGCCGGTGTTGGTGGCCATGGTGCCGCGCTGCACGCAGTAAGCTGCGGCCTAAAGACCGCCATCATTGAAGGCGGAGAGATGGGTGGTACCTGTGTGAATCGGGGCTGTATTCCTTCCAAAGCCCTACTGGCAGCCGCTGGCAGAGTGCGGGAAATGCGTAATGAGCACCATTTGAAGATGTTGGGAATTCAACTGGGGGCAGTGAATTACGATCGATCAGCCATTGCTACCCATGCCAGCAATACAGTGGGCAAACTACGTGGTGACTTGACTAACAGCATGACCCGTCTGGGTGTAGATGTGATTAAAGGCTGGGGAAAGATTGCTGGTCAACAAAAAGTCACTGTCACTACCCCTGAAGGCGAAAAGACCGTTACTGGCAAAGATATTATTATTGCTTCTGGCTCTGTTCCTTTTGTCCCCCCAGGTATTGAGCTAGATGGCAAGACTGTATTTACCAGCGATGATGCCATCAAACTAGAATCTGTCCCCGATTGGGTGGCGATTATTGGCAGTGGTTATATTGGCTTAGAATTCTCGGATGTCTATACTGCCCTGGGTTCGGAAGTGACTATTATCGAGGCTTTGGATCAGTTGATGCCGGGATTCGATCGAGATATCGCCACTTTAGCTGAAAGAATTCTGATCAAGCCGCGTGACATCGAAACTCGATCGGGGGTTTTGGCTATGAAGATTATTCCTGGTAGTCCAGTGCAGATTCATCTGGCCGATGCCAAGACTAAAGAAATTGTCGAAGTTTTAGAAGTTGATGCCTGTTTGGTGGCCACCGGCAGAGTCCCGGATACCAAGAATCTCAATGTGGAATCGGTCGGTGTGACTCTGGCACGGGGTTTTATTCCGATCGATGACCATCTGCAAGTTTTAGCTGACGGTCAGTTAGTACCCCATCTGTGGGCGATCGGGGATGCCACTGGTAAAATGATGCTGGCACACACTGCTGCTACTCAAGGTATTGCTGCTGTAGATAATATTTGTGGTCGCCCTCGCACCGTAGACTACCATAGCATTCCTGCCGCTGCTTTCACTCACCCCGAAATTAGCTTTGTGGGGATGACTGAAGCCCAAGCCAAGGAACAAGCTGTTACCGCAGGCTATGCTGTAGCTACTGCCAAGAGCTACTTTAAGGGCAATTCTAAGGCGATCGCTGAAGGTGAGGCTGATGGGATGGCTAAGGTGGTTTATCGGACTGATACTGGTGAGATTTTGGGTACCCATATTATTGGTCTTCATGCTTCTGATTTAATTCAGGAGGCGGCTAATGCGATTGCGGCGCGGCAGTCGGTGCAGTATATGGCGCAGCTTACTCATGCTCATCCTACTTTGTCGGAGGTTTTGGATGATGCTTTTAAGCGGGCGGCTTTTGCTCACTAGTGAGGAATATGGATGTGGGGGTTCTGACCCCCCCGCCCCCCATTGAGGGGTGGGACGCACCCCCTCAAACTCCCCATCGTAAGGGTTGACTTGCTTCTAATTGAGTGCGGTTGCCTGATTCTAGAATTTAGGATCTCAGGTTGTAGGGTGGGCACTGCCCACATCAAGATCTCAGGCTATCTCCAGTAAATCAATATTTCTCACCATGCAAATTCGTCGTGTTCAGCCCGGTATCCCGGTCAGTATTGAGACTTTGGAATATCAAATCAAAGTGCCAGATAACCAGCCTCATCATATTTTGGAAGAAATAGTCTGGCAAAAAGAGCGGGAAGTGGCGCGCTGGCGGGAGAAAACTCCTTTGAACTTACTGCGGGAGCAAGTTGCCGCGATCGCCCCGCCTGTTCGGAATTTCTTAATGGCATTGCGCCACAGTTCCCGCCAACCAGCTCTGATTGCCGAAGTCAAAAAAGCTTCCCCCAGCAAAGGGGTAATTAGAGAAGACTTTGATCCGATATCGATCGCCCAAGCATACCAAGCTGGCGGTGCGGCTTGTCTTTCTGTCCTCACCGATGAAAAATTCTTTCAGGGTGGCTTTGAGAACCTGAGCTTAGTTCGATCGGCAGTAGATTTACCCTTACTCTGTAAAGAGTTTGTGATTTATCCCTACCAAATTTATTTGGGACGCAAGCATGGAGCCGATGCTGTACTGCTCATTGCCGCTATTTTGCCCGATAGTGATCTGCGCTATTTTCTCAAGATTATTAAAGCCCTTGGCATGACTGCTCTGATCGAAGTTCATAGTGCCGCAGAGTTAGAGCGGGTTTTACAGCTAGATGGCGTAGAACTGGTGGGTATTAACAACCGTAATCTCACCGATTTCAGTGTTGACCTTCAGACCACTAGCGACCTGTTGAAAAAATATGGCACAGCTTTAGCAGAACGAGATATCTTGGTAGTAAGCGAATCGGGCATCCATCGCCCAGCAGATTTAGCGATCGTCCACTCAGCAGGAGCCGCTGCCGTATTGATCGGTGAATCGCTGGTGAAACAACCTGACCCTGCTCAGGCTATTGCCGAATTGTTTGCTTAGACCGCTTTCCATTCCATCATTCGGGTCTTTGACGTGAGTAAAATTCAACTGCCTTCTTTGATCCATTACGAATTAGTGCTGCAAATTCTGGAGAAACAAACCTTACCGGCTTCTGACGATCAAGATCCTCAAGTGCGTCAGCAAGTTCAGCAGCTTATTGTCACCATGCGCAAAGCTATTTCCCAACAGCGCTTGCTCGAAGAGGATTGTCAGCGCCGTCATATTGAAGTAGAACACCATTGGGGATTGAATAACTCCAATGCTTTACAGCAACCAGTTTTGTAATTTGTGAGGGTAAGATATTGTCTGTACGACTACAACCCATTAATCGACCCGTTAATCGACCCATTAATCGAATAGAGCAATTTCAAGGTCAAATTGATCTACCAGTAATTCAACAAGCTATCCAGCATTTGCGCCAAGAGCTGGAATCGCAGAAGCTCTCGATCGCCCAAACTCGCCGTGGCCTGCCTCGGGGTTGGTATCGCCAATCTAATCCCACAGTAGATTTAGAAATATTGACTAATGTGTTGCCAGTGGCTAAACCTGTCCAACTACCAAATATTTGGCCTGGAAAAAAGTATGCCCTACAGTAGTTTTACCCTTGCCCAGGCTCAGAAGCAGTTTGATTTGAAAGTAGCAAATGGAGCATTTTTCGCAGATTTACCCTTACTTACTCCTCACACCTGGATGTCAGATTTTTTACAGGTATCTGCTCCGCTTGCAGCAGTACTAGGCACGGAAAAAGTACGCTCAGAACTGATTATCGCACCAATATTATTTGAGGTCAGAGAACTTTTAGATCGTCAAATCGGGCTGTTTTCAGGTGCAGATTTCACGGTTGATGCCGAGCTAGGGCTAAACGGGGTCTGTGATTTCCTACTAACTCGATCAGCAAATGAGCTGATTATCGAAGCTCCGGCCATTATTATTATTGAGGCCAAAAAGGGTGAACTCAACGCTGGTTGGGGACAATGTGCCGCAGAAATGGTAGCAGCACAAAAATTCAACCTCGCCAATGACCAAGAGATATCCACAATCTATGGCAGCATCACAACCGGAACCCAGTGGCAGTTTCTGAAGCTCACCGGCCAAAATTTGATAATCGATGCCACCGAATACTCACTTGATCCGATCGAAAGAATTCTGGGAATTTTCAAGTGGATGGTCGATGGTCAACAATATTAGAAATAGACTTCACCAATTCAAATCACCAATTCAAATCTCAGTGGCTCGATCCAGCAATTCCAAAATCAAATATTTGAATCGATTAACCAGCGTTGTCGCGCAGTTGCGGCAACCATCTTTACTTGGCCTGATCAATTAAGACAACGCGGCAACTCAGCAAGATCAACCCTTACGCAGGGAGGTGTGGAGGGCGGCGTTCCGCCCTCTGCTGGGGGGTCTGGGGGGCTAGTCCCCCAGCATCAACTTGGCTTAGCCTGGATTATTCATGAAGAATCAAGAAAAAGCAGAAAAGAGAGCTTGAAACGTAATAGAATCAAGCTCTCTAAGATTTAAAGCACCTTGATTTTGACATGACACAGTGTTTTTCGGAACTCCCCTACGATTTTTATTCT
>JANNEH010000205.1:0-11016 GCA_031378405.1 Synechococcales cyanobacterium OTE_75_metabat_409
CGCAAACGACGATTGGGTTCTTCGCCAAAACTATCAGATTTGAGATGGTAGTGTTCTACTAGCTCATGCTGCATTTTGCGTACCTTGTTCGATCGAGGCAACAACTCCACTGGCTGATTCTTGGGAATCACAATTTGCTCCACAGCCAACCGCGCTTCTTCCAAAGCCTCAATTTCATCGTCACTACCATCTTTCACGAATAACCGCAGATCGGCATCGGCGGGTAATGGCTCATCCATATTCAGCATCCGGCGCAGAGTGCGGGTAAGCTGCGGAATAGTCCCCGACTTAACACTATAAATTGGCAACTGGCGCACCTTCGCTACCTGACGCAGCTTGGCATGGTTTTTAATATGGGTACGCAGCGCCAGCACCGCATCCGCACTATCCATGTCTTTCGTCAACACCACCGGCAGTTGTAAAACGTCGATGATTTGATCCAGTTCCTGACTACTAATACCGTAGGGGTAAACGTGTAATGGCAAATCATCCCCCTTAGCACCAGGACCATCAATTAGTTCTTCGCCGTCCCAGGCTGCTTGATTTAGCATTTCCTGGAAAGTCAGCCGCTCAGAAGTTGCTGCGACTGACACTCGATCGGGTTGACGAATAGATTGGTCTCTACTGGCATATTGGCGAGTAACCGGCAATGGTTCCATGCGACCACTAGCGCGCCAGCCACCGGGCGATAGGCTAGGATTCGCGGCTGCTGGAGCAACAGTAGAGGTTTTTTGGGGGGTGATCTCCTTTTGGATAGTCACATGTCCCTGTTCATCCACCGTGCGTAGCTGAGGTGTAGGCTGACGACCACGCAACAGGTTATCCACCATATCGGCGACGCTTTCATGAATTACCCAGCGATGACGCTCCTGCATTTCTACTGCAATGGTAAAGGTTGGAGGAGCTTTGCGCTCTAGCACGGTTTTTTGCGAAGCACGACGGCGGGCTTCATCGTCACCGAGGGTAACAGCTTGGATGCCACCCACTAAGTCCGAGAGAGTGGGGTTTTTGATCAGGTTTTCGAGCTGGTTACCGTGGGCAGTGCCCACTAATTGCACACCTCGTTCCGCGATCGTCCGAGCAGCTTGGGCTTCCAGCTCCGTACCGATTTCATCAATCACAATCACTTCCGGCATGTGGTTTTCCACCGCCTCGATCATCACCTGATGTTGCAGCTCTGGCCTAGAAACCTGCATCCTTCTGGCTCTACCGATCGCTGGGTGAGGAATATCTCCATCGCCCGCGATTTCGTTAGAGGTATCGATGATCACCACTCGCTTATTTAGATCATCCGCCAGCACCCTGGCAATCTCACGCAGGGCAGTGGTTTTACCGACTCCTGGTCGCCCCAGCATCAAAATCGATTGCCCGGTTTCTACCAAGTCCCGAATCATGTTGATGGTACCGAATACTGCCCGACCCACCCGGCAGGTGAGTCCGATAATGTCACCCGCCCGGTTACGCATGGCGCTGATTCGGTGCAAGGTGCGCTCAATGCCCGCACGGTTATCACCGCTGAACATGCCTACTCGATCGACACAGTATTGCAGATCTTCTTTGGTAACTACTATTTCGCTCAGATACTCAGCCCCACTCACAAAGCGGGCTTCCGGATAGCGACCCAGATCTAGAACTATTTCAATTAAGTCACTTTGTTGAGGATGTTCGCCAATGGTCTGACGGATTGCTGCGGGTAAAATGTCGAGCAATTTACTGAGGTCATCAGTAATTTCTTTTCTTCCCAAACTGATGTTTTCTTCCGTCATAGATATTTATGGTTTTGATGAAGGTGCGGTCGCAACTCGTCAGACATCGATCTCGGGGTTTTAGGGCGATAGCTAGCAGCATTACTAGCGTCCTACGATTCTGGCTTCTATTATTACACGATAAATATCAGGTCTGCACTGGGTTCTAGCCACCAACTGTCATCAGATGGCTGGGTGTTGACTCTCGATCGCCAAATAGGCCATAATAAAAGACTGTTTACTTTACAGGCTCGGAACGGGTTTCTTTACTCAAACCAAGTTCTACTATGGGTTTTACTCTAGTAGCCACCCCTACGGCCAACTTATCCCTAAATTATGACCTACGCAATTATTGAAACCGGCGGCAAACAAATCCGCGTTGAAGTCGGACGTTTTTATGACATCGAGCTACTTGCCGCTGAAGAGGGCGAAAAAGTTGATATCGATAAAGTTTTGCTCATCGGTGATGGTGAGACGGTGACTATTGGTCAGCCTTTGGTGGCTGGTGCGGTAGTAAAAGGCACTGTAATGCGCCATTTCCGCGATCGCAAGGTCATTGTTTATAAGATGCAGCCTAAGAAAAAGACTCGCAAAAAGCGCGGTCACCGTCAGGAAGTTACTCGGTGGATGGTCGATGAGATCGTTGCTAAGTAATTTGCTGAATTTTTTGTAAATAATTTGTAACCTAATAGTAGAGGCACATGTATGGCAAGTAAGAAAGGTACGGGTAGTACTAGAAACGGTCGCGATTCTAACGCTCAGCGGCTGGGCGTGAAACGTTTTGGTGGCCAAAAGGTAACTGCGGGCTGCATTATTATTCGTCAGCGCGGTACTTCGGTACATGCTGGTAACAATGTAGGTGTAGGCAAAGATTACACGCTTTATTCGTTGATTGATGGGGTTGTGACTTTTGAGCGTCGGGGCAAGAATGGTAAGAAAGTAAGCGTGTACGCTCCTGCTGTTGCTTAATCAGTCTTCCATTTGATTCTTTAAAACTCTTGAACCTTTGTGGTTCGAGGGTTTTATGTTAGCTACTGGTATT
This sequence comes from Synechococcales cyanobacterium OTE_75_metabat_409, assembly GCA_031378405.1. Classification (GTDB taxonomy): domain Bacteria; phylum Cyanobacteriota; class Cyanobacteriia; order Cyanobacteriales; family Chamaesiphonaceae; genus JAAFHZ01. The sequence continues at coordinate 2,788 of JANNEH010000205.1, forward strand.
AGCCCAGAGCAAAACCAGGCCAGCCGGTGAATCTGTAATGATCGGCTGCTGTGAGCTACCCCTAAAAACTTAAATTCACTGTATTTAACGAACCAACCAGTTCCGCCAGCAGTTCCAAGTTGGGTGTATATTGGTCAGCAGGCATTTTTTTCAGCTTGTTTTGCATTCTTTTCAAGTAAGCTTGGTACTTCTTTTCCTGTTGATAGGATAAGGATACAGATGAAGGTAAATGATATCCTTCGTGGACAGTGATACTTCCATCTTTAGGGAGATTTAAAGAAGGTGCAGCGATCGGGAAAGTGGCAGAAATATAGTAAAGTCCATCATTAGTAATTCCCTGGAAAGTATAGACTAGTTGACGATCCTGGACAAGAGAGTTCTCAGTTTTCTTGGTAATGTCGCAAGCATTACAAACTAATATAATTGGCATTTATTATTTCAACGCTGGTAACCTCATACAGGAAAACATTACATTTGACACAGATACAATTTAATCAGTTAAGCAGGCTGGATCAAAAAGATAGTTGCCTTACAGCCAATCAACGAGTTTTTGGCCAAATCGGCGGGTGGTTCACACCAAAACAATATCTGGTTTAGTGCTTTCCACAATGGCAATAAACTCTTGCCGTTCGGTGGCAGGCACATTGAATTTATCGAAGGTTTGATCCAAGTCCTCCATAAAAGCCACCCATTCTTCCGGTGTAATCTTTAAATGTGCATGAGAATCATGCATCGATTTACCACTATATTGTTGTGGGCCGCCACAAGCAGCACAGGCCATCTCGGTCACCAAATACTTAAATCCAGCCGGAGAGACTCGATGATGTGCTTCATCTACTAAAGGATTAGCATTTAAGCGAGAATCGATCATAATGCGATCGATGAAATCATCCACCACCGTAGCAATGGCGTAAACACCGCCCAATCTTTGATAAAGAGAAGCTGCTGGTTCTGTCATATTAGAGTTCTCGCAAGATGAACCAGGATATTTTAACCTGAAATCTTTTTCTTTTACCAGTCATTAAACGCGCAACAGCTTGACCGCCGCGATCGTGGCTGCGGCCACTCGATCGATCTCCGCCTGGGTATTACTACGCCCCAAACTAAACCGTAGATTGGCCTCCTGCTTACTACGACCCAAAGCCGCCAATACATGGGATGGCTGACCACTGGCACAAGCCGAACCAGTAGAGAGTGCCACAATAGACTGGAGTTCGCGCAATAGGCCATTAGTCTGTACTCCAGCAAAACTGACATTGAGATTATGAGGCAGTCGCTGCTGTAAATCGCCATTGAGCTGGACATTGGGCAACTGCTGAAGTTGCTGCCACAAGGAGTTTCGTAAAGCCTGCAATCTTACGGACTCTCGATCGCCCATGGCCATCCCCAGCTCGATCGCGGCTCCCAAACCCACAATCAACGGCGTAGCCATGGTTCCGGCTCGTTTATTTCTACCGCCGCCAAGTTGTTGAGGAATCAATGGTTGACCAGATCGTACATACAGCGCCCCCACGCCCTTTGGCCCATAGAGCTTATGAGCTGTAAGTGACAGTAAATCCACCCTACATTTATCTACATTTAAGGGTAGATAACCGATCGCCTGTGCCGCATCGGTATGCAAAGGAATTTGATGTTGCCGACAAATTTGACCAATCTCAGCCAAGGGCTGAATCACCCCAATCTCATTATTAGCCGCCATCACCGACACCAAAATAGTATCGGGACGAATGGCGGCTGTGAATTCGGCGATCGAAATCAAACCTTGGCCATTGACTCCTAAGTAAGTCACCGCAAAACCCAGCTTTTCTAAATAGCCACAGGGAGCCAAAACTGCCGAATGTTCAGTGGCAACAGTAATAATATGACGGCCCCGAGCCAAACTAGCTTCGGCCACGCCCTTGATCGCCAAGTTATTTGACTCGGTGGCACCGCTGGTCAAAATAATTTCAGCGGGCTGGGCACCAATCGCCGTAGCAATTTGTTGCTTAGCTCGATCGATCGCCGCTGTTGCCGTCCAGCCATAAAAATGGCTACTGGCCGGATTGCCAAAATATTCTGTGAAGTAAGGAACCATAGTCGCCAACACCCGCTCATCTACAGGAGTAGTAGCTTGATGATCTAAATAAATAGGTTTGTGCTTAAATATCTCCATATAGCAAATCACGTTTGGCAATGAACAACTTCGCAGCGCCTCCGGGAATAATGCCTTGGTGACATTATCAACAATTTTCCTGCGTCTTGGGTTAGCCATCACCATCTTACCCACTGCACCCCAGTTACTAGTTGGTTGGCTACTGTTATCGGCATACTGCTCGATCGCCATTCCCGCTAGTCTCAATTGGGGTTTAGCTAGCCTGGACTCGGTACAGGTCTGGTGGAATCTACAGCTCTATGCCTATGGCCTAAGGCTGCGGAACAATCGACGTGCCTTGGCATTAATGATCGGGCTGGTAGGTTGGCTGGCGATCGAAGAAATTATCTTGCGGGTTGCCCTCATTCCCCTCAGGTGGGAAGACATTCCAGCCAGACAATGGTGGCTCTGGATAATCCTAAGCTGGTTGCTGTCGCTGCTCAAGTATCCCTGGATCTATGGGCAAATGAACAGCTTATTTCGACAGCGCAGCTTATGGTTACTAGGCGCTTTGCTAGAACTTTTTTGCACCTTGACCTATGTTGTTTCCAACTCCCTCTGGCTGACTCTGTGGGTACATTGGTCGATCGCAGCGCTCTGGTTGCTACCTTTGGGGGGCAGATATCTACTCTGGTGCCATAAAAAAATTCCCTCAAAAATGAGGGAAAAAGGTAAAAAGTATTAAACAAACTTATGGGTGAATTTGCAGGTATAATCCACCCGCCCTTTGCGCAGCAGCGCTGGGTCCATCCGTTCAGTGGTGTTGCAGGTCATCAGCACCACCAGCTTTTGCTTCATCTGAATCCCGTTTTCATCGATCACACTCTGGTAGAGGGTGCCATCTAACAAACTGAGAATGTGCTCGGTTTTGTTATTGTCTTGCGCCGATTCCAAAGAACGATTTTTGGCCAGGTTATCGGCCTCGTTGATGATCAGGCAGATTTTTTCTAGATAGGTGGGAGGCACAAAGTTTTCCACCGCATCGTGATCCAAAATAAAAATGGTGTAGCCCAAGGGCATCATCACTTCTTTGGCAAAGGCTTGTGCCCAAGCGGTTTTGCCGGTACCTGGTTCACCACTGACCAATACGGCGGTTTGGTTACGATCGAACACGGCTTGCTGCACTTCATCAGTAAAAGCTTTGATATCTGGCGTAAAGGAGTTCAGCGCATACTGACTATTGACCTGACCCACCCGGCTTTTATAGCCGCTCAAAATTACTGCCAAATTGTAGGTGGCCTTGCTGACCAAAGGAGTCAGATCGTTGGCATAGAGGTTATATTCTCGTTTGCCCCGCTCGTAGGTTTGAATTTGCAGCCACACATCTTGTTCTTCCCAGTAGGCCGAAACCTGACCAAGTACTTCTAGCCGTTCCCAAGTAGTAAACCGATCGGGAGGATAAAAGAAATAGCGATCCCAGTAATACTGCACAATCAAGCTGGGCTTACCCAGAATTTCTAGGCTGCGCATGATGGTGATTTCTTCCAAGCGGTTCAGCACATAGTCGATCGGAATGCTATCTCGACTGACCATTTGCACTACTGGAGTGGTCACCGACAAGCTCTCCCGGTGGCGATGATCGGGCGCAGCGGGTTCGGGGGTAATGAAGTTCCAAAACTCATTTACTTCGTAGTGAATGTGGTCAGAGAACAAATTAAAAAAGTTGGCCAAGGGCGAATATTCCCGTCTCCCCGTGGCATCGGCAATATCACTCAACAAGTCCAGGGTCTTTTTGGTCAGGTTGATGGGGTCGTTCCAGACCACGTTCCACAAAAAACCCAGATCCAAATCGCGGGAGAGAGGTCGCCAGCCAGAAGCCAGTAATCCTTTGTTTTGGGCACCTTCTTTGCCCTGCCGATTGTAATCTGCCATAGATATAATTTGGGGGTTTGGTGATTGCGGTCTCTTTAAATAATTAGACTGATCGATCGTCAGCCAGGATTCCACTCTGGGTTACAGTTATCCGTCCCCTAGACAGGGGTTTTCCGTAATGGAGTATCTCCCCATGCTAAACCATCGTTACCGATGTGGTAGGTATGGATCATGGTGGGCAATTGGAAGAAAGTATGTATTTTTGGTAAGTTCTATGGCCAGATCGCGCATCATATAGGGGAGAAATCTTAAACCTAATCTAGACTGTCGAGCAAAGACTATGAACCTACCAGACTTAATGACCCTAGGACTTTTGTTGTTGCCTGGGCTACTGCTATCGGTACTAGTGATGGTGACTTTTGCAGCGGGCGGTTGAGGTCAATCGCCCCAAAAGCTTTCAGTAAGGGTTTCTTCTAGCTCCATCCGCTGCTCCATTTGGCGCAGGAAGTAACCCGTCATCATCGCTGAACCAAGTAGATGTGCCAAGTGTTCTCGATCGGTGGTGATTTGCACGCTGAATCGATCGGTCGGCAACATTCCCAATAAGCCCTGGACGTTGTGTGAGATCACATCTTTAACCTGAGGGCTGGCAGACTTAGCTACGTGAGCCAATATATCTGGGGCTTGGGTTTGAAGATACTTGAGTAATTGGTTGCTTTGTACTTCTTCCGAAATTTTCGGTTCGAGGAAATCTGAATTAGATGTCATCGGTAACTCCACTCAGTGGTTAGCTCTTTCAGGCGTTTTTTTCAATGCTTTTCATACTGTAGTCGATCTCAGTGGCTATTAACAAATATTCAGTTCTCAGCGCTCTCGGTTAAGGCCATTTCTGGCTCAGGCTCCATGGCGATCTCTGGTTCCAGATCCTCTTCTGGAGCTAGTTCTGGCCCTAAGAATGCGGGGGTGGAACTGCCCATATAAGGCTGCAAATCTTCGCTTAATTCATAGGTTTGGCGGAATTTATCGGTTACTTGTACCAAAGATGAGCGATTACCGACCTGGCGCTTTTTGCGCACTAAGCCCAGTTCCACCAGTTCTTGAATATGCTGATAAGCGCTACCGCCGCGCAGTTCGACTAACTCTGATTGAGGAATAGGGCCTTTGAGGGCGATCGCCGCCAGGGTGCGCAGGGCACCAGTGCCGATTTCGGAGGGAATGATTTTATCTCGCAAACTTTTAAAAGATTCTTTCAGTTGCAGAGCATAATGACCACCACTGGACTCCACAACTTCCAATGCGCTATCGCGGTGAGCATAATCACCCATTAATTCAATAATGCCATCGGCGATGGTATCGGTGCTACAGCCCAAATATTCGGCCAGGTTTTCCAGGCTGAGGGCTTGCCCTTTCAGATACAAGATGGCCTCAATTTCGTTAGCCAGAGTTTGCATAGCGGCCTGCGGATCAATTTGAGGGCAATTTTACCATCGTTTTGATGAGACTCGTTGCGGTACTGTAGAAGCGCAGAGCTTGGATGGGTTGAACTAGATGTCGAATTTATATGTGGGTTGTGCGGTATGGTCTTTTCCGGGCTGGCAGGGAGATATTTTTCCGGCGGGTACTCGATCGAAGAAGTACCTGAATGTCTATAGTCGCTATTTTCCGGCGGTGGAAGGAAATACTACTTTTTATGCAGTGCCGGAAGAAAAAGTGATCGATCGCTGGCAAGCAGAAACTCCTGATGGTTTTCGGTTTTGCTTAAAGCTACCGCGTGATTTTACCCACAGTGGTTTGTTGCTGCCCCAGTTGTATAAGTCGATCGATTTTCTAGATTTAGTCAGCAAGCTAGAAGACAAGCTGGCGATGGTGTTTATCCAGTTGCCACCCAAGTACAATCCGGATTACTGGGATGACCTGGCAGAGTATTTGACGAGTTTGGCTGATGTTGGGGTACCTTTGGCGCTGGAAGTCCGCAATCCAGAGTGGTTTGAGCGTCAGAATATGGCAGATTTAGATGAGCTATTGGTGCAGCTAGGAATCGATCGGGTGATTTTGGATACGCAACCGATTTACCAAACTCCCTCTGATCCAAATTTTCAATTTATTTGCAAAAAGCCCAATGTACCGCTGATTACTGAGATCACTGGAAACAAGGTATTAATTCGCTATGTTTCCCATCCTCGATCGGCGATCAATGAGCCGTTTATGCAGGCTTGGGCAGAGCGGTTGCAGCCTTTGTTGTTGGCTGGCAAGGAAGTATATTTGTTTGTTCATTGCCCCATTGAAGAGCGATCGCCCACTAATGCCCGCCTATTTCAACAAATCTTGCGTCAGCAGCAAATTGATGTGCATGATTTGCCTTGGCAAGAACCTGAAACCGATACTATAAGTCAGCTAGCACTAGATATTTAGACTTCAGCAATATTGTAGGTAATGATGAGTTTTTCGGGGAAATAATTAGGTGAGGGAAGCTCTTCGGTAAGAAGGAGATCGAAGACTTGGGTGACTCGTTGCTGCAAGGCCACAAATGAGACAGTCGATCGACAATGGGGGAGTTTTAGGCCATCACTACCCGAAAACCAACATCATCATTGCAGCTATCAGGGCTGAGGTTGCCACGAGTTGCAGAACGACAGTTTCGAGGACTCAAAAACCACGATCCACCACGCCGTACTCGCTGATCACTATGTTTATGCAATAATGCAGTGCCATCAACTGGTGCGTTCGCATAACTATCATGCCAGGTATCTTCACACCACTCCCAAACATTACCATGCATGTCATGAATACTAAAATCATTGGCAGGAAAGCTATCAACCGTAGTGGTTTCTTCCCGAAAGATTCCTAATTTTCCTTGACCATATGTTCCAACCTGGACAGTGCCAAATGCATCCCAATGCTGTGCCCGATAATTAGCTAATTTAGCATCAATAGTCTCTCCAAAAGAGAATGGAGTTCAGTCTTCTTTGCCTGGGCATTCTCACCACAGTTCCCTATGTGTCTTGACATATAGCTAGATAATGGATTATTCTAACCTAAAATAGTAAACATTGATTATTATGATGTGTGCAACTTCCTTTAAATACCTGTTAGCTGCTGGTATGTCTTATTCAGCAATACTTACCAACACTCAGCTTGCTATAGCCAGCAGCTCAGAAATTTCATTCTCTAGTTTACAATCCACAAAATTACAGTTAAATGGATCAAGTATTTTAGGCTCATTAGCATTATTGCAAAGAAAAGATTGGGATATAACAAAGGAAGGTACTGATCGGACATGTACACACAAAACATTCGGTGTTTTCTCCAGACATAAAACAACAAAACTATGGTGGTCAAAAGATAATGCTGGACATGGAACTCCCCCTTCTGCCTGGAAAGTATTTGATGAAACTTCTAAAAGTTTAGAATGGAAGGCGGATGCTGATAGATATGGAGATTTTATTGTAGGTAAACATAAAGGTCCAACAGGTACATCTATTCCTTTTACAGAGCTTAGTTGCAGATCTTAGTGCTGCAACTCAATATGTTAAAAAAAATATCAGGTTAAATTAGGATCATGATAGAATCTGCTGATCAGTTCTTTTTGTTACGAACAAGTGAAGATATAAAGCTCTATCAAAGAGCAGCTAGTGAGTCAGCTAATGAGGAAATATGGCAAGAAATTATTGAAAAATATCCAGAGATGAGAGTCTGGGTTGCACGAAATAAAACTGTTCCTCTAAATATTTTGGAAGTTTTATCTCACGATGAAAATGCCGATGTTCGTTATGCAGTAGCAATGAAGCGAAAGGCTGGAAAAGATATTCTCCAGCGATTATCTCAAGACTCTGATGAATCTGTGCGTTTAAGAGTTGCTCTTAATCCCACAACGCCCAAAATTGTCTTAGAGCAGTTGCTAAACGACCAGTGGTCTAGAGTTGTTGAGGAAGCCAAAAATAGGTTGGAAGAAGATTTTAACGCCTAAATTTTATTCGGCCTTAGCCTCGCAGCCACGGAAAATAATCTGGGTAGAAACCCAAGGTGGGACAAAGATTCCGAAGATAGCATTAAGATCCTCATCCCGCCTGGGTGAGGGTCTTTTAATGTGTCTCGTGTACCCGAGCTAGTTACGCTGTAACTTTTAGCTAGGGATGGTAACTCTACGATCGGCAACAACCCCTGGTAGATGACGGATTGGATGTTGTGGTGGTGGGGGATGCGGACGATCGCGGCGCAGTCTTCTTTGTCTGGGTATTCTCGCCACAGTTCCCTTGAAACAGCCTACGGTGTATGGATACTCCCAG
>JANNEH010000253.1:0-10903 GCA_031378405.1 Synechococcales cyanobacterium OTE_75_metabat_409
CCGCATACAAATACACCCGCGCCAAATCAATCTCCTTCCCCGCCTCAATCTCCGGCAAAGCCGCCAACACAAACTCCGCCATCACCGCCCGCCGCAACAAATCCAACACCTGCCCATTCCCCATCACCTTCTCCACCGTCAGCTCATTAGTCCGTCGCCCCAACACATCCCGAATCTGAGCATCATCAAACTTCATCAACTCCAAAGTCTCAAACTGCGGAGGCACACTAGTTAACCGCACTGTCGAAGCCATCAAATCCCCCCGCAACGTATCTCGCCCCATCTGCACCGTCGGAAAATGCTCCGTCCGACAAGTCAAAATCACCTTGGCATTCGGCGTAACTACTTTTGCCAACTCCCAAAAATTATCAACCATCTTTTGTTGATCAACCTTATCAGCCATCTCATCAAAACCATCAAAAATTAACAGTAGCTTCCCCATCTGATTGAGTCGATCGAACACTGCACTACTCAGTCGAATATTATGCTGGGTATAAAAGAACCCCGCCAACACATTCTCCACATTCAAAGCCTTGGCATAATCTCGCAGCGGGATCACCAACGGCAAACGCGGACGAGGTAAACCCTTTTGCTTCGCCGCCAAATAAGCCTGCAAACACTTCCCCGCATAATGCAACACAAACCAAGTTTTACCTGTGCCAAACTCCCCCAAAATCGAAACATGCTCATTCATTGGGTTTGATAACCAACGATCGATATACAAATCAATCCCCCCTTCGCTCACCGGATAACTACTAACCCCCCGCAAAGTCCATGTCCCCCACTCCCCCTTAGTACAACCTAACGGCACATAATACTTCTCTAACTCCCGTCGCTTAATCTCAGCTTCCAGCCAAGACATAATTACCTTTCCGCCAAGGCAATTCCTCGAACTCAAAGCCCAACGCCCCAAACCAATCAAAAATCTGTTGGGCAAACTCCCCCAACTTCCCAGTAATCAGATCATGAATCCGGACTGGAGCGCTCGGCAATAAATCTGCTACCTGCTCCCAGTCATCAATCCCTACAGCTCGGCAAATAGCCACAAAGTTCTGGTGCCTAATCGGTTTTCTTGCCCAGAACCTATCCAAAGTCGTTCGGCTGACCTCAGCGTTAACTTGCCAATCAATATCAGCCTTGGTGTAACCTTTTAGCCTTCTGGCTCGATCAACTGTCTCTAAACCCGATTGGAGTGCAACGAGAGAAGTAGCCATAAGCGGATAATATACATTGCTTTAATTTTGCATGACTTTTGCATTAAAAGCAAAATTCATACATTGCGGGTGTAGACATCCAATATCTGATCGCACTGCATTATTATCCGTTAGGCAAGGTGTGTCCAAAATGCGAGTAACAAACAAGCAGATAGAAGTTTTGATAGAATCTGCCAAAGTACAAGGTGCTAGCGCAAAAAGAATTGCTGCCTTAGAAAAGATGCTGAGTAAGAGAAATTCCCTAAAGAACGTAAAAAATCCATCTGCTAATGACTATGTTATTGAGCAAGCAGATGACCAAGGTAATACCATAGTATATTACTCCACAGTGCCTTTATCGGAAAAAAGCAAGGATTACCTTGATAAACTCTAGCTTCTAAAAGATTTTCACCAAAACCAGAACCACAAAACAATGTTTTGTGGTTCTGCGGTAGAATATGTGATAACTTTCTCGAAGAATAGATTTCGCATGATAGTAATCAACGACACAGAGCTGCCGTTTTCTCCGCAGCATTTGCAAGATTTATTGGATTTTGTCCAAATTGAATTACTATCAGACAATGAATCTTCAGCCATGCTGAAAGCCATAGTTATTGTTGATGAAGACGAAGAGTGGAATGGAAATTGGTCAGCGAAAAGAACCGAAGAGGGGATTGTTTGCGTAGTTCAACTTAATATATTTTTTGTCGATGAAGGCTTGTCTCTAGAGGAAAAGATTGATCAGCTCAAGACAGTACTAGCCCATGAGCACGGCCATCATTGGACTTTGGCATACCTAATGAACAAATTTAATGATTTTAATTTGAGAGATCGAATGCCAATGCAGTACTATGCTTTGCGCGGATTGGATGCATCCCTATGTAGTGCTTTTTACGTAAACAGTTCTTTGGAGGCTTGGTATCGATGTGATAAAGAAATTATTGCAGAAGATTATAAGTTTTTATTTGCCCCCGAACCGCACGGAAACTCCCACCGCATTGTAGAAGAGGCTAGCTGTATTACACTGGAGAACCCGAGCGAATTGGTTGGTGATTTTATCAGAAAAATCAATCTGCTCTAATCTCCACTTTAAGTGCATTAGCTTAAACCTCTGAAACGTATTTTAAAGCCGCAACAACTGTATTGAATGAATTAGCCTCGAATAACAGTGATTGATCGACCACCAGCCGTCGTAGCCATCTCGGTAATTGTGCGATCGGCAATTTCAGCCAAATTATTCCGCCGATCGAAAATTACCAACCAGCCCCAATCTAAATCCAACCGCGCCAAATAACCATCAAGCTGCACCAAACCAGCAGTTAAAGGATCTGGACGAGTTTGTCGCCATACCTTCAACTCAATCCCCAACCGCACCGCCCCATAACGCAAAAACAGATCCATTCGATCGGAACCAATTGCATACTCTCGCTCTAAACTACCGCCTCCATTTACCACTCGATGCAAAAAAGCCATCAACACCAAATGAGGCGCAATCTCGTGATATGCAGCGCTGTTCAATAACGGCTCCCCATGCTGCCGCCAAAAACTCAAAAAAGCTTGCAGCAACGCAGCAGTATCCAGCTCTCCAGCCTGGTTTAACCAGCTCGGAGAAATCTGAGGCATCGCCGCCATCGGCACCACCGTCAACACTCGGGGCAAAACTTCTTGGTAAATAGGATTAGCCATCACCAGCCCTCCTTCTGCTCCCATCTTACAAAGCCCTAAATCCAAAATAAACCGCAGATCGTCATCTGGAATATCGCCCAGCTCTTGACCAGCCAACATCGGTTCCATAATCGATCGAACCCTTGGCTCCCGCAATCTTTCCGCCAAACTATCCAAATGGGTATCTTGCCGCCGAATCAAAATTTCTTTAGCCTCATTGACATGGTCGATCGTCAGAGGAATAGATCGATCGGGCACCACCACCTCCACCATCTGACGAGCTAAGGCATTGACCAACCAAGGTTGACCTTGAGTGATTTCATAAGCGTGACGCGCAGCTTCAGGCGTAAATACCTGACCAGTTTCTGCGGTATGTTGCAGATATAAATTTGCCACATCTGCCGCAGAAAAGTTCGCCAAAGTTAGAGACTCTACTTTGATATTAAAAGGGCTGGAGGTTCTCAATCGACCTTGGCTACCCGATGCCACCTTATAATCTCGTACATCTCTTAGCCCCACCAATGCCAAGGATTGCGGAAAGCCTTTTGGTCTCCGAGTATAGCCATCCCGAAGTTGGCGCAATACTGCCACCAAAGATTCGTCTTGCAAAGCATCAATTTCATCGATAAATAAAACGATCGGTCGGGGTGAATGCTGACACCACAGGCTAATTGCTTGCCCCACAGTCTGGCAATGAGACCAGTCTGGTGGCTGTAATTCCGGTGGTAGCCAAAACCGTACTGCGTCATCCCATGCTTGCAAAATATCGGCTTGGGCTGCTTTAGGATCATGAGGAAAAGTGGCACCCACTTCTGCTGACACCATGACTGCTGTATATTTGCCTCGGGATGTTAACTCCTGGGCAATGGTTAAAATGGCTGTGGTTTTTCCGACTTGTCGGGGAGCGTGCAACACAAAGTATCCCGCCCGATCAATCAGTGATTCAATTTGCAATAGTCGGGGTATTGAGGGCAACATGTAGTGCATTTCTGGTTGGCAAGGGCCAGCAGTATTAAACCAGCGGTTCATAGCATCGATCGCTCATGCAGGAGTTTTTTTATATGTCTTTAAATTCTACCGCTGTTTCTTCCTCCTCTTCGATAATTAATTCACTGATGTTTTTGGGGAATTCACCCCGATTCACCATTTTAGTAAATACTTCATAGCAGTCTTTTTTGTCGCCTTCTTTACGTGGATAGCCTAACCATAAAATCACGATCGCTTTTGTCTCTGCGGTATCGAATACTTTGAAAAACAATCGATATCTTTTGGGCAATCCCATTTTCTTTAATCTCTTGTATTTTCTCAATGCGCCTGTCAGAGCAAAATGAGGGGCAAAAGGATTACTGGCAATTTTATCTTCAATCCCGATTACAATGGCTGTAAATAGCTTTACTATGGGATGTTTTTTATATTCATCAGCAGGCAACCTTTCCTGAAGAATCTGAACTTTGCTGAGTAGCTCTTGATACTGACGATCGAAAAGCTGAGGGTGAAAATATATTTCCCATCCTTGACAAATTATTTTATTCATTTAGATTCACTCATTCTCATCTAGTTCAACGCCCTCAATTAAAGCTCTGGCTATTGCTGACATGTCCAAAGTATATGGCTTTAGATCTTGGTTTCTGAGTGCCGAGGTTAGAGCAAAATCCAAAAATAATCGCATCATCAGGCTATCTTCAGCTTCTTCTGTTTCACTCAAGTCGGGTGGGTCAATTTTAATGACTGCTGTGGTATCAGAGATAACCTCGATCCAACCATCGGCATCTGTAAATTGAGGATTATCTCGATAGAATTCAGATGGAAGGCGAAATCCGTTGCTGTTACCAATTTTGGTGTTGCGGAGGCTGTAAGTTTTGCTCATGATGTACTTACTTAGTGTATGTACATGATAGTGCTTCTTCTGCAAAATAGCAGATAATAAATTAAGACAGCACTGTTACCAACGCCTCATCTTGCAGCGCATCAATTTCATCAGTAAATAACACGATCGGGCGAGGTGAATGGCGACACCACAAACTAATGGCTTGCCCGATCGATCAAAGATTCAAGCTGTGGCAACCGAGGCATTGACGGCAACATGTAATGCATTTCTGGTTGGCAAGGGCCAGCAGTATTAAACCAGCGGTTCATAAAATTGATCGGCTCGGTAGAGGTTCTTTTAGTTTGGCATACTCCTCGGCCTGGATTCTAATGAGCATTACTGTCCAGAAGTATAATGGCCATAATCATTAATTTACTTTGTATGGTAGAACCACCGGATCGATTCTCTGCCGCAGATACTACATCGACCATCCTCAGCATCGAAAACCTGTTGGTAGAATTTGGCCCCATTGGCATGGCCATGCCCGCAGTGCGTGAAACATCTTTTCAGATTCAGCGCGGCGAAACATTAGGAATTGTGGGTGAATCTGGCTCCGGGAAATCAGTAACAGCCTTAGCGATTATGGGTCTACTGCCCAAAACCGCCAACTGTCGAGTCAGTGGCAACATTTGGTTTAGCGGAGTCGCCAACGCCCATCCGATAAATTTGCGTACCTTAGATGATCGAGGAATGCAGACCTATCGGGGCAGCCAGATTGCCCAGATCTTTCAAGAGCCAATGAGCGCGCTCAATCCGGTGTTTCCGATCGGCTTTCAGCTCAGCGAAGCTATTTTGCAGCACAAAAAAATCTCGGCCAGTGCGGCTCAGCAAGAAGTAATCGATCGACTGCAAGAAGTCCAGCTTTTGCCCAGTGAAACACAACTACGCCACCGCTATCTGGAAACAGAGCCAGCAGATACCAGCGCCTCAGCCATTCGCAGCTATATTGAGAAATTTCAAAAAGATTATTTAAACCGCTATCCCCACCAACTATCTGGCGGTCAGCTCCAACGAGTCTCGATCGCCATGGCCATTAGCTGCGACCCGGTGTTGTTGATTGCCGACGAACCCACCACGGCCTTGGATGTGACCGTCCAGGCCGAAATCTTGAGTCTGCTGCGCCAGCTCAAAGAGACCCGCCAAATGTCGATGATTTTTGTCTCCCACGATCTGGCGGTGGTTTCTGGAGTAGCCGATCAGGTAGCAGTAATGCAAAATGGTCGCATCGTGGAACTCCAACCAGTCCAAGAACTTTTCCATCACCCCAAAGATCCCTATACCATTGGTCTATTGGCCTGCCGACCAACCATCGACAGCACCCCCACCTACCTCCCCACCATCCAAGAATTTACCAGCAACGTCAGCCGCTCAGTTGGCGGCGTGACTATCAAATCTCAAAATACCAACAACTTTGACGAGCGAGAAGTCAGCCACGAACTCGATCGCAGCAAGATGCACCAGGCCAATTACGAACAAGCGGCGATCCTCACCGTTAATCATCTGCGAGTAGGATTTCCCACCAAGAATTTCCTGGGGGCAGCACTGCAATATCATTGGGCGGTAAATGATGTCTCTTTCCAGGTCTTCCCCGGCGAAACCCTAGGATTAGTCGGCGAATCGGGCTGTGGCAAAAGCACCCTGGCCAAAACTTTACTGCGGTTAATTCCACCAATGCAGGGGGAACTGCTGTTTGACAACCAAAACATTTTGCAGATGAAAAGCAATGCCCTGCAAAAGCTGCGCCGCGATATGCAAATTGTCTTTCAGAATCCGCTTAGCTCACTCAACCCTAGAATGTCGATCGGAGATGCGGTGATGGAGCCACTGCTGATTCATGAAAAAGCCACCAAGAAAGGCCAAAGACAAACGATCGCCGCTGAACTACTGCGCAGAGTCGGAATTGAACCCGATGTGATGAAACGTTATCCCCATGAGTTTTCCGGTGGTCAACGTCAGCGCATTTGCATCGCCCGCGCTCTGGCTTTAAACCCCCGCCTAATTATTTGTGATGAATCAGTGTCGGCTTTAGATGTTTCGGTGCAGGCACAAGTGCTAAATTTGCTCAAGGAGTTGCAGGCTGATTTTAATCTCACTTATATTTTTATCTCTCATGACCTGAGTGTGGTGAAGTTTATGAGCGATCGCATCATGGTGATGAACCAAGGCAAAATCGAAGAAATTGGTACTGCTGAGCAGATCTATGGATCACCTCAGCAAGAATACACCCGCAGATTGATCGCCGCTGTCCCCAAAATCGCCGTCTAGCTGGCCAATTTACATCAAATAGCTCATAGGTCTGGGTCAACCCCCTACTACAATAGGAATGCAGGTATTTTGATCATCTGTTATCCGTCTTTTTTTCGACCATGCCCATTCCCAGCATCAGCGATTATCTTCAGCCCCATCAGGTCATCACCACTCGATCACGTAGCGTCAGCTTTGCCGAATCGCCCCTGTTTAGCATCGTGACAGTAGTCCGCAATAATGCTTTGCAGCTAGAGCAAACCATCCACAGCCTCTTGAACCAAACCTGTCAAGATTTTGAACATATTATTATTGATGGCGCTTCCACAGATAATTTTTTGGAGGTGGTTAGCCGCTATCCAGATCCGCGCCTGACCTGGATTAGCGAAGCAGATCAGGGAATTTATGATGCCATGAATAAAGGCATCGCTCGATCGACCGGCAAAATAGTGGGCACTCTAAATGCAGGAGACTTCTATTTACCCAATGCTTTAGAGTTAGTAGCCCAGGCATATCAACAAGCAGCCCAAAGCGAACTGGCGATCGCTGGTGACTTACAAATGCTCACCAAAAGAGGTTTATACCACTTGGATCGAT
Source organism: Synechococcales cyanobacterium OTE_75_metabat_409 (assembly GCA_031378405.1). Lineage (GTDB taxonomy): Bacteria > Cyanobacteriota > Cyanobacteriia > Cyanobacteriales > Chamaesiphonaceae > JAAFHZ01. Next base: position 7,567 of record JANNEH010000253.1, read on the forward strand.
CAGCTCCCGGACGATCTAAACTGTATTTTTCGGTGCATCAACCAGGACTCTTTGTGACTAAGACAATCTATGAAAAATATGGTTTATTCGATACCAGCTACCGCATTGCCGGAGACTACGACTTTGTGCTCCGGATCTACGACTTGGTGAAAATTGTGTTTTTAAGGGAAACCTTAACACAGACCTCTCCGGCTGGGGTATCGGGAAATTATTATGCGGCGACCCTAGAAGCCCACCGTGCCCGCTTGGCCAATCACTATCCCCCATTGCTGGCTAGGGTAGTGACCTTAGGAAAACTCGCCCGGATCTCTCTGCACCTGTTGTTAGAACGGGCACGAATTTGGCAGGTGTGGGAAAAAATCCGGCACCAAATTTATGTCAAGCAGTCTGGTGTTAATAAACCTCCAGCAAAATCTACTCGGTAAATTTAAGTTGATGAGCAATTAGTTAATATGCCAAAATTTATCGAAAACTTTAAGAGATTTACTTTTGCGGTTTTGACCTTATATGTAATCACCGTACCAGTTTCGAGTAGTGCTTCAGCAGTCGGCGAAGACCCACTGTTTCAAAAAGGCATCAATATCTTAACGGTTTTAACTACGGCTTTAATTCTAAGCTGTGTTTTTCTGCAACGGCAATACGATAAAGAGAGCGTCAAAACCGAGCCTTATTTGGTAGTCACAGCATTTGTATACTTATTACTCTGCTTAGCCAGTGCGATTTTTGCCGAGAAATATATTGAGCATTGCCTGTCTCGGGTATTTACGCTTTTTTGCTTCCTAAATAATGCTTTTTGGCCACATATTTTGTTTCCCAAAAGCAAACATTTGAATTTTCTGACCGGCGCAATTGTCCTGGCTTCTACAGTTTTGGCTGGGCTGTATTCTTACATGGCAGTCTTGAACAATTTTTCTTTCAATCGCTACGACTATACCGATATCGGTAAAGTTTTTGGCATTCCGCCAGAAATGGGGCTATCTTTTGACCCCAACATTATGCTGTTTGGCTTTATGTATGGGATGATCAGCCTGTTTAGTTTGTACAGCAGTGAGCAACTGCCCAAATTCATCCCGACCAAGATGGGAGTTTTTGGACTGGGTGTGGTGATGATCGGGCTGCTGGGATTAATGTTTTCGCGTACTACGGCGATCGCCTTAGGCATTACTATCTTTGTTTATTTAGTCCGCCGCTATTTTCGTGATCATCGTTTTTGGATTGTGGTGGGAGTCCTGCTATTTTTCTTAATCATCAGTGCTCCCGAAATCTCCAATTTTGTGGGCAAATCAGAGATATATACCAACCTGACCGAAGGGCGGGAAATTTCCAATGAAGATCGAATAAACCGCTTAGATGGCGCGATTGCCATTTGGTTGTCGGATCTGAAGAATATTATTATTGGCCGGGGCTATGGAATTGAAATTATTTTAGATGCTGACCCCCATAATATTTATCTGACTCATTTACACTCCAATGGGGTGATTGGTTTCTTGGCTTTTGGCTCGTTTATCTTTGCAATGAAATTTTACGGCAAAGATTTGACTGAGCGGGAGAACAGTGTGCTAGATATATCATTTTTATATATTGCGATCGGGGCAGCTACCTATTGGCATAACAAATCGATGTGGGTGATTTTTCTACTGTGTTTGATGCGGACTCAGGTGTATCGCACCCAACATGCTATTCCGGCCACCACCTACGACTTCGAGGAAAATCCGGTTACGAAGTTTGGTTCTCGCCTCACTACAATGCTAACAGGACTATTTTCGCCCAACAAAAATCGGCGACGCAGAGCAAAAATTGAGATGGCGCAGCAGGCTAGACAGCGGAAGCTCCAAGGGAAAAACCAAAAATCCCCGCTGCCGAAGGCCAAGCCTCCTAGACCAAATCCAGATTACGATTTTGAGGAAAATCTGCCGACCAAACTGCGAACTGGTTTAAGCAAGCTTTTCACGAAGGCAGTCGATCGAACCACCGATATTAGTAAAAAAATGCAGCAGATGTCCCGCAAAGACAAAGATAATTAGGGCTTGGCCAGAAGTCCGACTTCTAGCTGACCTGGCGCAACCTCATCGATCGCCGCCAAAGATCGATCGCGATAAGCCCCATAGCGCTCTGGCTTGCCCTTGATTTTGACCGGCAACTCCGGCAAAATACCAAAATTCGGCGGCATCGGCTGAAAATACTTCGGAGCCGCCGAACTAATAAACTCAAACAGCGAACCCATCATCGAATGCGCTGAAATAGTCAGAGTCTCGCGGCCCAAAGCCAACCGCGCCGCATTAGTTCCCGCCAACCAGCCACCAGCCGCCGCCGCTGTATAGCCCTCAGTCCCAATGATTTGCCCCGCAGCCAACAACGTAGGCCGAGACTTAAACTGTAGTGATGGATTTAGCAAATTTGGTGAATTAATAAAAGTATTCCGGTGCATCACACCCAACCTGACAAACTCAGCATTTTCCAAACCAGGAATCAATCGAAAAATGCGCTTTTGTTCGCCCCAGCGTAAATTAGTCTGGAAGCCCACCATATTCCAAAGTTGCCCCGCTTTATCTTCTTGACGTAGCTGGACTACCGCATAAGGCCGCAGAATCTGGTTTTCCGGAGCACGAAAATCACCATGACGACTATCAAATAAACCCACAGGTTTAAGGGGACCATAGCGCATGGTTTCTTCTCCGCGCTGGGCGAGTTCTTCGATCGGCAAGCAAGCTTCAAAAAACTTAGCAGTCTCTCGATCAAAATCCTTCAACTCAGCTTGTTCCGCTTGTTTCAACTCCTGCCAAAAATTTACATACTGCTCTTTATTCATCGGGCAGTTCAAATAAGCCGCCTCACCTTTGTCGTAGCGAGAAGCAAAAAAAGCTTTAGTTTGATCGATCGAGTCCCCTACAATAATCGGGCTAGCAGCATCAAAGAAGCTCAGGTATTCCATGCCCGTAATAGTTTGCAGATCGGCAGCTAATGCCGGACTGGTGAGAGGGCCAGTGGCCAAAACTACAATGCCATCATGGGGGATTTCTGGCAACATTTCTCGCTTGAGTTCAATCAGAGGATGTTGATCTAAAGTTTGGGTCAGGTCTTGGCTAAACCGACCTCGATCAACTGCTAAGGCTCCACCAGCCGGGACAGCATGTTCATCGGCTTTGCTGATGATGATCGAACCCAAGCGACGCAGTTCTTCGTGGAGTAATCCGGCAGCTCGATCGGTAGCTTGGGCACCAAAAGAGTTACTGCACACTAATTCGGCTAGCTCAGCACTATGGTGGGCAGGGCTGCTTTGGGTGGGGCGCATTTCATAGAGAGTCACGGGTACTCCAGCTTGAGCAATTTGCCAAGC
>JANNEH010000255.1:0-1987 GCA_031378405.1 Synechococcales cyanobacterium OTE_75_metabat_409
CGTAAAAAAGGGCGCTGGTAGCGCCTAAAAGAAAATTGGTAGTTAGTCATAAAATATGGGGGTGGCGGGACTCGAACCCGCACAGCCGTGAAAGCCAACAGATTTTAAGTCTGTCGCGTCTACCATTCCGCCACACCCCCAAACTCGGAAGTACGATTATAGCCCGTTTTAGAGAAAAGGGAAAGATTTACAAATCAATTTCTTCTCCACCCATCATTACTGCGTCTCCTTCAGCGATCGGCGATGCTTTGGCAGCTTCGATCGTCACCACCACAGTTTTAGCTGCCTGCCAGTCTTTCACCGCAACTTTTTGAAACACCTGACCCGCTTGATTGGGGACAAAGTCGGCACAGGCCATCTCATCATTGCCCAGCATTGCCCACATGCGATAAACCTTGCCCGCAGGTAGTGCAGGCACCTTGTGTAAGACCAGTATCGCTGTATCCATGGCTGGGGACATCACCAAACTACCACTAGACTTGCCCCCTGCATCCAGACCCTTGATGGCCAATAGCTTATTGCCAGACTGTCGGAGGAGTACCTGCTGACTTTGCAGTTCTTGCTGAGCCACCGTCAACTGTTGCCCTGTTTGACTGAGTAATGTCTGCTGATTCTGGATTTTTTGTTGTGCTACTGTTAGCTGTTGGTTGATCTGATAATTTTGCCAGCCCAAAGTAGCAGCCAAGATCGCGGCGATCGCACTCAGTCCCCAGCCTACCCCCGATGGTACCCGTTTTTTGTGGGGCTGAGCGACTGGTGAAGAGACTGGCTTTACAATCTGCTGCCGCAAACGTGCCAGAACAGCGATCTCGGTGGCAGTTGTCGGGGCGGTATCAATGACAGGATCAGTAACTGTCAGGCAAGATAATGTGGCTTGCAATTGTTGCAATTCTTGCCGTGCCATCTCAGAACCAGCTAAATATTGTTCCATAACAGCAGTCTCGGCGATCGTTAGATCGCCCAATACGTATCCAGCTAATAGTTCTGACCATTCATCCGAAGATTGAGGGGGGTTCATATTAATTACAATTCACATTTAGTCACAACAGGTCTTGAAGTAGCGTCTTTAACTTGAGCAATCCTTGGCGCGATCGAGTTTTCACTGTCCCCAAAGGAATATTTAACTGCTCGGCAATAGTCGATTGGCTGAGTCCACCGTAGTAGGCCATTTCGATCGCCTGTCGCTGCTCGGGGGGAATATTGGCCAACGCAATACCCATGCGATCGGTCAAGCTCTCTAAATAGGCTGTATCCAAGCCGGTAGCTGGGACTACTGGAGATACATTGTGAGCATACTGCTCCACCAAATTTTGCCGGGACTTGCTTTGGCGGAGTTTATTTAATGCCCGCGATCGAGTCACCAGCAACAAAAAAGTCGAGAGTGCCCCCCGCTGGGCTTCATATTTGTTTGCTCCTTGCCAGAAAGTTAAAAATACTTCTTGTGTCAAATCTTCCGCATCGGTCGCATTCCGCAAAATCTTTAATGCCAGTCGGTAAACCATTAGGCCATAGCGATCATAAATTTCAGCCAAAGCTTGGTCTTCTCCAGCTTGTAAGGCATTAACCACCACCAAATCTGGCTGACCTTTCCAGCCCCGAGCTACTGGTGGTGAGGTAGAGCGGGCACTGGGCTGTGGTGAATCGATCGACATGCCGGAAACTAGTGAAACCATGGTGGGCTAGAAGCTAGATAGTATAGGTCTATCTGGATCAAAAGTGAGCCACCCTCGCAATAATTGACCAAGGAGGCAAAAGGTTTGCTTGATATCTAGATCTACACAGTTCGATTAATAATGGATTTATAGATTTAGCGGTACTGTTCAACCTCACCAAATACGAAGCTATGCTCTAATATAATCAAGAAGCTCTCGCGCGAGAAATAGGGATGAGTAAAGTAGTCGGCATAGATTTGGGCACAACCTACTCGGTGGTAGCCGTGATGGAAGGTGGCAAGCCGGTAGTGATCGCCAACTCCGAGGGGAGCCGC
>JANNEH010000259.1:0-6264 GCA_031378405.1 Synechococcales cyanobacterium OTE_75_metabat_409
GGTAAACCATATTCATCAATCTCACCAGTGGTTTCACCATACATGGCAAAAGAGCGCACCACACCCGAAGTCCGTCCTTGCATTTCGGCTTTCAAACCAGCATGGGCAACGACTAACTTGCCTTCATCTAGAACATAATGACTAATCAGTCCATCCAAGAATTTCTGCAATTCTGTCTGATGCTCGGCAGCTACTGCCGGTCGAATCGCCTCAATTTCCTCGATCGTCTGTTGTAAGCCATGGCTCACCTTGACATTTTTGCCTCGTAGGTAACGCGATAGCTTAAATTCGTGGTTGCCACACACACAGAGCGCACTACCCGCTTCGATCATATTATGAACTAGCTTGACAGTATCCAGGTTGCGAATACCTCGATCGACTAAATCTCCCACAAACAACGCCCGTCGCCCCTCTGGGTGAGAATAAGTCGGAAAGTCCCAAAAGCCAGTTTGCAATCCAGGTGTAGACTGATAGCCCAGTTTGTCTAGCAAAATCTCTAGCTCGTCACAGCAGCCATGAATATCACCAATAATGTCGAATGGCCCAGTTTCGGTTTTGCGGTTATTCCAAGATTTGGTACGAACAATTTCCACTTGGTCGATCGATTCCACGCTCTCTAAAACATGCACATAGCGAAATTCTTTATCTAAAGAGCGCAAGGATTTGCGCAAGTTTTGGCGGTGTCGATCGACTACATAAATGCCAAAGTTGCGATTGCCTCGGCTTTGGTTGCGATCATGGCAGAGCTGGGCGGGTAAATCGAAGGCGATCGCCACCGCAAAACAATGATATTCTTTGGCAATCTGCAACAGCGGCTTGCGGTCTTCGGCCTTGACGTTGGTGGCATCGACTACGGTCAATCGACCGGCTTTGAGGCGCTTGGCCACAATATAATGCAGCAGCTCAAAAGCTTCACTGGTCACAGATTGATCGTTTTCATCGTCGGCTAGGATCGATCGACAGTAGTCTGAGGAAATTATCTCGGTGGGCAAAAAGTGCTTGCGGGCAAACGAAGATTTGCCGGAGCCAGAAGCGCCAATCAGCACAATCAGCGAGAGGTCGGGGATAGATATTTGCATGGATTAATTTTAATCCATCAACCGATCAGATTGCTGATCCATTTCACCATCATTGCCTGGGCTGACCAGCAGCAAAAATTAAGTTTTAGGCTTGTTTCCTGAGGTCATCGCTGAATTATTGCTACCATCAATGCATACTACAGACTACAAAGAATTGAGGTGATCGATATGCGCCCGATGATTTGGCACCCAGAAGAAAAAGATCAAAAGGTTAATCAATATCTTGATAGTGTTAACCATGCTCCATACTTCGGATTAATGCTTGGTGTTTTAGGTGTTTTTTGCCTATTTACTCTCGTGATTTTGCTAGGAATTTTTTAGTTTGTGAACGATTATCGCTCATTATTCATGCTGCTCGGCAAAGAAAATATTCTAAGTCGAGCAGTGAGTATGGTTGAATTAGTATGCTTTCTTAATCCATCAAGTTTCGCCATTCACTATTGCTGTCAGAGCATTGGTGAATTCTGTAGTGCCGACCATTACTTCACTGGATAAAATCTCTGTAGCTTTTCTGCCCCAACTAGATTCTTCCAATTCTGCCAATTTATCTATCAAGTTTGTGTAGGCAGTGGCCGAGAGTAGAACATGGCTGGGCCGAGATTGCTTGGTTAAAAGGACAGGTTCGGTGGTGGCTCGATCGAATATCTCACCATGGCGATTACGCGCTTCAGACAGAGTATAGGTCTGCATTATTTCAGATTCAATAGATTATGTACATTTTAGTCAAATTGTTGATTTCAGTCAAGATGAATACTGTAGGTACTCAGCAGTCGCAACATCAAAATGTGAAGATAAATGACCAGATCGTTAAGTTCTGTGGAACGATCGAACTCAAACTCTCCCAACCAGCTTAACCTAGTAACCACACAAGCAACCACGAGATTAGGCTTCAATATTCACCCGCAGCGCCAGTCCATAGAATCTGTTGAATCTAGCGCTGTTGGCAGGTTTCCCTAAACCTGCTTGAAATCTTTAAACAATTGAATATTTGAGAGTTCCGCCATGAACATCGAACACGACAGCCGTATCTGTAACGTGGGCCTCGTTGGCCCCTATCTCAGCGGTAAAACCACGTTACTCGAAAGCATTCTTTCTCTCTCCGGTGTCATCAAACGCAAAGGCAAGGTTCTGGATCGCAACACTGTTGGAGATAACATTCCCGAAGCCCGCGATCGACAAATGAGCGTAGAAATCAACGTCGCCACCGCCACCTACGGCGACATCCAATTCAACTTTATCGACTGTCCCGGCTCGATCGAATTCAGCCAAGAAACCTATAACTCCCTAGTAGGTGTAGATATTGCCATTGTGGTTTGCGAACCAGTAGTCGATCGAGTATTGACCTTGGCACCATTATTTAAGTTCTTAGACGACTGGGAAATTCCTCACCTGATTTTTGTCAACAAAATGGAACGGTCTAGCATCGAATTTGGTGACCTACTCCAAGCCCTGAAACAAGTTTCTAGTCGTCCCTTGATTGCCCATCAATATCCAATAATCCATAATTCCAATTTATTGGGGTTTATTGATTTAGTGAGTGAACAAGCCTATCACTACCACGCCGAAAAGATAGAATATGTCACTTTTCCGATCGAACTGGCCGAAATTGAAAAGATCACCCGCATGGCCATGCTGGAAGAATTAGCAAACTTTGATGATCACTTACTTGAAGAATTGTTAGACGAAATAGAACCCAGCAAAGCCGAAATTATTCAAGACCTCAAAATGGAATTGGGTGCTGACCTGGTAGTGCCAGTTTTTGTGGGAGCCGCCGATCGAGATTGGGGCATTAAGCCACTTTTAGATGCCTTAGTCCGCGAAGCCCCCGATGCCAACCTTACCGCCCAGCGCCGGGGTCTGAACCTAAACGATGGTGTGATGGCGCAAGTACTCAAATCTTTCTATACCCCCCAAGGTGGCAAAATGTCCTTGGTGCGAGTGTGGCAAGGCACTATTTTAGATGGCATGACCCTCAACGAAATTCGCTCTAGTGGCATCTATCGCTTGCAAGGTCAACAAACCCAAAGCTTGAACATGGCACAGGCTGGCGATATTGTGGCGATCGGCAAACTAGAAAAAGTCAGCACCGGCATGACCATCAGCAATAGATCCCTGCAACGCACCCTCCCCACCGCCCAGCCACTGCCGCCGGTATATGCGATGGCGATCGTCCCGGCCAAACGGAACGATGAAGTCAAACTGAGCGGAGCATTAAACAAAATCTGTGAGGAAGATCCCTCGTTGCATTGGGAGCAACATGGTGACACCCACGAAGTAATTCTGTGGGGACAGGGAGAAATTCATTTGCAGGTCACCATGGATAGATTGCGACGCAAATACAATCTACCGATGCAAACCCACTTACCCCAGGTCTCTTATCGTGAAACCATTCGCCAATCGATCGACTCCATCCATGGCAGGTATAAGCATCAATCTGGTGGCCACGGCCAATTTGGTGATGTGTATCTCAGCATTCAGCCCCTGCCGCGCGGCCAAGGCTTCAGCTTTCAGGAAACGATCGTGGGTGGCGCGGTGCCCAAACAGTATATTCCGGGTGTAGAAACCGGAGTGCGGGACTATTTGGGTCATGGGCCGCTGGGTTTCCCGGTGGTAGATGTGGCGGTTACTCTGACCAATGGCTCTTTTCATGCGGTAGATAGCTCGGAGCAGGCATTTAAAACCGCTGCCCGGTTGGCGATGACCGAGGGAATGCAGCAATGCCAACCCACTTTGTTAGAGCCGATCGAAACAGTTCAAGTCTCTGCGCCGCAAGAATTTACTGCTAGAGTACTGCAATTAATCAGCGGCCATCGGGGACAAATTTTAGGCTATGCCGCTAAAGCAGGCTGGATCGATTGGGATAATGTCGATGCCTATTTGCCTCAAGCCGAAATGCATAATTTCATTGTGGAACTACGTTCTCTCACTTTGGGAGTAGGTTTCTTTACTCGGCAACATCATCATCTACAAGAAGTACCTGAAAAAATTCTGGATACAGTGTTAGCTGGTCGATCGTAATCAACTGGTCCATGTCCCTGGCTGAAATAGCTGGGGCATTCAAATTTTGCATAGTGAATAAGTATATTTATATATTAATGAATATAATGTAGGGTGGGCACTGCCCACCACTAGGGTTCCAAACTCTACCTTGATACTCAAAATTTTTTAAAAATGTCTACTTACCGTCGTGCAAATATCCCTGGCAGCACTGTATTTCTCACGATCGTCACTCATCAAAGAAAACCACTATTTTTAGACCCAGAAAATATTCGCAAATTGAAGCAGGCTTGTGTCGTTGTGATGAAAGAAAGGCCGTTCTCGATCAATGCAGCGGTCATCCTGCCAGAACATATTCATTTTTTGTGGAGTTTACCCACAGGTGATAGCGATTATTCATATCGAGTAGGCCGGATGAAGGTGTTATTCACTAGGGCGTTGAGAGGCTCTAATGCTCTTCCTGTAAATGTTTCTACGTCTCGGAGAAAGCATCGGGAGAGTGATGTGTGGCAGCGACGGTTTTATGAGCACACAATTTCTGATGAGGTTGATTTATGCCAACATTTGAATTATTTGCATTTTAATCCGGTCAAACATGGTTTGGTGAAATGTGTTCATCAGTGGCAATATTCGAGTTTTCACCGGTCAGTAAAGCGAGGTGAGTATCAAAATGATTGGGGCTGTCAATGTGATGGTGTTAACCTATCTCCAGACATTGTAAATTTAATGAATTTAGATCTGGGTGAGTAAGTATAGACAAGATGTAGGGTGGGCTGTTATTGAGCGGAGCCGAAATATTGCCCACGTTCATTGCTTTCGATAATTTCAAGATATTTTTTGTTTTGATGCTTGTTTTATATTCAAAGCTCTTTGTTTCTTGCTTCGTATAGAGTTGAATATGTGGGCAGTGCCCACCCTACAAGATCATCGATCGAACTTGTATCTTAAGATCATCTAGAAGTCTCCCCAATAAGGACCATTTTCAATAGTGCCATCGGGCAAAGTAGTTCTCCAAATCAGATTTCCAAAACCACAAATGAGTTCTTTACTGATCCAAGCTTCATGGAATCTGGCTTCAGCCAAAATGGAGTACTCAATGTAACGAATTTTCGCCCTATCGAAAGAGGCCTCGACAGCATTTACATGACTGAGCGTGGTTCCTTGGAAATCAACTTCTCTCAAATCAGACCAATTCAAGTTAACGGAGTACATATTGGCATCCCTGATAATAGCCCGCTTAAAACAAGACTCTGTAAAACTAGCTCCGACCATATTGGCGTTGGTGAAGTCGGACTCAGTGAAATCAGCCTTGTGGAAATCGGCTCCACTCAAATTAATATCTCGCAAGCACAGACCTCGCAAGTCAATTTCATTCCCCTCGACAGCCAGTGGAGATTGAATCAATCTAATTCCTCGGAAGTCACGCTCCCCTTGCATGTAGCTTCCAACCAAATCTTCTGGAGTCATCTCCACCCTGATTTCTTTCCAAGCCATATAGGTACCTCTTCAATAACTAATATCTACAATACAGTCCATTGCTTTCGATAATTTCAAGATATTTTTTGTTTTAATGCTTGTTTTTATATTCAAAGCTCTTTGTTTCTTACTTCGTATAGAGTTGAATATGTGGGCAGTGCCCACCCTACAAGATCATCGATCAAACTTTATTTGCAGATTCAGATACTAATACGTTCAGGCCAGCATCCATCACTCCTGATGGAACCGTCTGGCATAATGGTTCTACAGAAGATATCTGTTTTCAAGGGAACAAAATTGACAACTCCTTGCAAATTTGCTTCAGTGAAATCAGCACTACTTCGATTGGACTCCATGTTGCTGTCCCGCAAATCAGCACATCCGAAATCAGTTCCATTACGACTTGTCCCAACCATTTGTACTCCTCTCAAATCAGCTTTATAGAGCAAGGCAGCATCCAAGCAAGTATCCCACAAACCAGCATTCCGCAAATCAGCTTCACGCAAATTAGTCCTAACCAATTGACATCCAGTCAAATCTGCCTCGACCAATTTGGCTTCCAGCAAGTTGGCACTAGTAGACTGCGGCTGAAGTAATGCTACCCTTGAATGGTGATTAATTTGAGGATCATCCAGTGCCTAAATCTGCACCAAAACCAGTCCAGCTAATTGAAGGTGAACGACAACAGTTGCAGCAATTGGTCAATCGCCAT
>JANNEH010000275.1:0-4356 GCA_031378405.1 Synechococcales cyanobacterium OTE_75_metabat_409
CAGCTCTTGGCTACCCTCGATCGATTATTGCAATCAGGAATGCTAGACTCCGAGCAGATCTTGCAGATTGGGCGAGCTTGTTTGAGCGAAACCTTACCGATTAGGCAAACTGTCACCATCCAGCCGCCGATAGTCATCGCACCTGTCCCAGAGCCGATTCCTGAACAAATGCCAGTGCCGACCATTTGGCAAACCCTCAAAGATGAATTGAGTGTGCGGTGGCTGCTGTTCTTGGGGGTATTTTTAGTTGTTTTGTCTTCGGGGGTATTAGCGGCAACCCAGTGGTCGCGCTTTCCAGCTTGGGGGCAATATGGATTGCTGTGGCTATATACGATCGGTTTTTGGGCTACGGGAAGCTGGGCAAGAAAGCAGCAGGGATTACGCTTGACCGCCAATACTTTACAGATGGCGGCACTGTTGCTGATTCCGATAAATTTTTGGGCGATCGATTCTTTTGGGTTATGGCATCAGCCCTGGGAGATCGCCACCACCCTGGTGGCCACCGTCAGTTTGGCGGGGATGGCTTATTTCAGTACTAGGCAGCGCCATAAATCTCGATCAGCACATCGTTCGGCTCAGTGGTTGATGGGAGCTTATGCAGTTTTGAGTTTGTTGCAATTGGGTTGGCAAATTCCTCATTGGGCAGCAATTAGTATTTATGTTGGAGCGATCGGAGTAGCCATAGTTTTACAAAAAACCCGCCAAATCGAGCCAGGTGCTTTGGCGATCTACGGTTTGGGGATGTTATTGCTGCGGGGATTATTTGTTGTTCATTTACCGTTGACTAGTTTTAGTCTGGCGATCGGGATCTTGGGTTGGTTGTTTGCTCAATGGGCTATGCAGCATCAGCAAAAACTCCAGCGGGTGGAGGCGATTTCTTTGCAACACCCCAGTCGGAAATTAGCCCGACACCAAGAAACTCTCACGGGCTTAATTACGCTATATCACCGGCTGGGGGCTGGTTTATTGATCTTGGGTTGGTTGCTTGGACTAGGTGAATGGCAAGTTAGTCCTTGGCAATCGGTAGCAATCGATGGTTTGGCGTTGATTTGGTTATGGCAGCGGTTACAGAAAGACGGACGAAATCAAGATTTAGTCTGGTTATTTGTAGTTGGCCTGCAAACCTACTTTCTTAGTAATTTTCTCTGGCAATTTTTATCGACTGGTGCTTTACTGGCCAAGGTTTTACCGACGATCGAACGGTTATTTGGCTCAAATTACTTATTTGCTGGTGGGTTGTTGGTTTTCCCTTATTTGTTAGCTTGGGTCTGGCTGACAGCTTGGTTCTGGCGCAGAGATCAAGAATCTCTTTGTCGGACTGGCGAAGGATTAATTATTGGCACTGGATTAGTTGCCACAGGTTTGACTGGCGCTGCGCCTTTGGGTTTGCTGATCGATTTGGTAGCTTCCACGGCGATCTTGGCGCATTTAACTCATCGTCATCAGCCCGTGCGGACTAGCTATCTGTATTTCACACATCTCTGTGGCTTGTTGACGGTTTTTGCGGCGTTGAACTACCGGTGGGATTGGTGTATGTCATTTGCCCAAAACTTGTTAACAACAGATGCCGTTACGAGTAATGACACCTTTTTAGGCATGGCCATTGGTAGTTTGGTGTTGACAGTTTTGACGGCGATCGAGCTGTGGTTTAGTACGTGCCCAGCAGCACCAGACCAAGATCGCTGGCAGCGCAGCGCTTGGGATTTTGGCCGGATCTTGGCTGGTTTGGCTTTTACTGGGTTCTTGTTGACATTTTCTGCTGTGCGCGTAAATTCACCGCTCTGGTTAATAGTTATCCCGGCTGCTTTCAGCTATGTTGCTACCAAAAAATTTAGAGCGGCTTTGCCTTGGCAACTAAATGCCAAGTCCCAGGCTAGTTGGTGGGCGATCGGTGGTTTGGCTGGTGCTGTCGTATTAGGCAGTGAAAATCCAACTTGGCGATCGATCCTCTTAGCTATCTCGGTGGCAATAATGTTTCCGATCGTCCGGGCGATGGCTCATCGCGTTTCGACAGTATTGGTCGTGCAACCGGTGAAGACAGAGGATTTTTGGCAAGAGCCAAATGATCCCACCTCACCAGTGGAAACTTCCAGCATGAATCAATCAACCGTTGCGGCAGCGATTCATATTGGATTTGGTCTGGGTCTGGGACTGAACTTATTAGCAGGACGCATCTCCACTCCCCTCTGGTTGATTTTAGGGGCAGTGGTCTGTAGTGGACTATGGTTTGTCAGTAAAAAATTGCGTAGCCTGGTTAATCCACACCAGATGGTTTATGCGACCGCTAGCGATGTATGGGCGATCGGTATAGCGACGATAGAAATGGTAATCGGTAGTGGTCACTATTTTTATACTGATATTCGCTGGCTGGCAGTGCTTAGTGGTCTGACTCTGGATCTCGATGGCAGCAAGCTTACTCCTGTCATTGGTGCAATTGGCTGGTTCAGTAGCCTGAATTTGAGTCTGTTAGTCACCGCGATTATTTTATTGTGGGGCATGGTTGATCGGCAGCGTTGGTCAGATTCCCTGATTCCAGCAAATATCTTGCAGCCAATTTGGTTTTGCAGTGCGGTAGTTACCAGCCAATTTGGCTTGGGTGCCGCTGTGCATTTGTTGGGTGGTGGAACATGGGCTTTGGCGATCGCTAATGTAGTATTAGCTTTTCTCTTGTGGTTATGGCAGTTAATAATCCAAAAAAGTCGCCCTTACCGGAATATTACCGGATCTTTAGCAGTGCTGGAAACCAGTTTTCTGCCGGGACTACTAGCTGTTTGGGGTCTGTGGTTACGTCTGCCATTTTTCAATAGCTATAGTGGTTTATTGTCGATCGGGGTTGGCCTAATTGGAGTCTTGGTCAGTCGTAGTTATCGATCTAAATGGTCAGCATACGGTGGTCTGATATTGATGACCTTGGGCTGTTACGAATTAATTACTTACCAAATTCTCCAGGCACCTGCTGGTGGCAATATTGCTGATGCCCTCACGATTTATGGGTTAGTGACAGCAGTGTTGGCTTTGATCTATCGCCTGGTGGCCTGGGTACAGACCCGGCGTGGTCAAGAACTATGTTGGGATCTGCCGTTAACCGGATTAAAGAATGTCGCTCATGGTCACTGGGCGGTGGCTAGTGCCTGGAAAATCGCAGCAGCAGTGTCACCACCAATCCCCATCCCACATTTGACTATTTTGCATTTATTTACCAGTGGCCTACTAGGAATTTATGCTTTAATCCAAGGTCGAGATCGAGATCGCGGCGATTGGTGGGTCTATTTAGGCTTCGCCGAGTTGATGGGTGTGGGTATCTATGCTCGATCGATCTTCCAAGGCTTAGGGGTGGCAGATAATGGCTTGATTTTAGTCGCTTGCCTGGTGGGTTTACTGCTCATGCTGGCTCCCTGGAGTGAGTGGGGTTGGCAAGATCGACCCTGGCGATCGCTGGCGCTGGTGTTGCCTCTATCGCGGGTGGTTTTTGAATGGAACTATATTTCGCTATTGAATCTGGCCATCTTAGCAACCTTCTACGCTGGTGTAGCCCGTCGTCAACAACAGTTCGGTTGGGCTTATCTCAGCTTGGCATTTGTCAATTGGGCGGGAATGCGCTTACTGTGGCAATATGGCCTCACCAGTCCTCTTTGGTACTCTCTGCTGATTGGGTTATCAATTTTGGTGGCAGTCCAATGGGACCCAGCTTGGCAAAGATCTCGTCAAAATCGTCACTATGGGCGACTGGCCGGAGCTGGTATTATCGCAGTCACCGCATTGATTTGGCATGTGTCGTATCAACCTTGGGTGCCCATTACTTTGGGGTTGGCGATCGGGGCAGCGGGTTTAGGTTGGCGAGTGAGAGCATGGCTATATATAGGTACCATCACATTCTTGCTGAGCAATTTCTATCAGTTAGTAATATTAATTACCGAGCAACCAGTGACCAAATGGGCGATCGGGCTGATCGCCGGAATGCTGATAATCCTTCTAGCCGCTAACTTTGAGCGTCGCAAAGAACAAATTACCCAAGCACTGCAACATTGGCTCGATCAATTACAAGAATGGCAATAATACCCGAAAAAAACGGTGTCGTTTACTATCAGGTAAACGACACTATCTGACTACTAGGAAGATGCAACTTTTTTCATGTACTCCACAAGCTGGTCAAGGGCTTTCCCCCATCCGGCATGAAACCCCATTTCATGGTGTTTTTTGCACCCTTCTTCATCTCCATGAATTACAATTGCTCGATATTTTGTCCCATTTTGATGAGGCTCTAGAGAAATAGTTGCTGTAAAAGTAAATGCCCCACTATCCTTGTCCAGCTCGGGCTTAGAAGGTCGGAAGCCCGGTTGAAGTGCATTAGTCCAT